>DATKNP010000001.1:0-19116 GCA_035541295.1 Minisyncoccota bacterium
ATTTATTCGACCCCGAGCTGCCACTTCTGCCACGCCGCCAAAGAGTTCTTCACCGAGCACCACATCGCCTTCACCGACTACAACGTCGCCTCCGACCTCCCGAAGCGCCAAGAAATGATAGAAAAGACCGGCCAAATGGGCGTGCCCGTCATCCTTGTCGGTGATGAAATCATCGTCGGCTTCGACGAGCCGCGCCTGCGCGAGGTGCTCGCGATTGCCTAAATTGCAAGTCCCCTCGGCGGGAATCGAACCTACATCTTTCCCTTAGGACGGGATTGCTCTTATCCATTGAGCTACGAGGGGATTGTCGCACTGTACCATGAAGGTTTGCATGATAGAATTACCGCTATGGATCCCAACAGCCCAGACTCGGCACATGAGATGATTCGACTCGTGCGCGAGAACAACCAGATGCTCCACGCGATGCGCCGCAGTGCGTTCGTTGGCAGCATATTCAAATTTATCTTTTACCTCATCCTTATTGTTGGACCGTTATGGTTTTATACGACCTATATGAGTGCTTCGATCGACAACCTTATCAATCTGCTTAATAAAGCCGAAGGTACAACCACCACTGTTCAGAATAATTTCAGTGGCCTCGAAAGTGCTATTAAAAATATAGAGTCGCATCTACCGAGCTTCATGCAGGCATCTTCCAGTACGACGACCTCCCAATAAAACACGGCGGGATGAAAAATATGGGCGTTATGGTAAAGTAGCCATGCGCTTGGGTAGCTCAGTTGGTAGAGCATTCCCCTGAAGAGGGAAGGGTCGTCGGTTCGATCCCGACCCCAAGCACCGAATATTTCTTACAACCCGAGCGTAAACGTCATCGGCGCACCCGCCGTGGTGAGCCATTGTGTAGTATCGAGCTTGACCTCACGAAGCTTGCCAAGCTCTTTGTACTTGAGCACGCCATTTTTCATCGCATAGTCGAAGAGGTCGCGCGTGAGCTTCACATCATGGATGCAATATTCCCGGACTTTTTCCACTTCGCCAGCCCGCCACCAGACGAGGGATTGCCCGCCCTTGCCGTCGAGCTTTTTGTCATTGAGTGTGCCTTCAGCGAGTGTGTCGAGTTTGAGACGTCGGCCGATTGCTTTCTGTACCTCGACCATAATGTCGAGACTCTTAATCTTGCTGAGATCACCCGGATAATATTTGTTCAAGAGGGGAATGTCGAAATGATCGGAGTTGTAACCGATGAGAAGATCCGCACGTTCGAGTATCGGCCAAAGCCTCGGCAACTCGTTCTCGAGATAGCTTGAATATTCGCCCGTCTCTGAATCGTGGATACAAACGATCGCGATGGTGAGATCCGCCGGACCGTTCGAACCGGTGTCCGTGATCCAATTCGCCGTTTCAATGTCGAACGTGATAGCCCGCATACTCTCAATTATCCCAGCGAGCTGAACAAATAATCCGCGATACGGTCGGCAGTAAGCGCCGTCTCCGCCCCCGTCGACAAGTTCTTGACGGTATAGCGGCCGGTATCGCGTTCTTGGGTGCCGATGGCAATGATGAAGGGGATTTTCATCTTGTCTGCCTGGCGAATCTGATCACCAATGCGCTTATCTGAGAGATTGACCGCGGTGGTTATGTCTTCGCGTCGTAGATCTTGCGCGAGACGCTGCGCATGACTCATTGCACTTTCGTCTACCACACAGAGCATAAGCTCGGTCGCCGGAGCGTACACTGGCATGAGATTGTGACTTTCGAGGAAGTCGCGTGCGGTGACGTCGCCCATTGCGAAGCCGATTGCTGGAATAGGATCGCTGCCGAAGAGCGATGTGAGGTTGTCGTAGCGTCCGCCACCCATCATCGAGCGGGGGTTGCCTTCCGCGGCATCAAAAACCTCGAAGACCATGCCGGTGTAGTAGTCGAATCCGCGCGTTATCTTCGTGTCAACGATCATGTTGGTGACTCCCATGTGCGCGAGTTCGACCCGGAGCGATTCGAGGTATGCAGTCGACGTGGTGCGATCGATGTGGTCGACGAGCGTCTCAACGACATCACTTGGAAGGATCTTCGCGAGCTCGCCCTTGAAGTCACCGAGCTTACTGCGGCGATCCAAGAGCCGCGTCACTCGAGCCTGTTTGTCTGCATCGATGCCGACCTCGTCGTATATCGTGTCGAGAATGCGACGGTCGGAGACGCGTATCTCGAAGTCACGCTCTTCGGCACCGAAGCCTTTGAGTAGCGCGTGCGCCATGGCGATTATTTCTGCATCAGCAGCGACACCCGTGGCACCGACCATGTCGGCGTTCAGTTGCCAGTGTTCACGTAGTCGGCCATGTTGCGGTCGCTCATACCGGAAGACATTCGGGATTGAATACCAACGGGCTGGTAGCGGTATCTCGCGTGCGCGTGCCGCGACCATCCGCGCGAACGTTGGTGTCATTTCTGGTCGGAGCGTCACCTCGCGGTCGCCGCGGTCGGTGAAGGTGTAGGTCTGCTCGTTTACGATCTCTTCGGATGTCTTCGAACGATACAGGTCTGCATTCTCCAAGATGCTCGCATTGTACTCTTCGTAGCCAAAAAGTTCGCAAACGCGTTCCATATGCTCGAAGATGTAGCGCTGCACGAACTGATCTTCGGGATAAAAATCACGGACGCCTTTGTATGGGTCGTGAGAGAGTTTGTCGCCTTTTGCCATGCGACCTAGTATATAGCTTCTCGATTTGTATTGCTACCACAGACCATCATGGGGTATACTCTCGTGTCCTATGAAAAAAGCATCAATGCGCAAAACCGATGATCGCTTCGTCGTGAAGCGTTCCGCGCCCGGTAAAGGGCAGGGACTCTATGCACAAGTGCCGATACGAAAGGGTGACTTCATCCTCGAATACGTCGGCAAAAAGATCCCAACTTCGGTCGCCGATACCCTCGAGACCCGTTACCTCTTCGAGATCGACGAGCAATGGACTATTGACGGGGCAGAGCGTAGCAATGCGGCGCGCTACATCAACCACTCCTGCGATCCGAATTGCGAAGTTTACATCGAGAAGGGTCGCATCATGATCTATGCCATCAAAAATATCCCCGCGGGTGCCGAGCTCTCGTATGACTATGGAGAAGAATACTTCGATGAATTTCTGCGTCCGGTTGGGTGTGGATGCGGTTCCTCCCAGTGTCGTGCACCGGCGAAGTGATGCTAATTTATATTAGTGCGACGGGGCGAACGATTATTTCGCAGTCGAGAATGGTGTTTGAGCGAAGCGAGTGTCGGAGACAAGTAAAGAATCGTTCGCCGCGTCGCTTATCGCGCTTACGATGTACCGATAAGCAATCCCGCCGCGACGACAAGTCCGCCGCCAAAGACGACCTGCACAATGGAGAGCCAGAAACTCATGTTGAAAAAGTGATGGCGGATGTAGGCAATCGCCATGAGCTCGATGCCGACTACGATGAATGCAAGGTAAAGTGCGGCGTGGATTGAGGGGATGAGGAAGGGAAGCGTGTGGAAGATTCCACCGAAGAGCGTCATTACGCCGATAATGGCGCCGCGCATGATGGGATGCCCGCGTCCGGTCATCGCACCGTTGTCCGATAGCGCTTCGGCAAAGGCCATGCTGATCCCGGCACCGATCGCTGCCGAAAGGCCGATGAGGAAGGTCGTATGCGAATTATTTGTTGCGAATGCCGCGGCGAATATCGGTGCGAGTGTCGAGACCGAACCATCCATTAAGCCGGCGAGACCCGGCTGGACGACCTTGAGCAAAAAGGAGGTGTCTGATGTGGCTGGATCTTTACGATAATATTCTTCCATCGCACAACGGTAACCTCAAAACGATTGATTGTCCATCGTGCTATTATGAATGTCGTAGCATGCTTCGCTCGATATCTTCGACAGTCCCACCGATCTTCTTGCCCGGATTAAATATATTCAACGGGTCAAAAATATCTTTGACCTGTTTGAAGAGTCCACATATCTCGGTTCCGTACATGAGCTCGAGATATGGCGTGCGGATGATGCCATCGTTGTGCTCCCCGGTGATAGAGCCGCGATACTTTACGACGAGTTCATACACTTTTGGTTGCAACTCGAGTATCTCGGCACGCGCGGCGGGGTCGGCAAGATTCATCAAGGGAATGATATGGAAATTAGCATCGCCGATGTGTCCCGCTATCGTATAGAGGAGATTGTGTTGCGAGAGCAATGTATTGAGCTCGGGAAGGAACCGCGGATAATCATCCGGATGTACCACAAGGTCGTCAATGAAGGGCGCTGCATAAAGTCCCTGAAGATTTTTGCGCAAGAGTGAGAAGCTCTCGCGACGTATCGTCCAGTACTTCGCCGATTCTGTCTCTGATCGAGCGATTTTGACGCTGACGGGAAGATCAGCAAGCGCCGCTCCCGCGACGCGCGCCGTCTCAAGTGCTGCTTCTTTAGTATCCTGTGCGAATTCAGCCATGAGGATGAGCTTCGGTACGCCACCGGTCGCTGCCATCCACAGCTCCGGGATGAATGAAAGGCCGAGTCTGATCATGCGCAAAAATCCAAATTGCGAAATTATTTGCGGGATGAACCGCACCGCGAGCTTGAAGGTTTGATCGTCGTAGGATTCGAACGATTCGGGCGCGAACGTGAGAACGCGATGGACGATTGCGGGTAACAACTTGATGTCGGAGAGGAATACAACAAGCATCGCACGATGACTTTTGAGCTTCACGAGTCCAAGGTCGGCCTTGGTGACCAGTGCGAGCGTGCCTTGCGAACCGGCGATGAGTTGTGTGAGGTCGAAGGTACCGCGCGATTTGTCCATGATATTCCAGAGCGCATACCCGGCGGAATTCTTCGTGACATGCGGTCGTGCGGCCTCGATGATTGTTTCATTCTCCCGCAGAAGCTTGTGCATCTTGGTATAGATCTCGCCTTCGAAATCTTTTTGTGACTCTTTCTTCCACAATTCGCTCGTTGATATCGGTGCGAATGTTGCTGCTGATCCGTCTGAGAGCACCACGTCGAGACTACGGATGTACCGATTGGTTTTGCCGTAGGAGAGTGTTAGTTCGCCGCCAGAATTATTCGAAACCATACCGCCGATAGCACATAACTCGCGTGATGCAGGATATGACGGAACTATGTTGCCGCAGGCGGCGAGCGTTGCCTTCTCGAAGTCACGATAGTACACGCCGGGCTCGGCGACGGCATGGTCTTCAGCGATCTCTCCGATGTGATTCATATACTTGGTAAAGACAACCGAAACAGAATCAGTGAGTGGACCGCCGGTCATGTCGGTACCAGCAGAGCGTCCGGCAAGCGAGACATCGTGCCCAGCGGCTTTTTCATCATGCACGTACCGCACGATGTTCGAGACATCATCGGCATCCTTCGGAAAGACAACGACTTTCGGAGTGCGTTCGAAGATGCTCGTATCGCGACTGTATTTTTGTATCGTCGACGCATCGTCGACGACATCACCTTTTACAATGCGCGCAAGATCTTCACGCAGGGTCATGTGCAAAGTATAGCAGGTAAAAACAAAAGACCGTCCACGTCGACGGCCTTCTGTATTCACAACATGCCTTCACAGTAGGAGTCCGAATTCTTTCTTTGCGAAGTACTTCATCATCTTTATGATTTCTTGTGGCGTCGGCCATTCCTGACCTTTCCGGTAGCCTAATGCGAATCCGAGTCTCGCAATGACGGAAGTCAGATCATGATCTGGAATGACGGTTACTGTACGGTTGAACAAAGGATCACTAGCGCCTCTGTTGGCTGCGTTGATCCAAGCCAACAAGGCCTCGGCAAAGTCTTTTTCGTTGAAGGTACCCCATTCACTTTTTGCACTCGCCGCCAGTAGTTAGTAAACTCGCGTTTCTTCGGGACGAACGTGAATTTCTTGAGGTGTCCGTTTCTCACTATACGACATCGTGCGATCCTTTTCGCCTTTTCGTTTCGAGTTCCAACCCGATATTCGCTCTCATTTACTCTGTTGTCAACAACGAACGCATGTGAACAGATGCGGTACAATAGTATGCATGAAGCAGCTCTCGTCGCATGTGCACAGCGCGCATCACCACTCCATATTGGTCTATCCTGTTTCGTTCACACAGCGGATGTACACGATCGTATTTGGTCCGCTCGTTATCGTCGCGCTCGTATACCTCATCGCACACCTCTTTCCCTTCATCAACCCGCCGTCGGGAACCACGACCTCGTTCACCATGATCCTTGTCGCAGCACTCGAAACGTGGGCGCGCATTGCCATTGCGTTTGCATGTGCGATTCTCTGTGCGATACCGCTTGCGCTATTCGTCACCTCGAGTGCCAAGGCCGAAGCAGTACTCCTGCCACTTTTCGACATCATGCAATCGGTCCCGGTGCTTGCACTCTTTCCGGTCATCATCATGTTCTTCATCAATGATTTTAATTCTCTCAACGGTGCGGCTATCTTCATCCTGTTTCTTTCAATGTTATGGAATATCGTCTTTGCCGTCGTCGGGGGTTTGAAAATAATCCCGCAAGATATCGTAAGCGCCGCGCACATATTTGGTATCCGCGGATTCGCATTCTTCCGTCGCGTGCTCTTGCCAGCCATTGTGCCACAACTCGTCACCGGCTCTATTTTGGCCGTTGGTCAAGGATGGAACCTCATCATTGTCGCCGAAGTGTTGCACACCTACATTCCTGGTGGTACGGCAGCACAGGATCTCTTCGGGGTTGGTTCTATTCTTGTCAGAGCGGCCGCGGACGCGCAGATAGGAGTTTTCATCCAGACGGTCTTTGTGATGGTTGTCATTATCGGCTTCTTCAATTTCTTTGTATGGCAGAAGCTACTCCATTATGCGCAGCGATTCCGATTTGAGTAACCTATGAATCCCATCATCGAATTCAAGGATGTCGAGAAGGTATATCCACAGGAGAAGGTGTCGGCTATTCATAATGTCTCATTCTCCGTCATGCAGGGTGAGTTCATTTGTCTCATCGGTGCCTCTGGCGGCGGCAAGACGACCATCCTCAAACTCATCGCCGGGCTCGAGGAGCCGACCACAGGAACGATACACAAGCCCACGCAAGTTGCGATGTCATTCCAACTCGGCGCTCTCTTCCCGTGGCTCTCAGTATTCGAAAACGTCGCGTTGGGCTTGCGCGCACGCAATACGCCGGAAGAAGTGGTCGTCCGCACCGTCGACCGACAACTGCGCATGCTCAACATGCTTGCGTTCAAAGATAAATATCCGAGTGACCTCTCCGGCGGACAGCGTCAGCGCATCGGTATCGCACGCGCACTCGCCGTTGATCCGGCGGTGCTCTTGCTCGATGAACCATTCTCGGCGCTCGACGTGGTAACGACTGCAGAACTTCACGATGATCTTGTACGTATCTGGCGCGAAACGAAACAAACGATCGTCATGGTTTCGCATCTCGTCGAAGAAGCAGTCTCACTCGCTGACCGTGTCATTTTGGTGAAGGCGGGAACGATAGCCGAAATATTTAAAATTGATCTCGCCTATCCGCGCCGCGAGCAAGAAGCGGCCTTCGCGCACGACGTCCAAAAGATCCGCAGAGAATTCTTCAAGAAGTAGGGGAAAGTAGGGGATTATAATCACATCACATCTTTCAATCATTGTCCTACAGAGATCAGATCTCTGTAGTTATCCCCAGAATTTACAGAGATCTGATCTATGTAAATTCTGGGGATAAGTGAGAGGGAGTAAGGTCGGATGATGTAGGGTTTTGGGACAGTATGAAGATGGGGGGTCTCCATGCGTTTATTCCTACGTCGCGTAGGGTTCGAGAAGAACCTGCTGCTCTGTCCGTGGATGGGGTTGGTATATCTACCGAAGCGCCGACAAATGTCGACTTATTTATCCAAGCCGACCGTTCGGTCATCCGGTTAGTCGAACTCCTCATCGAGTGTGCACATGCAGCGCGTGCATCAGATGTACATCTTGATCCAAGTAGTGATCTGCTCTGCATACGATGGCGTGTTGATGGTGCACTTGCCGATGCATATACGCTACCGCGTACGCTTCATGCCGAGGTCATCTCACGGATCAAAATACTTTCTGGTCTCCGCATCGATGAGCACTATGGAGCACAAGACGGACGCTTCCGTTTGCAACTTGCCACGAATGTTTCGGTCGATGTGCGCGTATCGATTGCGCCGACCTATTATGGGGAGAATGCGGTGCTGAGGCTTCTCTCCGATGGAGCCTCGGAATTCTCACTCGACTCGCTGGGGTTCACCGGGCATGACCAAGACGTTATCTTGCAGGCGCTCGCACATCCCTACGGCATGATTCTCGCGACCGGGCCGACCGGTTCCGGTAAGACGACGACCATGTACACGCTTGTGCAAATGCTTAATCAGCCAGACATTTCAATTATCACGCTCGAAGACCCAATAGAGTATTCGATTCCGCGCGTCCGCCAAATTCAAATAAATCCCAAGAGTGGCCTCACCTTCGGTAGTGGCTTGCGTAGCATGCTCCGCCAAGATCCGGACGTCATTATGGTTGGTGAAATCCGTGATGAAGAAACCGCAGGTCTTGCGGTCAATACTGCATTGACTGGTCATCGCGTCTTATCGACACTACACACCAATGATGCCCCGACGACTGTCACACGACTCCTCGACATGGGGGTTGAACCGTATCTCATCGCATCAACGATGTCACTTGCTATCGGATCACGACTCGTACGCCGTATCTGTGCTGTCTGCAAAACCCCGAAGGCACTTGATGATCATGAAATGTTAAGTATCTCAACGCATGTGCCACCGGAAATTCTCGGATCCCGACCACAATTTTTCTTAGGTGCGGGATGCAACACGTGTGATCATACCGGGTTTCGTGGCCGTGCAGGGCTCCACGAAGTGATGGCAGTAACGGGGGCGGTACGTGATGCGATTGTCATGCGCTTACCAGCGGGCGAAATTAGACGAATAGCAATCGAGAACGGCATGGTGCCACTTTTGGCTGATGGGTTTCGCAAAGCAGCGCAGGGTATTACCAGTATTGCCGAAGTCTTGAAGCTCCGTTATGAATGAACGAACGAGACGGCCGCTGTTTTTACGCTTTCCGGTACGGGAACAAATTCTCTTCGCGAAGCGCCTCGCGATGATCCTGCGCTCCGGCGTACCCCTGCGTGAGGGACTTCTCATGCTCGATGTCGCAGGATCGTCCCGTTCCTCGGGATACATACTTACGCATATCATTGCCGATGTTTCTCGTGGCACGACACTCTCAAGTGCGCTTGCTGTATTCGAGCGTGTGGTAGGAGTATTCGCTATTAATATCATTCGTGTTGGTGAGAATTCTGGAACGCTCGGAAGTAATCTCGCGTATCTCGCGGAAGAATTAAAGAAGCGAGACACTCTCCGGAAGAAAGTACTCGGAGCACTCGTGTACCCGGCGATCATTATCATTGCGACGATCGGCATTTCTCTCGTACTCACCGTCTATATCTTCCCGAAGATAACGCCCATATTCAAAGGATTCAAACATCAGCTACCGTTCTCAACGCGGCTTCTTATCGGTGCATCGAGTTTCCTTCTCGCCGATGGGGTGTGGCTGATCATAGGATCTATCGGAGTAATTATCATAGGAGTTTTTCTTATACGGATCCCGCGCGTACGACGCGTTCTCGATCACGGGATACTCGCGTTGCCGATCGTCGGCAGGCTTGCCTGCAGCTACTATCTCGCTTCGATAACGCGCACACTGAGCTTGCTACTTGTAGGTGGAGTCCGCATCGTTCCGGCTCTCGATATCATTGCGGAAAGCATCGACAATATAGCGTATCGGGAAGCTGTGGAAGGTATAGCGCACGCAGTCGGTTGTGGTAGGAAACTTTCTCTTGAGATGTACGCACATAGCACACGATTCCCCGCGCTCTGCGCGCAGATGGTAGCAGTCGGTGAAGAAACCGGCGATCTCCAAGGATCTCTCATGTACATCGCCGAGATGTACGAGGAAGATATCACCGATCTCACCCGAAACCTAACCACACTCCTTGAACCAGTCTTGATGCTCCTCATGGGTACAATCGTTGGTTTTATTGCCGTATCGATCATCACGCCGATCTACGGCATAACGCAAGACCTTACGCTTCACTGATTACATGTTGTTACAATCGGCCGCACGTGGCATCTCATTCATCGAAGTCATCATTGTCATGGCGCTCATTGCGCTCGTCGCCAACTATACGTTCGTTGTATCAGTAGGTGCATATCGAGCAACGCTCCGTCATATGAGCCGATCGTCACTCGTCACTGCCCTGCAACATGCGCGTGCGGAGTCAATCACTGGTCACTGTGAGGCGCAGCTCTGTGCTACGGGTATGCCACACGGTGTATTCATACAGCACGGCACGTATGTTGTTTTCGAGGGTGGAAGTTATGCATTACGCGACACGGCTGCTGATGAAGTCATTAGCGCAGACCCAGCGACTACTGCGCGCGGTCTTTTCGAGATTGTGTTCGCGGCGAATACAGGAGACGTCGAAGAGACCGGGGATATTGTTCTTTCTGATCCGACTGGGTTTACCTCAACCACGACGATCGGTAGCGAGGGTCAGATCTCGTGGAGCAACTGATATGCGCGGATTTTCGACGATAGAGATTTTGATTGCGATGGGGCTTATCGTATCGACACTCACCGCGGTTGCGCTCGTTTCATTCGGTGATCAGACACTCCTTGCAGATACAGCATCCGATGCTGGCGCGGTGATGCGCGCGCAAACGCTCCTTGAAGTCGAGTATGGTAATGCGCGTAAGGATTTTCGGCTCGTCGAGAATATACCAGAGTCACTCGACGGAGTATATCAGGATGAGCTCGTGGTGGGTGATTATGCGCCAGATCCTTTTACAACTAAGCATGTCGCCGCTATCGTGAACTGGACTGACCAGGCGCATCACAACCACTCGGTCACACTGACACAGCTCATCACCGACTTCATTGATCCCAGAACCCTCGACACCTGCGATTCAGCACTCTCGGGCGATTGGCACGTGCCCCAGAGTACAACGTATGCGCTCACGCCAGGTGATCTCTTGCCCACAACACCGCCTATCGGTCACACGTTCTCAGTCACTAACCCGATTGCCTCAATCGATGCATACAAGGGGAAGTTGTATGTTGGGGTATCGAAGACAGCCTCCGCCGGCAATGATTCACTCGTTGTGTTTGATGCTGCAAATCCTACGATGAAGCCCCGCTATCTCGGCAGCATCGACAACAATACAGCGGTCATCGAAGGAGTGAGTGGACTCGTTGTCGCAGACGCTACGCTCTATGCTGCCAACACCCACGTCAGCAATTTCAAAACATGTAAACCGTCCGCGAATTGTTCCCAACTCCAGATATTCGATGTGTCAGATCCAACAGCCATACCGCAACCTTCCAACTTTCTCATCCCGACGTCTTCGACACCGTTCGTCACCGGCACGAGCTCATCACAGGCGCTTGGCAACAGCATTTTCTATAAAGATGGCTACGTGTACCTCGGACTTTCGAAGACCGCTACTGGTCCAGAGTTCAACATCATCGATGTCCATGATCCTCACACACCGAAGTGGGTCGGTGGATTCACTATCGGTTGGAGCATCAACCAAATCTACGTACGCGACGGCTATGCGTATCTTGCGACTGATGACAAATCGCGCGAGCTCGTGATACTCGATGTACACGACAAGACACACCCGACACTCGCTGCAACCTTTGATCCGACCGGGACATTGGGCTACGAGGTTGGCAAAAGTATCTACGCACGTGGCGACGATCTTTTCTTCGGTATGAGCTCGGCCACCGGTTCGCCCGAACTCTATACATTCTCGATAGCGCACCCGGCGATTCCCTTGAAGACCGGACACTATACAATCGGAAGCACCATCCTCGACTCGTTCGCACGCGATTCTACGCTCTTCATTCTTGCATCCACTATCGGTCAGTTCCAGATGCTTGATATTTCGGACGTATCCGCGATCAAGCAGTATGCACCGTCGCTTACCTTGCCAGGTATTGGTGCGGGGCTTGATTGCGAAGGAAATTATTTTTTTGTGGGTTCCAATGCGGGCACACAAGGTTGGGTATCAATCATTGGTCCGCACCTATGAATCTGCCCACATCACAAAGACCTTATTCTCACCGATCAGGATTTACCCTGATAGAAACCCTCGTCTATCTCGCGCTCTACGCACTCATCATCGGTGGCGCATTAACTGCTGTCTACAGCATGATCGAATCGAGTGCGCGCAACGAGGCCACTGCAATGACCGAAGAAGAAGGAGATTACCTCTTGGCAAAAATAGATATGACTATCGGCGACACTGCGTCGGTACGCGTGCCGAATAGCTCCGGTGACACACTTTCAGTCGTCGAATTCGATGGCACAGCTGTCACATTGAACAATTGTGGAACTGGATTGTGTCGTACAGAAGGTACTGCTGTGCCGCAGAGACTTAACAATTCGGACGTTTCTGTCTCCAAGCTTACGTTCACCTACATCCATGCAACAAGCGACGGTTTCGATCCTGCGCGTGTCAGTGCCTCATTCCTCCTCACCGCCACGACCTCCGACGGTCACACACGTTCGCGTGATTTTTCCGTAAGTCGTTTTATTCATGTATGAAAAAGAAATCACCGCGCGGATTCATCGCACTCATGTCGACCATTATCATAACGGCAATACTGCTTGCCGTGATGGCAACGGTTGGAATGGCGAGCTTCTATGCGCGATCCGACGCGCTCGCTAGCGAAGAAGTGCATGTAGCCCGGGCACGCGCCACCTCATGCATCGACGTGACACTCCTCGCACTTGCCACGTCGACCGACCCTGCTTCGTACAACCCAACCGACGAAACAATCGATGTTGGTGATGATAAGAAAGGCGATACCTGTGTCATCGAAAGTGTTGTCGACACAGGAACTGAAATAACCATTCGCACGCATGCACAAGCGAACAATTCTTTCGCTTCTATCAGTGCAACTGTTTCGTTGCCACCGACGCTCAAAATAATTTCTTGGAGCGAATTGCCCTAGATTTTTCTCCGAAGAATCGTTGTTTGATAGGGTCTTTTACTTAATCCAAATTTCGTCTATAGTTCCACGATTTGTAAAAACCACCCGCGGTCTGCAGTGGCAACTATCCAAAGGAGGACGCGATGGACCAAGAAGTAGTACTAGAGGCCCGGGATGACTCCGGGATAGTGTGGCCGACAGTCGGACACCCGGGACGAGTTCCACTCGACGCCCTGATACCCGATCCAAATCAGCCGCGTAGGCACTTTGACAATGATGAAATCGATTCGCTCGCTGAAACCATGGACCCCAAAAAAGGCGGTGAGCAGCGTGAAATCGTCACCGTAAAGGAATTGAGCGATGCGGAGAAAATCGAACTCGATTATTCGCCTACCCTCCATCTCTACCAAATAGTGAGCGGTGAGCGTCGCTGGCGTGCAGCGAAACGAGCAGGTCTTACGGATATCGAGATCCGCGTAAAAGCCTACCCGTCGCGAGCCCACCAGAAGCTCGACGCCTTCATGCTCAACAACGGACGCGTGGGTTTGAGTGACATCGAGAATGCAGTCTATATTGATGGGCTTGCCCGAGACTTTGGTTGTGTTACACAGGAAGAAATCGCGAGGAATATCGGAGAGGCTCAGCATTGGGTATCAAAACGTCTCTCCATTCTAAAACTGTCACCGAAAGCACAAGCGCTCATGTCCCCACACATTAAGGAGCATTTGCGTCTCGGTATAGAAACGGCGAACTTCCTATCCCGATTGCCGCATAACGTTCAAGACGATCTCCTCGAAGACATGCCGCAAGGAAGTCGGGTAACTACACGTCAACAGATCCAATGGCTCGAAGGGCAATTGGCGAAGGTTGGTGTTCAACTGCCAGCACGTAAACAAAAAGCCGGGACGATTCGGCGGATCGTAGAAGGATATGCGAAGATTGTCGAATTGAAGGCCTCAAACCTCCTCAAAAACGAGAATCTCAAACATATCTTCGAAAACATATCGCCTGAAGATGCAGGAGATTTACTGGGCCGTGTCAAAGATGCTCAGAATGAGTTTGGGGAAGTTGTGACGAGACTCGAAGGATTATTTAAGGACCTTGGGGAGTCGAGGAAGGTCGAAGTTCCTCAGACAACTGTAAGTACGGACGTCTTCATACCGCAGGCACCACCTATCAAAACCACACCAAATGTCGAGGTCTCAAAAAGGGAACCGGAAACTCGAGAGCCGGTAGTCACATCTCCTCAAAAATCTGGCCCCGTTGCGCGAGAAGCTCTGCGACCAACAAAAACCAATATGATCGGAAGCATCAATAAGGAGAAAGTTCCAGATGCAGGCACTGTCATTAATGGACGTGCAAGCGAACGAGTCGTTTTCGTTTATGATGAGGCGGTCATCCGAATCGTTATGAAGCCGGTTACTCGGGAAGGGTATATACGTGCTTGGGACGAAAGAAGATTAAAGTTCCAGAAACTACATGAAGAGAAGCCTGCTCACATGCCGACTCGAGAGGAAGCATGTGACCCTAATTTCCCGTGGTAGCGGGTTGCAGTGAGAGCAACATGAAAGGCCAGTGGTAGCGATACCCTGGTCTTTTTCTTTTGAATCACTAATATAAATCAAACTTACTTGATCGAGAGTCCTGTTTGTATGAAATATCCCGATGTTCTAAGGTTATGCACAGAGACAGTTGTCACAAGATATCCGTGTGTGGCGCATGCTACAATTCATATATTAAAAGCTAACTATATTCGTAACGTATGGGGTCCGTTACTACACAAGGGGGAAGTCCCGCTTCGAGGCGGGCGTTTGGAGTGCGTTTTAGCAAAGGATTTACTTTGATCGAAATACTGGTGGTTATTGGCATCATCGCGATACTTGCAGCGATCGTCATCATTGCTATAAACCCGGCTCGGCAGTTCGCGCAGGCGCGCGAGAGCGAGCGGGTGAGCAATGTGAATGCGATATTAAATGCGATAGGACAAAACATTGCCGACAACAAAGGCTTGTTCACCTGCACGTCATATCCGACCATCGCGGCTACTTCGACGGTGATATCGGGGACGGCGGCCAACGTTCGTCCTTGTCTCGTGCCGACGTATTTACCGGAGTTGCCGTATGATCCGACCAATGGCAGCAATACATGCCTCGCTACTGATGCGACATGCACAACGTATGACACGAAGTATACGATTGCACAGGATACGAATGGTCGCATCTCGGTGTGTGCGCCCGGAGGAATAGAACCAGCCATCGGCGGGAGTACGGCTATCTGTGTGACCCGTTGATAATGGGGGAGTTACGGTTTGCAAACCATAAGGAGCTCGTCGATAATCTTCGCGGTATCATCCGGTCCGGTGACCGATATGGTTTCAATTCCTGTTGGAATGACCACTGCATCGTTACCGCCCTCATAGAGCGCGTCGCCGACGAAGAGCATCTCGTGCGCTTCGATACCGAGGTGCTTAGCTATCCAATTGACGCCGTATGCTTTGTTCACGCCCTTGCGCGTGATGTCGATGGTCGTCCTACCACCGATGCTTACTTCGCATTCTGGCAACAGCATGGCTATACTATCTTTTATTTTCTTGCGCTTCTGCATATCGACATCCCAATGCACTTTGTCGTCCTCTGAGGCATCGAGCCCTAGAGCGGCATAGCGGAGTTGGGCTGGATCTTTGAGGAGCTGCGGTTGGTACGGCGGGTTCGGTCCAAAGACATCGCTTTCGAGCACCGCTTGATGAATGATTTGCTCGATAACCGCTTGCTCTTCAGGCGTGAATTCGTGGCTGTAGAGCATATTCCAATCTTCTCCGGCATACCTATACCCTTGGGCGGCGTTGTCGGCAAAGACAAAAAGATTGCTCAGGTGCGGCGAGCTGGCAAGACGATCGAGGACTTCGACTTTGATCCGTTCAAACTTGGCTCCCGAGACAATGGCGATCGGCAGGTGCTCCAAAAGTGCCTTTATGCGATGCATCATTTCTGCCGTCGGCGGCTTAAAACTCTCAGCAAGGGTGTCATCGAGATCGAAGAGTGCGACTTTGGGGCAGTTCATACGACAACGGTAGCATAGAACGGTTATGCACGGTATACGTCAAAGCCCATTGATAGAGCCGTGGTAGAATCGAGAGCAAGCATGGGGCATGCTGGCTTTTCTGTCTATTTTTCCTGCAATGAAAATGCGCATACTGATGTTTGGATGGGAATTCCCGCCTTATAATAGCGGTGGTTTGGGAGTCGCGTGTCTCGGACTTACGCGTGCGCTTGCCGCGCGGGGTGCCGATATTACGTTCGTCATGCCGCGCAAGCTCGATGTCTCGAGCCCGTGGGCACGCATCATCTTTGCCGACGGCAAAAATATCCTCACCCGTTCGGTCAATTCGCTTCTCTCACCCTATCTCACGACCCGCTCATATGCATACAAACGCTCCCGTCTTGATGGACCAAATATGGATGGTATATACGGCCATGACCTCATGGCCGAAGTCCTGCGGTATGCCGCGATGGGTGGCGAGATCGCCAAGGAAGAGCAATTCGACATCATCTATGCGCACGATTGGCTTGCATTTGGGGCTGGTATGGAAGCGAAGCGCGTCTCAGGGAAGCCACTCGTCGTGCATGTGCATGCGACCGAGTTCGACCGCTGCGGCGGCCCTTTGGGCATCAACAAAGATGTCTATGATATCGAACGTGCCGGAATGGAAGCGGCCGATGTGGTGATAGCGGTTTCGCAACTGACCAAAAACATCATCGTCAACAACTACGGCATTCCGTCTGAGAAAGTACGCGTCGTTTACAATGGCATCGACGAAACCACCGCACCGAGCGGGGGCGGTGGCTTGCCACGTCTTCGTGCACTGAAGGCATCAGGCTATTCACTCGTACTGTTCCTCGGTCGCATTACGCTTCAGAAAGGTCCGGACTATTTCATCCGCGCTGCCAAGCGTGTCCTCGAACGCAATCCGAAGGTTATGTTTATTCTCTCGGGCTCAGGTGATATGGATAAGCGGGTGATGGAGCTTGCGGCGAGTCTTGGCATTGCCGACCATGTGATATTCACCGGTTTCTTGCAAGGTGCCGAACGTCACGAGGTCTATGCGGCCGCCGATCTCTTCGTCATGCCGTCGGTATCCGAGCCTTTTGGTATCACGCCGCTCGAAGCGATGCGTCTTGGTACACCGGTTCTCATCTCAAAGCAGTCGGGCGTCTCAGAAATAGTGCGGCATGCCTTGAAGACCGACTTTTGGGACGTCGATGAAATGGCAAATCAGATTTTGGCACTCATTAAGTTTCCCGGCCTCAGGCAAACACTTTCCAACAATGGTTCGGCAGAGGCAGAAACCATCACTTGGGCGGAGGCTGCACAGAAGTTAGACGGGATCGTGCACGAATTCGCTTCTCCGGTGTAGAATACGGATATGAAATCAGTCTGCTTCTACTTCCAAGTCCATCAGCCATATCGCGTCAAGCGATATCGTGTTTTTGATATCGGCAACGACCCCGAATATTTCAACGACCGTAGCGAGAGTGATCTCAATAATCGTCGCATTGCCGAGAAGGTTGCGCGCAAGTCATACATCCCGACGACCGCGCTCTTGCTTGAGATGCTCAAGCGCCATCCTGAGCTCCGCGTTTCGTATTCATTCTCCGGCATCGCCCTCGAACAGCTCGAGCGCTACGCGCCGGAAGCACTCGACCTCTTCAGGAAAGTGGTCGACACGGGCCAAGTCGAAGTGCTTGGTGAGACGTACTACCACTCGCTCTCATTTTTCTACTCGCCGTCTGAGTTCGAGCGGCAAGTTGGCAAACATCGCGATACGATTCGGCGTATATTCGGCGTCTGGCCCCGGGCATTTCGCAATACCGAGCTCTCATATCGCAATGACCTTGCTTCATGGGCCGACAAAGCCGGCTACACCGCGATCCTTGCCGAAGGGTGGGATCCGATTCTCGGCTGGCGCAGCCCCAACTACGTGTATCGACCGAAGGGCACCGAGAACATCAAACTCCTTCTGAAGAATTACCGTCTCTCGGACGATGTTGCGTTCCGCTTCTCATCACGTGAATGGAGTGAGTGGCCGCTGACGACCGAGAAGTTTGGCGCGTGGCTCGGCGAGGCAGAAGGGGACACCGTCAACCTCTTCATGGATTATGAGACCTTCGGCGAACACCAATGGGAAGACACGGGCATCTTCCAATTCCTCGAACACTTGCCCGTGGAGATAGCGAAGAACCCGGGTATTAATTTTATGACTCCGTCGGAAGTCGCATCGGCTTATGAAGTCCGCGACGAAGTCGACATGCCGCACGTCGTCACCTGGGCCGACACCGACCGCGACCTTACCGCGTGGACAGGCAATCCGATGCAGCGCGCCGCGCTCGACTCTGTGTATGGAATGGAAAACGATGTGCTCCTCGCCAACGACCACAAACTCCTCGAAGACTGGCGTCGTATGCAAACCTCCGACCACTTCTACTACATGTGCACCAAGTGGAGCAACGATGGCGACGTTCATGCCTACTTCTCGCCGTACGAATCACCGTACGAAGCCTACATTGCGTATATGAATGCGCTCTCGGATCTCAAGCTGCGGGTGGAGAAGGTGAAGCGATAGAAAGTGTTTGATCTTTCGTATATTAGTGTTATAGTATTAATTGGAGTGGGAACTGGAGTTGGAGCCATGGGAAACAGGCCTCTCTATGACGACCAAGGTCGCAAGATCTGGGTCGGCAAAGTCGAATCTATAAGTGTTGACGGCGGATGTTTTTGGGGTGAGATTTGGAATAGAAATAGAGACCGAGTGATATTTCATGTTTCTCACAAAAACTTTGGAGCTCTTGGAGAATTGGGCGGCGAGGACGGTGTTTGTTTCAATCGATGGGATAAGCCTCCGCGAGTTCCTAAGATTGGCGAGCTGTTGGTATTTCAAAATCTACATAAGGATTCTCAAGGAGATTGGAACTTTTTTCGGGAATGGCGGAGATGTCAAGCTGTCCTGAAAGGGCAATAGAAAGCACTTGTCACACATCCCTTAGGATATGGACATGTACACACTCAACCAGATACCCAGTAATCCACAGATTAAGAAGTTCTTGCGAAGGACGTTATTCGGCAAAAGCATGTGGTGCCCCGAGTGCCACA
>DATKNP010000002.1:0-13085 GCA_035541295.1 Minisyncoccota bacterium
GGCGGATTCTTCGGCAGTATCGGGGGATTCTTCCAGCATCTCTTCGGGTTCATCTAATCCGAATTATTTTCGCTGTGAGTCAATTCGTAGTCATAGCAAGCACCACATTTGATGTGGTGCTTTGCATATGCGCTCATGATAGACTGCAATACCATGAGCAAACACGAGAACGGCGATAGTAAAAAGACCCGCCCGTTCTTTGTCATGACCGCGGTGGGAGTCGTCGTCACAGGTATCGCTCTTTTTGCTGTCGGTTATACGACCACCTTCGCATTCCTCGGTTCGAGAACACCGATCGCGTACCTACGCGCTGGTGTGGCAAGCAGTACGGCGACCAGTAGTATCATACAAAGTGCACCAGTAGCATTGGATGTAGCCGCATACAACGCAAAATTACTCCAACTTGCCAACTACAAGACTCCGCTTGCAACCAGCATCACGGTTCAGGCAACCTCGACACGTTTGCTCTCGCAAGCCACATCGACCGCGACGTCGACTACTACGACTGTCGTCAGCAAGCATCGTCTCTGGCCTGCGAACGCGGCGGTACCGCTGCCCGGCGCCTTGCTGCCGTTCAACCGCATCGTCGCCTACTACGGCAATTTTTATTCGACCGGTATGGGAGTCTTGGGCGAATATCCAGAGGATCAGGTCTTGGCGATGCTCGCATCAACAACGGCGATGTGGCGCGCGGCTGATCCTTCAACTCCGGTCATCCCTGCGATCGATTACATCGCGGTGACCGCACAAGCGAGCCCGGGTGCCGACGGCAAGTACCGTGCGCGCATGCCGGATAGCCAGATACAAAAAGCCATTGATATGGCGACACAGGCTCACGGCATCGTATTTTTGGATGTGCAAGTCGGCTTGAGCAATGTGCAAACCGAAGTGCCGCTCTTGGAGAAGTATCTTAAGCTACCGCAGGTCGAATTGTGCATTGATCCGGAATTTGCGATGCAGACGAGTGGGATGCGGCCCGGTAGTGTCATCGGTACCCTAGACGCGAGTGATATAAATTTCGTCTCCCACTATCTTGCGGGTCTCGTCACACAATATAATTTGCCGCCGAAGATTCTTGTCGTGCACCGGTTTACCGAAGACATGGTCACCAATTACAAGGAGATCAAGACGGTGCCGCAGGTCCAATTCGTTATGGACATGGACGGCTGGGGATCGCAGGCGAAGAAAATAGGCACCTACACCAATGTCATCTACGCCGAACCCGTGCAATTCACCGGATTCAAACTCTTCTACAAAAACGATATCAAACCGCCTTCGACCGGCATGCTTTCGCCAACGCAAATTCTCAGTTTCATTCCCCAGCCATCGTTCATTCAGTATCAATAGTACGTTTTGCTATACTGTCGAGGTTACCTATGCCTGCAAAGAACGAACGATCAGCCTCGAATCAACCGAGTCTGTACGGCTTGCTCCGTCCGTACACGGTTCTCATCATTCTCTTGGTATTACTTACGGTTGGTGGGAACGCACTCAATCTTGCGGTGCCGCACATAATGGCGAAGGCTATCGATACCTATGGCGGAGGAAATTTCAGATTAGAAAACCTTATAGTTGAATTCTCGCTGGTCGCATTATTCATCTTCATACTGACCGCACTCCAAAACATCGTGCAAGTCTACGCGTCCGAGCGTGTCGCGCGCGATTTGCGCAACGACCTCACTGCGAAGATCTCTGTGCAACCGTACGAATACATCGATCGCATCACACCAGCGAAGTTGCTCACCAATCTCACTTCAGACATCGATGCCGTAAAAACCTTCGTCTCACAAGCAATAGCGACCCTCATCTCATCAATCTTTTTGATCATCGGTGCGTCGGTGTTGTTACTGCTTCTCAACTGGCGTCTCGGGCTCGCCGTCCTTACCGTCGTGCCCATCATCGCGGTCACGTTCTATTATGTTCTCGCTCAGGTGCGCAAGCTCTTCAAACGCTCGCAAGAAGCGATCGATTGGCTCAATGCGGTCATCAACGAGAGCATCTTGGGAGCCGCACTCATCCGCCTCTTGAATTCACAGGAATATGAATATAAAAAATTTCTCGCAGCCAATACCGAATCGCGTGCTATTGGCATGAATATCTTGCGATTGTTCTCGAGCATCATTCCGGTTATCACACTCTGCACCAACATCGCGACCCTCATCATCGTTGTCCTCGGCGGTCATTTCGTGATAACGGGCTCGATGACCTTGGGTGACTTTACCGCTTTCAATAGTTATCTCGCGATTCTCATTTTTCCGATAATCATCGTTGGCTTCATGAGCAACGTCATTGCACAAGCAGCTGCGTCATATGCACGAATTGCTGAGGTGCTCCATGCGCCCGACGAGAAAGAGACCGGTAATCTTACCATCCAGCTTCGTGGAGACGTTGCTGTAAAGAGTGTCAGTGTGCGCTACGGAGAAAAGTACGCACTCAAAGACGCATCGTTCCAAGTCGCTGCCGGCACGCGCACGGCAATCATTGGCCCGACCGCAGCAGGGAAGACGCAGCTCGTGTATCTCCTGACGGGTCTTCGACGGCCGACTACTGGCACGATTGCATTCGACGGCCGACCGATCGATGAGTACGACAAGACGAATTTGCATCGTCAAATAGGGTTCGTCTTCCAAGACAGTGTAATGTTCAATCTCTCGCTTCGAGAGAACATCGCTTTCAGCAACACCGTGAAGGATGCTGATATCGAGCTTGCAATACAGACGGCCGAGCTCGATGAATTTATCAGTACGCTTCCCGAAGGACTCGACACCATCGTCTCTGAACGCGGCACAAGCCTCTCCGGCGGCCAAAAGCAGCGCATCATGCTCGCCCGCGCGCTTGCGCTCAACCCGCGCATCCTCATCCTCGATGACTTCACCGCGCGCGTCGACACACACACCGAAGCCTTGATCCTTGAGAACATTACCAAAAATTATCCCAACATTACGCTTATATCAGTCACCCAAAAGATCGCTTCGGTCGAGAAATATAACCAGATAATCCTGCTCATGGAGGGAGAAATTCTCGCGAGCGGTACGCATGAAGAACTGATGCAAACAAGTCTCGAGTACATGCAAATTTTCGAATCGCAACGCAGCACCAATCAATATGAACTACAAACTTAGCAAATCAGACGACGCAAAAGAACGTGAGAAGGGCGTCGTAACGACTGCACTGCGGCGTCTCGTGCCACTGCTCCTCACTGAATGGCGATCAGTATCTATTGCGCTTGCAGCTATTCTCATCAGTTCTACGACAACGCTCGTGGCACCAGCCATTATTGCGCATATCGTCGATACCTATATCCGCACAAATGATTTCGCCGGCGTACTTGATTTCTCAGCGCTTCTCTTTGTGGTCTACCTCGTCGGAGCGGCATCCAGCTATCTACAAGTGCGGACGATGGGAGGTGTTGGCCGGCGCATCCTCTTCTCGTTGCGCAATGCGATATTCAATAAGCTCGAATCACTCCCTGTTGCATTCTTCAATCAAAACAAAGCAGGCGATCTCATCTCACGTATCAACAACGACACCGACAAGCTCAACCAATTCTTCGCACAAGCTTTGATGCAATTCGTGAGCAATATCGTACTCATCATCGGCGCTGGCATCTTCCTCATCGTGATTAATCCTGCATTAGGTGCGGCGGCGCTCGTGCCTGCGCTCATAGTCATCATTCTCACACAGATCATTTCTCCGTGGGTGAAGCGAACCAACTTAGTGAGCTTGCGCGCACTCGGCAACATGAGCGGCGAAGTGCAAGAGAGCCTCAACAACTTCAAAGTCATCGTCGCGTTCAATCGCCTCGATTATTTCCGCGATAAGTTCAAAGAAGCAAACGAACGCAACTACATGGCGTCTATCATAGCCGGTATTGCCAACAACATCCTGACACCACTCTATACACTCGCGTCGACAGCCGCACAGCTTATCGTTCTTGCGTATGGTATCTACCTCATCACTACAGGCAGCTTCACCGTCGGTCTTCTCATTGGATTCATCTTATATGTGAACAACTTCTACAACCCACTTCGCCAGCTTGCATCTGTCTGGTCAAGTTTGCAGCTCGCACTCGCCGGACTCGATCGCATATCAGAAGTTCTCGCACTTGAGTCCGATATGCAAGTGATCCTTACTGAAGGTACACAGCGCGATGAAGATTCCATTCTCGCCTTCGATCACGTCTCCTTCGGTTATCCTGATGGTGATAAAGATGTACTGCACGACATCAACTTCTCACTCGCACGCGGCAAAACGTACGCATTAGTGGGACCGACGGGCGGCGGCAAGACCACGACCGCGAGCCTCATGGCGCGTCTTTACGATCCGACGCAAGGTACGGTGTATCTGGGTGGGCGCGACATCCGGAGCTACGAGCCGCACGAACGTGCGAAGCGTGTCGGCTTTATTTTGCAGGAGCCGTTTCTCTTCACCGGGACAGTCAAGGAGAATATTCTCTACGGCAACGACGAATATGCCGCTTACACGACGCAAGAAGTCGAGACACTTTTGCATGAATCCAATCTTGACCCCTTGCTTGCGCGCTTTAATGAAGGACTCGATACCAAGATCACGTCGGGCAACGACGCGATAAGCTTGGGGCAAAAACAACTCATCGCCTTCATGCGAGCGGTACTGCGCAAGCCCGACATCCTCATCCTCGACGAAGCAACCGCGAATATCGACACCATAACCGAACAGTTGCTTGACGATATCCTCAAAAAGCTACCACCCGAGACAACACGCGTCATCATCGCACATCGCCTCAATACTATCGAGAACGCTGACGAGATCTTCTTCGTTAACGGGGGAGAAATGAAACGTGCGGGCACGATGCAGCAAGCGGTCGACATGCTCATGCACAACAAGCGAGACAGTTAGCATGGTCTATTTCGTTTATATTCTTGAATGTGCAGACCACACGCTCTATGTCGGTTCGACAAATGACTTGCAGAAACGACTGCACGCACACAATTATCTCAAATCCGGTGCGCGATACACGAAGAGCCGCCGGCCGGTCGTTCTCAAGTACTCAGAATCCTTCCGCTCGCGCGGCAAGGCATTAAGGAGGGAAGGAGAGATAAAGAATCTTACGCGCCAAGAGAAGCTTGATTTGCTACAATCCAGCGATGAACGAAAACGAAAAGCGTAAAAAACCAAAAAACACCTCCTGGGGACCAGTTGCCGATTGGTACGATGCATATCTTGAAGTGACACCGGAGAGCTATCAAGCCGCCGTCATCGCGCCGAATCTCTTGCGCGTGCTGGCATTGAAGAAGGGGGAGCACGTCATCGACATCGCCTGCGGTCAAGGCTACTTCACCCGAGCTTTTGCTGAAGCAGGTGCGCATGCAGTGGGCGCAGACATTTCAAAAGAACTCATCACAGTCGCAAAAAAGCGATCGCCCAAAATCGACTTCCACGTTGCACCTGCCCACAAGCTCTCGTTTGCCAAAGATGCATCATACGATGCGGCGACCATCGTGCTCGCGATCCAAAACATCGAGAACATCTTCTGTCTTCTTCCCCCCACCATCTTCTTCGCCTATATGTTTAAAGTCTCGTGCGATACGGGGCAATTTGTGCGCAATGAGGTTGTGCGCAATGAGGCGTAGACTCTAGAGAAGATCAAGACTCTTAAGAAAATCCTCCAACTCCTTCCCCTCAATCTTCCGCCACGAACCGGGAGCGAGCTTTTCTAGTTTGATATTCATGATGGAGACACGCTTGAGCGTCACAACTTCGTTGAAAAGTGCGACGAGCATGCGGCGGATCTGGTGGGTCTTACCTTCGGTCAAGGTGATGCGTGCGCGACGGTCACCTTGGAGCTGCACGCGGGCGGGCTTGGTCAGATAGCCTTCGATGTTGATGCCAGATTCCATCTTTTCTTTGAAATTGGCACGGAAAGGGAGCTTCGCCGTGACTTCGTAGGTCTTCTCGTGTTCGTACTTCGGATTCAAGAGACGGTCGGTGACGCGTGCATCGTTGGTGAGAATGATGAGGCCTTCGGAGTCTTTGTCGAGTCGACCAATAGGGAAGACCTTGAATTGCATGACGTCTTTCGGGAGCGAGCGGACGATGTCGCGCTCGCCTTTGTTTTGCGCGATCGTGATCATACCGACCGGCTTGTTGAAGGCGAAGTAGACGTAAGAAGGCATTTTGCCAGAGCGTTTAACATCTACCGTATCGCTTTCATTCACTTTATCGCCCAAGACTGCGCGCGTACCATTGATGAAGACCTGTCCCTTTTCGATAAGTTCATCCGCTCCGCGGCGCGTGCCATGGTTGTGGAGTGCGAGATATTTATTGATGCGCATCGGGAATTTGGATACGACCGACGGTGCGGACTTCTTTTGTACTCGTTTATTCATTGGCCGCACTATAGCACCACAATCCTAATTTGTTGCATAGGTGGCTATCCACTGCTAGTGCTAGGATTTTAGACATATTCTGGTACAATTGCGGCATCGCGGGTTTGTAATTATGTCAACAATGGAGGCACCGAGTGTATCTTTGAAGCAATGGGTGAAAACACTCCCTGCTTCGCCGATGATATTCCCTCATTCGTTCAAAGATCGTCTCAAGTATCTCTTTTGGCGTTTGTACACACCCTTCCACCCATTCGTGCGCGACACCGCACTCATGCTCGGCATTGTAAGTCAAAGCGATCAGTATCCGGGAGGTCGTCAGCCCTATGTGCTCGGAAAAATCGCGCCCGGGACGAGCATGCAAGATTTTATTACGCATATGATTCGTCAGGGTTTCGGGAATCATTTCACCGCGTGGGAAGATCGGGGACAGGTCGTGAGCTTGCGGTATATGGACGACTTCAGGTATCAGTATCATCTCCGAGTCTTCGAAGATGGCGAGGTACGTGGGCATTATGAGTACACACCCGAGTGTCATCCAGTCTTACACATGAAGATGGAAGGCGTGCCTTTCGAAGAGCGTCGCGAAGAGTTCATGCGGTTCTTCGGAGATCGAATTGTACCCGCCGTTTTGTAGTAAGGTAGCTCCACTATTGTGGAAGCTTTACAGATATATCTTTATGTGTTAGGATTACAACATCAGAACGATTGGTTCCCCGAGTCATCTTAGAACGCGCGGACCCTCACTGAATACATGAATATAGTAAATCCGACGCAAGACGCGTCATTCCATAATCTCGGCATCGCGCCGAAGATACTAGCGATTGTTGATAGTTTGAAGCTTTCGACTCCAACTCCTATACAACGTCAAGCAATCCCTCAAGCGATCCTCGGAAAGGACGTCATCGGTGTCGCACAGACGGGCACAGGTAAGACGATGGCCTTCGGCATCCCGCTCGTGCAACGCATCGCAGAAAATGGCGGGCGTGGTCTTATCCTTTTGCCGACCCGCGAGCTCGCGCTCCAAGTTTATGAATCGTTGGGTAGCTTCGCGAAGCCGTTGGGATTGCGTGGAGCATTGCTTATCGGCGGAGCCGCTATGGGGCCCCAAATAGCTGACTTACGTCGCAACCCCAACATCATCATTGCGACCCCAGGTCGCCTCTTCGACCACTTCGAACAGCGCAACGTGCGCCTCGATGATATTTCGATACTCGTTCTCGATGAAGCAGATCGCATGCTCGACATGGGGTTCTGGCCGCAGATCAAACGCATCATCGCCGCTGTACCAACAGATCGCCAGACGATGCTTTTCTCTGCGACGTTGTCGAAAGAAATAATGGAGCTTGCCACGAAACATATGAAGACGCCAACCTCGATAGAGGTTGCACCGCCCGGCACTACCGCAGCCAATGTGAGTCAAGAATTTTTCATAGTCCGCAAGGACGAGAAGATTCGTCTCTTGGAGAGTGTGCTCGGCAAGTACTATGGACCAACCATCGTCTTCACTCGCACCAAGTACGGTGCAACGCGCGTTATGAAAGGTATCCGCCAGATGGGTCATACGACTTCAGAAATCCATTCCAACAAATCACTCGCACAACGACGCGAAGCACTTGATGGTTTCAAGAGTGGAAAGTATCGCGTGCTCGTCGCGACCGATATCGCTGCGCGCGGACTTGATGTGAAAGGCGTTGAGCTCGTCGTCAACTTCGATATTCCTTCGGCGAGCGAAGATTATGTCCATCGCATCGGCCGCACTGCCCGCGCAGGTGCTGAAGGTCATGCAATATCCTTCGCGATGCCCGATGAGAAACGTTCGATGCGCGATATCGAACGCCTTATACGTAAGCAAATCACCGTGACTCCCGTCCCCTCTGACCTTCCACCTGCCCGCGCACCTATCGCAGGATCCGACCATGGCGAGCGTGATCAAAGCCGCTATGCTCCGCGTCGTTCCTCGCATACTCCGCATGGAGCACGTCCACGAGGTGCCCGTCACTCGAGCTTTTCTCGTAGTGCGCCACGCAGCACCAGTCGTTCGCGCACTCGCTAGTGCATCGTGCTATAATCGCCCTATGAAAGCATTCATAGGGGCGATCGTGGTAGTGTGCATCCTTACAGTTCTCTATTTCGTATACGACTCACAGCAAACGGTCCACGTGCCTCCTCCAAGCTCGACTGCGACGTCGACTACAGCTGATCTCTATCAAATAATTCCGGGCGTGCCGTCGATCATGTACACAGATCCTCGCTTCGGTTTCAGTTTGTATTATCCGGCGACTGCTGCCTTGAAAGCGACCGGGTTTGATGGTTACCTGCCGCTTACGCATACGCCGCTCATCGCGTTCACACTTAATCCCGATATGTTTGTCGGGACGAATCTGAACGAAGCAGGATTGTATGTCGGTGCCACGACATCACCATCTATTGTCGCGCACTGCGTAGAACCGATTATAAATGATCTAGAGACGATCGCTTCTTCAAGTGTCATGATACAAGGAACAGTCTTCGATGAATTCGATTCGACGGGCGCTGCCGCAGGTAATATATATCAGGAGCGTGTATTTCGAACGGTCCGGGATGGAACATGCATGGAATTCGTTGAATTACTGCATTCCGGTAATATAGATAATTATCCCAAGGGGAAGGTTGTGGCCTTCGACAGTGCAGCGTTTACTGGCACTCTCGATTCCATGCTTCAAACACTTACATTCACTCGCACAGCAACGCCGAAATAAAACGACGTATCCCCATAATTTACAGAGATCAGATCTCTGTAATTTCTGTGGATAACTACAGAGATCTGATCTCTGTAGTGAATCTCTGTGGTGAAGCGGCCTCGACAAATCAGACGGAAATTTGTACTGTGAGTACCTATGGATTACGTACCCAGTGAAAAAATACTTGAACGATATGCGGATGTGCTTGTCAACTTCGCCCTCGGTGGGGGAGTGGGTATCAAGAAGGGTGAGGTCGTACGCGTGACCGCGCATGAGTCGGCAAAGCCGCTCTTCCGGGCTGTACTGTGTGCCATCACCAAGGCAGGTGGTCAGGCTGTTTCTAATTATCTCCCGGATGATGTCTCATCTGGCAACGGCTACAATATCACCCGCGATTTTTATGAGCTTGCAAAGCCAGAACAGCTCGATTTCTTCCCCAGCAAGCTGATGCGCGGTATGATCGATCAGATCGATCACTCGGTTTTTATTCTCTCCGACGCGGACATGCAGAGTCTCGTCGGCATTGACCCCAAAAAGATTATGCGTCGCGGCATTGCAGTGAAGCCCGCACGCGATTGGCAGAATGAAAAGGAGCACAAGGGCAGATTCACATGGACGATAGCGCTCTATGGCACGCCGGCAATGGCGCATGAAGCAGGGCTCTCGCTCGATGAATACTGGAGTCAGATAATCAAAGCCTGCTACTTAGATGAGATCAAGCCGATTGCCAAATGGAAAGATACATACAAAAAGCTCGAACGGTATCGCAAAGCACTCAATGCACTCGCACCGAAAACCGATCGCTTGCATATCGAGGGGGCAGACGTCGACCTCTGGATCAAGCTCGGTGAGAAGCGCCAGTGGCTCGGTGGCTCTGGCCGCAACATCCCGAGCTTTGAGCTTTTCACGAGCCCCGACCGTCGCGGCACCGAAGGGTGGATTCGTTTCAACCAACCGCTCTATCGTTATGGCAATAAGATCGAAGGCATTGAGCTGCACTTCAAGAATGGAAAGGTTATCAAAAGCAGCGCGAAGACCAATGAAAAGCTTCTCAAAGAAATGATCGCGACACCCGGCGCCGACATGGTCGGAGAGTTTAGCTTGACCGACAAGCGCTTCTCGCGCATTACGAGATTTATGGCAGAGACGCTCTTCGATGAGAATATAGGCGGCCCGCAGGGCAACACGCACATCGCGCTTGGTATGAGCTACAAAGATACCTACGCGGGTAATGTCGCGAAGCTCACTGCGGCGCAAGCAACCAAGCTTGGCTACAACGACTCATCGGTGCACACTGACATCATCTCGACCACCCAGCGTACCGTCACCGTGCACTTGAAAGACGGCAGCACGAAAGTCATCTACAAAAACGGAGAGTTCACACTGTAACATGACTCACGAGATCGAGACGAAAGTGCTTGATGTTGATACGGCAGCCATCCTTACTTCACTCGAAGAATTAGGTGCAAAAAGGACCAAGACAACACGTCTTATTGTAGACTGGTATCGCCCAAAGGGTTCCAAAGAATCCGATGCCCGATGGTTTCTGCGGATCCGATCTAATTCTGAAGGTGTGTATGAAGTGACATGGAAAGCGAAGTCGCAAATCCTTGGTACAGCGCGTAAACATAAAGAAATTAATTTTTTGGTCGCCGAGCCCGAGAAACTTGCGGATCTCTTTGAAGAACTTGGTTTGGAAAAGTATGCACATCAAGAGAAAGACCGCACCTCATATTCGCTGAAAGAATGGAAATTTGATATTGATCAGTACCCGCACATGTCCGCATTGCTTGAAATAGAGGGGACAAGTGAAGCCCATGTGCAGGAGGCAATACAAATTCTCGGCCTAGAAAACAATCATACATGGGCAAAAGGAGAACGTCTTCTCGTCCAAGAAATTTATAAGCTCGACTGGTATGATATGAAGTTCTAAAAACGTTTTGCCCATCGACGCCACAGTGCGTTGCGTGTCTGACGCTCGAGATACATAGTAGTTGCCATTCCCAACCATAAGAAGAAGCCTCCGATAAGGAACCCGACAACGACATCGCTTAGATAATGCACGCCGAGGTACAGTCGACTGAATCCAATAAGTGCAACGATGATCATGATGCTGACGATAGTGGGAGCACGATGATGGGGTGGATGCAGGAGCTTGTAGATCATGTACGCGAGGAACCCGTATAGTGCAACGGCGCATGCCGCATGCATACTCGGGAAGGAGTATCCGGGTGCGTCTAGTGCGGCAAACGATGGCAGCGGCCGTCCGCGCGCGACGATTGCTTTCAATACATAGGAGAACCAAACGCTCCCGAGTATTGCAATAGCAAACCCTCCTACATACGCGGAGCGGTGATGACGGAAGAGAATGAGCGTCATTGCGAGACCAAGGACGATGATGAAACGCGCATCACCGAGTAACGTAACCCACGAAAAGAATGCCGTTAGCACGGGCACGCGATGCAAGTCAAAAAAGATCTCTGTGGTGTGGTCAAACGCGATGATCGATTCGATCATGTGAATAAGTATATCCTGTAGTCGTCAAACTTCTTACAAGCGGTATACTTTCAATTATGAGGTTGATATACCGATTGATCGTACCGCTATCTCTCGTTGGAATGATGCTACTCCCGGCACTAGTGTGCGCGCAATCATCGGTCGTGTCGCCAACGCAAATCATTGAAAAAGCAACTGTCCGCTCCATCGCAGACGAGCACAGCGAAGTGATTCCCGGCACGAATACGACCGAGCCCGACCAAACCCTGACCGCCACTGTATTGAACGGGTCCGATGCAGGCAAGACCATCACCTTCGACAATGATTACACACAACTCTCCGTCGGTGATACATTCTATCTGCGTCACACCACGAGCTCTGTCGACGGCACGGATTATTATTCGGTATCAGATCCGTATCGTTTGAATGTTCTGGCAATACTTGCGGGAGTTTTCATTTTTCTTACCGTACTCTTCGGCGGCAAGCAGGGGATACGAGGTTTGGCAAGCTTGTGCGGCAGTCTCGTACTGATCTTTTATGTCCTAATGCCGGCGATCCTCAACGGATATTCTCCCGTATTCGTTGCGATAGGCGTTTCGTCGCTCATCATTATCGTTGGCTCCTACATCACGCATGGATTCAATCGGACGACGACCGCGGCTGTTTTTGGGATGATAGCGACTGTCATCATCACGGGGATAGGCGCGTACTATGTCGTACATGCCGCGCATCTTTCTGGCTATAACAGCGAGGAAGATGTCTATCTCAATTTCAATTCGAAAGGCACCATTGACCTCGTCGGACTACTCTTCGGCGGCATTATGATAGGGCTTCTTGGAGTCTTGTATGACATTGCGATAGGGCAGGCAGTCGCTGTTGAAGAATTATTTCGAGCAGGAGCGCACTTGTCGCGCAATGAGATTTATAAACGCGCAATACGCATCGGGCGCGAGCATATCGGTGCGTTGGTAAATACGCTCGCAATAGCATACGTCGGTGCAGCACTTCCGATATTGCTTATTGCGCAAGACTCTTCGTATGGCATCGCCTACGCGATCAACAACGAAATCTTCGCGACCGAAATAGTCCGCATCCTGATTGGTTCTATCGGGCTCATCCTCGCGGTACCCATTACTACACTCTTAGCTTCATACATGCTTGCTGGTCATGCGACGTCAAACAAAAGTACAACCGAGCATGTGCATCATCACTAGACCGTATCGTCACGTCGAGGCACGAGCATCCACACTGCTACCAATGTCGTTATTGGTATCGTGAGCATGAGGCCGATTCCCCCTACGCTCATACGGATCACTTCAGTGACGAACCATTCTTGGTTGATGACCGGCGAATAGTACGTGCTCGAAAATAGCGAATACCCGTAATACGAAATGAAAATAGGCAGCGACGTGCCGACGTATGCGAGGATCAGAGTATTTACGAGCGCACCGATATGCTCGCGACCGATGCGAAATGCTCGCCCGTAAATAATTTTCCGCGA
>DATKNP010000003.1:0-58548 GCA_035541295.1 Minisyncoccota bacterium
AAGCATAGAAGTTTTTCTTGGAAGCGCGCTCCCGTAAATCTGCTTTGGCCGAGGCCTCCACATTTCCACTCTGCTCGGATGATGCACCGCGGATTTACCTACAGCACGTCCTCACAGCCTGAACCCCAATCCAATAAGGGGCCCAAGGTACAGCACTCCGTCCCTCCATCGCTCGATACCCGAGTCAGGGAATATTAACCCTGTATCCATCGCCTCCGGCTTTCGCCAACGGCTTAGGACCGACTAACCCTTCGATGATCTCCATTGCGAAGGAAACCTTGTTCTTTCGACGTGAGAGAATCTCACTGTCATTGCGGTTACTCGTGCCAACATTTTCACTTCTACACGCTCCAGCATGGGTCACCCCTTTGCCTTCATCGCAGAGTAGAACGCTCTCCTACCACTCGCGGATTTCACTGAGGAGCCGAACGCGCGTACGCGCTCGGCAATCGTCATTCATCGAAAGAAAGTGCCGTAGATGATGATCCCAGTACAAGTCAATATGACAAGCCACTGAAAAACATCTCTGGCTCTCTTCGAGAAAAGAACGTCATGAATTGTCATGTCCTTTACCTCCTCAGTGAAATCCGCGAATCCGCAGTTTCGGTACGATGCTTAGCCCCGATCATTTGTGGCGCAAGATCTCTAAGTGAGTGAGCTGTTACGCTTTCTTTGAATGGTGGCTGCTTCTAAGCCAACATCCTCACTGTCTGTGAAATCTCACCTCCTTGCTTGCACTTAGCATCGATTTAGGGACCTTAACTGGCGATCTGGGCTGTTTCCCTTTTGACGAGTGGAGCTTCGCCCCCACCGTCTAACTGCCGTGCTATGACCACTGGTATTCGGAGTTTGATAGGACCCGCGACCTTGCGGTCTGTCGGGACCTTCCAGTGCTCTACCCCCAGTGGGAACACACGACGCAAGCCCGAAAGCTCTTTCGGAGAGAACCAGCTATTACCAGGTTCGATAAGCTTTTCACTCCAACCCACAAGTCATCCGAGGATGTTGCACAATCCACCGGTTCGGGCCTCCCTCCTCATCTCTGAGAAGTTCACCCTGCTCATGGGTAGCTCACCTGGCTTCGGGTCTGATACGTGCGATAGACGCGCTATTCACACTCGCTTTCGCTTTGGCTCCACCCGAATAGGGCTTAGCCGAACCGCACGCATCAACTCGTTGGCTCATTCTTCAATAGGCACGCCGTCGAGGATATTACTACCCTCTTCGACTCCTTGTAGACATATGGTTTCAGTTCTATTTCACTCCCCTCACCGGGGTTCTTTTCACCTTTCCCTCGCGGTACTAGTTCACTATCGATCTGAAGAAGTATGTAGCCTTACCGGTTAGTTCCGGCAAATTCACTCAAGCTATTCGTGTCTTGAGTTACTCAAGAACTACAGCCATAGAGTTGCTTCGTTTTCGTGTACGGGGCTATTACCCGCTGGGGCCGCTCTTTCCAGAGTGTTCCACTAACTAAGCCGCGTAAAGGACTAGGTGTCCCACGCGACAAGCAATTTGTGACTCTACCTATTACTAGCGCTGTAGCCTTATGACCCCCATCCCCAAAATTTGTCCTCACCGAAGTGAATCCAAATTTTGTGGCTGAGTTTGGGCTGATCCCGTTTCGCTCGCCGCTACTAAGGGAATAACTATTGTTCTCTTTTCCTCCTGGTACTGAGATGTTTCACTTCCCAGGGTAAGCTCCTTTCTGCGTTTAAGAGAAAGGTCATGGAAGTTCGTTCCATGGGGTTTCCCCATTCAGAAATCTCCGGATCAAAGGTTGCTAAGCACCTCCCCGAAGCATATCGCCGCTATGCCGCGTCTTTCATCGCCTTCTTCAGTCTAGGCATCCACCATACGCCCTTGTTCAGAACTCCCGCTAGGAATTCTGAGAACCGCGTATTTACCCCGCGATCACTTCCGTGATTTTGCGGGGCACCCGACCCTGTCTAAGGGGCCAAGTTATTTTCTGCATCATCGTGTCATTCCGTTCCAACACCGCTGTCTTCCGGGAATAAGGGACGACGATTTGTTATTTTTTGTTTTAGCCCCGTGAGTGCGAATGCACTTGTACGGGGTTCAAGCCCCGTACAAATTTCTTTGCACAAGGTTCCTGTTTTCTCATCCAGTAGACGATACTGGAATGAGAATTTTGATTCTTATTTGTGTCTATTCAGTTGTCAGTGAGCATGTATATGGTACGAAAAAAGCCGCTTGGAAGCGGCGTCGGTCGGCTCGAAATAAGCCGGCTACTGCCACCTTTTCGCGCTTGAAGTCTTACTCATATACGCTCGCGAGTATACGCGAGTGCTTCTACACTGTCAAATCAAGGTTGTGCTTCAAAATATACAGAGATCTGACCTCTGTAGTTATCCCCAGAATTTACATAGATCAGATCTCTGTAGGGATTTGGTGGCTCAAAACCTCAACCTTGATTGGTGAGGATTTCCTGGGCTTTTTGGAGATCTTCGGGTTCGGTTATACGGATGAGCGAATGTGCTTCTATCGGATGAATTGGTATGTCTTTGGCCGCTTGCACGACAGTCTGAGGCAAGCCAAATTCCGTATTACTCCCGGGACGATAGACGGGGTTGTATGAGAAGACCCGTGTATCAAGGAGGAAAAAGTTCGCGGTGTTTGCAAGACCAGTACCTCCTTTGTGCACTTCTTTTTCTAAGATGTCGGTGACACATCCACGTTCATCGACGACAACAAGACTGCTACTTCCAACTTCTTCCACATCTTGCACGAGCAGCGCCCAGTCGGGTGAAGAAGCGCATGCTTGCATGTCGTCTGCTCTGCAAATGTCATCGCCGTTCATGACGAGGAATTTGTCTTTCAAAAGATCTTTGGCTGACCACAATGCTCCTGCCGTGCCATTCAATACATTTTGTTCTACATACAAAATTCTCGTACCTTTTTTGTAGAGACCACCAAAATGCTTTTGTATCAGACTGCCGAGATATCCCACAACGATGATGACTTCATCAATCTCATCCGGCAATGCATCGAGGATATGTTCAAGAATCGGTCGTCCATTGATACGAAGTAACGGCTTGGGGGTGTCTTCGGTGAGCGCTCCCATGCGCGTACCGCGACCGGCAGCGAGAATGACTGCTTGCATATGCCGAGATTGTAACAAAAAGCGGCGGGGACGTCCTGATTCAGTAGAATCACCTACTGGGTCAGGACGGCCCGGCCAGCTTTCTATGGAATACACATTACTCCCGATCGTGCGAGATTTCGTTTCTGATGTGTTCGATAGCACGTGCCGCGGCGTCACGTCCGCCGAGACCGAAGGCAAGACCGAGTGCAAGCGAGAGTGCGACGATGAACCCGAAGAAGAGCGTGTTCACAAATTGAGCACCGATGCCGAGCTGAGTCATGACAGTCATGACAGCGAAGATCCATATCGCCCACTTGGCTATCGTCCCGACGAAGTTGCCGTGGCGCGAGCCGGCGGCGCGAGCAGAGCCCGCGACCAGCTTCCTCACGACTTCGGCAACGACCGCGGCGAGGATGAGGATGAGGGTCGCGATGATGACATGCGGTAAGTAGAGGAGGACGACTTCTTCGAGAACGACGGTCACGGTGGTGAGCCCAAGGACATTAAGAGAGGCTCCCAAGAATCCAAGTATGACGAACCACATGACGAGTGTCCCGAGGAAACGGCCGATGTTGAGCTTGAAGCCGAGATCCTTCGCGGCTTCGTCAAGACCCGCTGACTTCATTACGTCATCGATGCGCAACACTTTCACGACCTCGACGACGAGCCGATACAGCACAATCCCGATGATCCAGCCCACGAGGAAGATGATGATGGCAGCGATAAGCATGGGCGTGTATTGCAAGACGACAAACCAGAGATCATTTAACGATCCCTGCACGGCACCCGTTGATTGAGAGACGATCATAAAATAGTAGCCTTTTATTAATAGATGATTAAAGGTTCGGACCTCTTACATGCATAAAATGATAGCACCCTCACGGGCTCGTACAGATGATCCGCTCGCCTCCTGTGGATAGGTAGGTTACAACAATCGCGTTCTATCGAGCAGCACCAGATGCGGGAAATCGAGTGTATCGCGGATGAGACGGTCTTGTACGGTAAGCCGGTATCGAAATTCGGGTGTAGAAAAGGCAGCGTAGCGGATCTCACGCCCGAAGGTCTGCTCGAGTCCCCTCAAGGCATTCTCGAGGCGTTGTTTGTTGATTCCATCGGCGGCCATGATGAGATCAGTGGGGCGCGAAGGATCTCCCATGAAGTTGCCCGAGAGGACGACAGTCGCGAGCCGCCCGGTGCGTTTGAGTGCCGAGGTGATGGTCTCGTATCGAGCGGGTGTTGCTTCATGGATGAAGTTGGAGATCGCACGGAAATGTTCGAACTCAGTATTGACACTCCAGACAGCTTCGACTTTGACTTTCGACGAACCCTTCACGAGTTTCCCGTTGCGCAAGAGCGGCAGCGGGAGTGATTTGCCTTTCGTGATTATTCCGAGTTGTTCAAGCTCGCGTAACGCGCGGGTCGCTATCGACGTGGAGACGCCGGCGCGTTTAGCGGCAAGTGTAAGCGTATACGACTCAGCTTCGTTGAAAATAAAGATGCGCAAAAGACGTGCGCGCGCTTGGTCGCCGATAAAGTCACTCAAGAAATCTTTCTGCTTCATCTTCGGATCATAGCACGCGTGAGTTATCCACAGTTTGATTTGACTTAATAATATTCTGATAGCATAATCTGAGTGGTAAAAAGGAGGTCCACCATAATGAGAAGGTGTGAATTCCACCCCGATCCGGCTTATGAGAATGTCCGGGCTTGGATGACTGGAGTGCTGGCAATCTTTCTTCTTCTGGCATTGCCAGCCTATTTGTGTTTCTCGGAGTATCGAAAAACTCCGGGTTACATCTTGGAAGCAACGAGAGCCGCCCCGACAAATTAATGTCAGGGCGGTTTTCTCTTTATTTACATAGATCTGGTCTATGTAAATTCTGTGGATAACTACAGAGATCTGATCTCTGTAGTATTTTTGTGGCTTATTACTTGAGCGTGACTTTTCCGCCCGCTTCCTCAATCTTCTTCTTCCACACTTCAGCATCCTCCTTCTTGACCGCCTGCTTAAGCATTGCCGGAGCTGATTCGACAAGCGTTTTCGCTTCGGCAAGGCCGAGTGCCAAGATTTCCTTCACCACCTTGATGACCGCGATCTTCTGTTCACCCATCGCCGTGAGCTCGACATCGAACTCCGATTTCTCATCCGCTGCCGCAGCACCCGCTGCAGCCGGACCTGCGACGGCAACTGCCGCTGCCGAGACACCCCACTTCTTCTCGAGCAACTTCACGAGCTCGTTAGCCTCAAGGATCGTAAGCTTCTCCATTCCCTCGACGAGGGCTTTGAAGTGCGACGGTACCGAGACCTCCGCTTCAACCTTCACTTCTGATGTTTCGTCCATAATGAATTAAATTAATGATACTAAATTACTGCATCTTTTGCGCACGCTGATCCATGACCATCGCGAGGCGCGTCAAGGGCGAGCTGATGAGGTTCACCAGCTTACCGCGGAGCACGTTCAAGGACGGTATCGTCGCGATCTCTTGCATCGCGCTCGCATCGATGAACTTCCCATCGAAGATGCCGCCGAGAATGACGAGCTTCTCCGGTCCCCACTCCTTGCCGAAGCTGTGAATACGGTTGGCCGGAAGCGTCGGGTCTGAGCTTGCCGTGTTGTACGCGACGGCGATCTCGCCATCCATAGGCACACTCACATGATCGTAGCCAAGGTTGTCCAAAGCACGCCGGATCAAGGTCTTCTTCGCGACCGTGTAGCCCAAGCCGTCAGCGCGGAATGCGCGCCGTAGCTTCGACTCCTGTGCGACAGAAACGCCCGTGAAGTGGACGAAAACCGACGACACAGCACCTTTGATGGAAGCTTCAACGCTCGCGACTATCTCTTTCTTCTGCTCTCTTGTTTTTGCCATTGTATGTTGTCTTATGGCGTTGGTAATGTGCCTCAACCGCGTAAAGGACGTAAAATTGCTCTACAATAATCACGTCCCGCGCGGTTATGAAAATCATAGTCGCTTTCGCTTCTTGATTTTCTATAAGGCTTCGAGAGATCCGAGTAAAAGCTCGGATCGTTCGACCTCAAGCAAGTCTGACGCCCTCGACCACTCTCGGGCTGCCCGCTTTCTCTGGCCTTATGCGAGGCATAGTACAGTGTTTTGGGGGAAGGTCAATTTGACTCATTCATACATTATGATACTGTATTTGCAGTTATCCATCGAAAGGGTGCGGAAAATGCTGAGACGTGTCGTGGAATGCACAGATGAACAAGTACTGGCGACAGAGGAACAGATCGGAAAATGCTTTCCCCGATTAGAATTTTTGTCCCGCATTGCAATTGCGGAACTATACTACCTTCTTTGTGGGCGAAAAGCCCTTATCTTGGAAAACGATGAATCTACTGGTATGCGAGAAATCGTGCTGCAGGCCTGTCATGATAATGGGATTATTCTTGCGATCGGTTTGGATGATCGTCCACAGTGGTAGAGTCGAACCTTGAAAAATCTGAAGGAGATTAAGTTGATGAATGACTATAGGAATCTAAGCGTGGGTCCAAAACCTTCAACTGAAGAGTGGGATTCATCTAAACCGAAACCGATCCCTTCTTTTTTAGTTGTCGTCTAGGGCGACCGTCGCATCAGCCGTGGTGCAAAAATCGAAGCTTTGTTGCTTGCGCGGGGCAGTAATGGAATCAATAAATTTTCTCGTGCGACCCGAGAAAAAAGAACGATCATCCGTGAGCATGCGAAAAAAATCGGAATCAGTCTACCACCCAGTTCTTTCGATGACTCCGATCTCGATTCATGGGATTCATGAGTCGAATATGCGAGCGCCGGAATCCCTCGGGATTCCGGCGCTCAACTTTTTATATTATTTGAGCATCAGGGCGAGCGCGGCGGCTGCGGCTTGTTGGGAGTCTTGGGTTTTGGTGATGCTGCTGACACCAAGCGTGAGTGCGAAACTCACCACGAGGAAGGTGACGAAGCCAAACGTAAATTTGAGGAACGAGCCGGTCGCAGAAGATTTTCGCATGCTCCCCTATTGTATACCGTAGCAGGAATCAGAAAAGCGGCGGCCGCACTCTTGGGCTTTTGGATAACCTCCAGAGTCGCCAATATTTCCAAATGATGACGATTAAACTTAAAGCTACAAAAGTGTTTACGACAAGTTCCGTGACTTGAGTCCTCCCTGGAGTCAAAAAGTCACTCAGTGCTGGTGACGCCACAATGATAAGTAGTCCGATAATTGTCATCGGCAATGCAATTTTCCACCATGCACCAAAGACTTCTCGTCTGACGAAGATCAGGCCGAAGAAAAGAAACGGTAGCGGCCACGTGCTCCAGAACAGGGGTTCGCCTATGCCCGAAGTCCATGCATCACTAAAACAATTTAATCCGAAACTACCGCACCAATTTGTAAGTGCTGGATACATTAGAAAGTAGCCAAGGACGATAAGTATCAGTGATGTAATGAAAAGTCCAATTGAGAAAGTGCGGTGATTCATAATTGCTTTGTATTTAGCAAAACCTTCAACTCCTCAATCATACCAAGAATTGCAGCAGCTTGAAGTTGAGTTATCCTCTCATCCTTGATACGTCTTGAGATTGGTTTACCAACCTCGTTCTCGATATAGGTCTCGATCTTATTCAGTTTCTTAATAATCCGAGCATTGAGCTTGTCCGCTCTGTTGGTATCTCGTCCATCATCATCGTCATCGTCCCATCGGTCAATCCTATTCAATAGAAACAGTACGTTTGCAAACTTTGCCTGCAATTGTCGCTGTACCGGATTACCGATGTCCATTTGGGCAATACCAACCTTGATAAGCTTCGTATATGCAAGCGGGTCAGTGGTCTGACTTGAAGATGCTATGGTAGTGTCGATTATGCCATCACCGTTTACATCGAGTGCGAGCGTAGTTGAGGACGGATTAGATGCCGAGACGTTAATGAGTGCCGTCGACGATGCGGTGACGGGAATGTCGGTAAACGAGACGGGTGTACCCGCGACTCCACCGGAGACGGGTGTCGCTTGGAACGTGAAGGTGCCAGTGCTCTCTCCATGCAGCACGACGTGATAATCACCATCTGCTGGTAAGCCGATATATTGCCCTTCACCATAGCGCTGGTAATAACTCCCGGGGATATTTTCTTCGATGGCCAAGATGTCTGAGCGTGGATCTTGACCGGGCACTACCCCAGTGTGGTTTCCTAGTGTGTCGTATGCGTCTAAGGAAACTGGCGAAAGAACACGGAGACGCATTCGCTTATCATTCGATGCGGGAATCGGCAATGTCGTAGTTACATAGGTGGGCAATAATTCTGTAGAACTCGACAATAGTAGGTTTAGTAAATTCTGCGTTGGTTTTGCTTCTAAAATACTAGCATGATTAAGATTCAAGCCATGATCATGATTATTTGTATCCAAGTCTACGTAATATGTCTCCCAACTCGTCGTAGCTACAGCGCTCGGGATGACAACCGTCCCATCCCCATCTTCGGTTAGATTCATCGCGTGGCGCGTGGTCGTCGCTACGGTGCACAGAGCGAGGACAAACGAGCATGTTGGTTCGACTGATTCTGAATATACAATGCCTGATGCCGTATCGACTCCCCAACCGGCGATCTGGATCACCTGCACGCCCGCCGGCGGCTGCCAGTTGTCGAGATCGGTGTGGAGTGCGTCCGCACTCGTGAGAAGTGTGGCAGAGAGAACACTCGGCGTTTCTACATCTGAAGATTTTGATTGCGTCCGACCGCCGAGGCCCGTAAGAAATGTGCGGAGATTTGAAGCAGTGGTAATGGTACTCGTCGCGAAACCAGCAGTTGCTCGCAGAGCTGGGGCGGCAGAAAGGTCAACGACCGGTGTCACAACCTTGCTGAAGTATGCAGCCGATGGAAGCAGATCATACGCGTCTGGCATATTCTCGACGAGTGCGCGCGTAGTCTCTTGTGAGACGACAAAGGGCGGGATGCCCGTCTCGTCGCCATGCAAAAGCACCGCGAGGGTTTTGGGAGTACCATCCTGCGGCACGGCAACGAGAATTATTTTGTCGACGAGCTGCGACTTCCCTTCTTGTACGAGCTGGTTCATTAATGCTTTTGCAATGAGACCGCCGTTGGAGTGCGCAACGATGGTTACCTTGCCTGTCTGCGATGTTGCAGCAAGTGCTTCGAGTGCTGCGTCGAGATGGTGTACGCCATCATCGTAGCGAGTACCCTTCGTGACGACATCTTCGGGGCTCATGCGCCAGTCGTAGGGGAACACGAGATAGTCACTGATCGTGCTACTCGCCTTGAGCCCGGCGAGTTGTTGCAGGAATGTCTTGTAGACATTTTGTACTGAGATAGGAATGCCAAACGGCGCGTATCCGACGGTATCGATGGCACCGTTGCCCTTGGTATAGGTCGGCGTGATGCTCGTGCCGTCGGATTTGAGATCTAGGGATTGCACGCCAGGCTGATTGCTCAGTGCTGCAGGCTCCCAGACCTGCTGCTCTCCGGAGCCAGTGTTTTGGTAGAGTCGACTCGATTCGGTGCCGGGGATAAAGAGAATGTTTGAGGTCTTTGGTTGCGCTTGTATATCGGTAATGGTGAAGCGGATCGTTTGGTAGGGCGGGTTATCAACCTGTGCATAGGCGGTGGTGCCGATAAATTCGTGCAAGATGCTCTTCCAATACGGAAAACGATCGTTGAGTACGGGTCCTAGTATTTTGTAGGTGTCGAGTTCGTAGATACCGGGCTTATTCCATGCAAGTGTGGTCGTCCCACTGTAACCTCCGATTGTCACCACAAAGTCTCGCTCGGTAGCGTGTGTGGGGTCCGGCAAAAAATAGAGGAGGCCATATGCAGGAATTGGATTTTGCGTGTAACCATCTTCTATATCCCGAATCTGGACATGAGCACTTTTTGAAACACCAATTGAGAGCGAATAGGTTCCACCATCTTCAAGATATATCTGGTCGCTGGTGAGGATTTCTCCGGTGTAGTAATCCTGCGTTACATCGCCCCATACGAGTTGACTTGGACCATCTTGGGCATGTGCTTTAAGTGGATTACAGAGAAGTACGGTAAGCGCGAGGAACGATGCGGCGGCGTAAGCCGCCGCATCGATTCTGCGCACATGTGAAGTGCTCGACCCCTGAGCGTTTACGCTTGACCCCAAAGCGTTATTCATATGTGAAAACGATTATGCCATTCCCTCACAGGTCACAAATGAGTTATCCCCAGAATTTACATAGATCAGATCTATGTAAATTCTGGGGATAACTACAGAGGTCAGGGCTCTGTAAGAATTATAATTTGGGAATGCATCTACGGGGTCAGGTGCTCGCTGCGGGCGAAACATATCACGTATTCAATCGTGGCGCCCACAAGCAAGCTATATGTACGTCGGCAGCTGACTATGAGCGGCTACTCCTGTTGCTGTACCTCTACAACACTCCCGAGCGCGTGGTGACGCGCGACGTCTTGTCGAAATATTCGACTAAGCGTCACAAAAATGCCTGCTTCACAGATATATTTCGCCGCGAATACAGTGAAAAGTCGCTCGTCGATATCCTCGCCTACTGCTTGATGCCCAATCACTTCCATCTGATCGTGCGCCCTAAGACCGACACTAGCCTCCAGACGTTCGTTCAGAAGGTCTGCGTCGCGTACTCGATGTATTTCAATACGAAGTATCTGCACTCAGGCACGATATTTCAAGGAAGGTACAAAGCGGTGCATGTCGAAAGTGATTCGCAATTCCGATACCTTTTCGCCTATGTACATCTCAACCCACTCGATCTTCTGCAGTCCGACTGGAAAGAGGTTGGTATACGCAATGAGCGCAAAGCGCGGACGTTTCTCAGCGAGTATCGCTACTCCAGCTTCCTCGATGCAAGCGTAGAGCGTCCGCAGCGTGCGATACTCGCCGAAGAGATCCCCGAGTTTCTCAAGGAGCAGAATGACGTCGAGGAGCTCATGCAATGGCAGCAACGCATTGCCCATCCATAGATATAATTTCTGTAGAGTTATCCACAGAAATTACATAGATCTGATCTCTGTACATTATTGGTACTTGGCGAGGGTGGCTTTGAGCTCACTTGCTGCAGGGTTAGCGGCGATACCTTGCTTCAAGAGGGCAACAATAGTCGTCGTGCTTTGGGGATACTGAGAGCTGTAAAGCTGTGCGAGATCTTGGTAGAGATACACTTGGGTCGGGTTGTTGGCTATTGCGGCCTTGTAGGCAGCGGCGGCTTTCGGATAGTCATGCAAGTAATTGGTGTAGAGATCGGCAAGATTGGCGTTGGAGATGACGTTGCTCGGATAGAGTGCGAGCGCGTACTGCCAATCTGCCGCGGCGCCGTTATAATCCCCTGCTTCTTTGCGTAAGTTACCGAGCGCTATCCATGAATTGAAATCTTTAGAGCTTACTGAAAGTGTCGCTTCAACGTGCGCGAACTGTGTTTGCATTGAGGAATGTTCGTCGGTCGTAATAGTCGGATCAGAGAAGACGAGTGGTGCTTTGTAGTTGGGTGCGACGGGTGCCGTGCCGCTCGGTATGAGCTGTATCTTATAACCGGAGCTCGATGAGGCGGACGTGATTGATATCGTCGCACCAGATGAGGTCGAGGTTATCGTGTTCACCGAGGTCGTGGCCGACTCGGTAGTGGTACCTTGTGCCGGACCTGCCAGGTCTGATTGGTGGGACATGAAGTACGCGATGCCGCACAGTACGACGGCGACAAGTATTGTCGTAGCAATGATCGTATTGCGGTTGTCTCGAGTCGGTTCCATGTCGCACCAGAATAGCACAGCTCAAACATCGAGTAAAAGTCTTACGAGCGTGGTATCTTTCTGGTCACGAGACACATTATGCAACGAAACGAACAAAAGTCATTCAGAGATCTGATCTCTGTAGTTAAGGTTAGGGTTTTGTAGGAATTAGAGTTGGAGCGTAATGGTTTTGGACTGCCGTGAATGTTATTTGTGAGCTGTGTTGAATTACCTGTTCCAAATCCGCGATACTCGGGCCTTTGGTCATGATACAAAGAATATAGGGATGGTCTGGATAGTACACGATGCCGCAATCGTGGAGCTCGGCGCCCACAATAGCACCTTGTGAATCCGGTATCCGCGCTTCACCAAATTTATGTGCGACCACAACATCACTCGGAAGCCTCACTGCTATACCTGCGGTGAAATCGCTTTGTGAGAGGATGTCGAGCATTTGTTCCGAATAACCACGGTCGAGATACGTCGCATTGTAGAGGACGCGTAGCAAAATAGCGTACGTTCGTACCGACATATAATCAGGGTCATTTGGGTCTATTTTGATACCGAGGTCGGTAAAGAGCGTTGCGAGTGTGTCGAGCTTGCCTATGGTAGCCAGATGATCGGCAAGTAATTGCTCTGCATTATTGTCGGAATATTTGATCATGTGCTCTAGTAAAGTCTCGACCGAGTAGTTCGTGTGTGCTGTCAACTGTATCGGGGACTTCACCTGCTCATCAGCGTCGAGATTCGGGACTCCCGAATACGTGATCTCGTCGGAGAGCACCGATGGATCGTTCTCTGCAAGATCGTAATATGCCATCGCCAGCGGTACTTTGGTGAGACTGGCGGGGTCATAGGTCATCGTGGGGTTGATCGTAAGTCCACTGGATGCATCGATGTCGCGGAAATAGACAGAAGCTGATGTTAGAGACCCGACTCTCTCTTGCTGGTTGATATATGCGGTGAGTTGATTATTGAGATTCACATACTCTGGGCCGGGATTGTCACCGGTGACACTCACACTTATCAAAGGATCAGTGAAGCGATATTCGGAACTCGTGGCGATGTCGCTTTGCCGCACGATTCGCAGCGATGGAGATGAAAATGGTTTAATCAGGAGTACGCTGCATACCCCAACGAGTATGCCTCCAACAAAGGCAAGTGCAATGGGGAGCATAATTTTCTCTTTATCCAAGCGGAGCAAGCCGATTTTGGCCATAGATACGTACCAGTATATACAATCCAAAACGGAACGAGAATCATACCGACGATGTCACGGACTCTACAGAGATCTGACCTCTGTAGTTACGGACTCTACAGAGATCTGACCTCTGTAGTTATCCCCAGAAAACCCATAGGTCAGATCTCTGTACGATAGGGGGATACCTACTTTGTGCTTTGCACGTCTTTGTATGTAGCAGCGGATATTTGCGCGATGATATTTTCGAGTGTCGGGAGTGGAGCCGAGCCACGGGTCATGACGCACAGCACATAGGCATCTTTGCCGTAAACGATGCCACAATCATGCAGCTCGTGCTCCGTCGTTACATTATCCGGCGCTATGCCGACTAGTCCTAGCTTGTGCGATACCACGGTCGAGCTTGCCACGCCGGCGACAATCCCCTGCGTGAAGCTGCTCTGACTCAAGAGCTCAAGTGCCTTTTCGGAATCGGCACGAGAGAGGTACGTCGCGTTATAGAGCACACGGAAGAGCGTGGCGATTTGGTGCGTGGTAAGGAAGTCGAGGTTTTGAAGATTGGGATTGTCGTTGGTCGGTATACCGAGGTCGCCGTAGACTTTGTTTAAGGTGCTGTGATCTATCTCACTGTCGAGGAGCTCCGTCGCATTATTGTCGGAATACTTGATCATGTATTCGATGAGCTGCTCTATCGTATAGGTATAACCCTGGACAATAGCCTGCTCGGGCGGGATGTCTTGCATGACGTTGAGGTCCGCGCTTCCTACCGGGAAGGTTATTTCTTTATCGAGAATGCTCGGGTCGCTCTCCGACTCAAGATAGTACGCGATCATGATGGGGATCTTGCCCAAGCTTGAGGGATAGAACGTATCGTTGCTGTAAATGGTCGCCCACTTTCCGCTCGTCGGATCCGTAAGATAGACCGATGCCTTACTGATGTCGCCAGCACTTCGGTGCGTATCTACTATCCTTTGTAATGTAGTCTCGAGTGATTTGTCTTCGAGAACAGGACTTGGGTTGCTGATATTGCAGACCAACAGTGGGTTGACGAATTGGTAGCCACTGAGACGCAGCGCATGACTTATTGAGGCTTTGTCTGCATAGCCACGTTCTGCCCACCCCACGTTGAAGGTACACAGTGCAATAACGATCGCCGCGAGCGCGGCACTCAGCACCGGATGTTTTGCGATACTATGCTTCGATGCTTCGGGAAATGAGCCTCTTTTCATAGTCGATATTTTACAGCATTTTACAAAACCTCCAAAAAGTCATTGCAAATTGAGTTTCGTATTTGAAGTTATCCCCAGAATTTACAGAGATCTGATCTCTGTAAATTCTGGGGATAACTAGAGACCAAACACAAAACCCCCTCCAGTTACGGAGAGGGTTTGTGTACTTACGTTGTCGCCGTAAGTGGTGAACCTACGAAGTATTAGTTCGTGCGGTTCTCGACGAGACCACTCTGTGGTAGACCATTGACACTAAAGCCGTTGGTCCAGTCATTCGTAGTGGTAAGCGCCGTTGTCGTGGCATTCGGAGACCAGATCATTCTACTGCTGGTTGCCGCGATACCCGTTACGGTGTACATGCTCGCCAAGTCGACATTCTGACCCAGTGCGAGGTTCGCGGAATCACCCATCAACGTCGTTGCGATGTTGTAGGTCGTTCCATTCGGCGACACTGTGCCCTTCAAGAGGAAGTACTCAGTGGTGCCTGCCGCGATCTGGAGCGGTGTCGACATAGTTGTCGTCGCGTACTGCGTCGCACCGACGTATGCCGTGCTACCTGCGATGCCGCCAACCGTACCTCCCGCAGCTTGCGAGAAGCCAGAGTCAGTGTAGGCATAGAGGTTCAAGCCAGATAACGTGGTGATCGAAGACGTCGAGATGCTGAAGGTCAACTGATTGAGACCAATAGGACCATTGCTACCAGCAGTGATCGTGAAGGCGATCAGACGACCGTCCGAGATGCCGTTGCTTGGCAAGTAGCTGCTAAGCGCGACCGTCGGAGTGGAGCGGAAGATCGCTACACCCGTCTGGGCTGAAGCCGCGAGCGGACCGGAGTCCACTGTAGCACCTGATGCCGCGCCGGAGCCGTTTGCATCCGCAACGTTGATCAAGACCTCATGTCCATCAGCACCCGCCTGACCAGCACCGATCTGGGCAATATCTGCCTTGATGGTGAGGATGGTCTGGGAGTTCTGTGCAAGGTTAAGGCTTGAAGACAACGTCGAGGTTGCATAGTACTTACCACCTACCGGCGAACCCGTGAAGATTACCGAGCCTATCTGTGTGGCACCGTTGTAGATGTACGCACGAGTCACGTCAGACGAAGACGCCAAGTTGCTGTTGAGCGAGAGGCCGATCTTCTGGAGATTGATCGAATCACTCGTCGGCTGAAGCGTAAACGTACCGACCGTTACACCTGTCGTACCACCCGCGACGTTCGCGAAGGACAACGGAGAAGGGTTAGTGATCGCGAGCGAAGCCGTGCCTGAGCTCATGGTACCGGAAGTACCAACCTGGAGGACGAGATCCGTGTTCGGGGTCGAGGTCGTGAGCGTGATACCAGAACCAACACCTGTCGGCGATGGCGCAGGAGTGCTCGCAATGCCCGCTGCCCATGAGGTGCCTGCAGGACTGCTTGCGAGATTACACATGAGCGAGAGAGTGACGACCGTTCCCTTCGGAATAGTCAGGGCATTGTCGAATACGAAGTTCGCTTCGTTGGTGCTCCATGTCGAAGAATTGACGACGTTGCCACCCGTGTTGAGCGGAGTCGTACCATTCCAGAGCTGACAAGAGCTCAGGTCAGTTGCATCCGTGCTCTGTGTCGTCACCGTGATAGGCAGGGACGAGAGGCGGATGTTCTCACCTGACTGCGAAGCGTCGAGGTTGATGTTCGCGAAGACATAATTCTGCGCGCCCTTCGCCACGAGCGTTGAAGCAGGGCTGGAAGCTGCAGAGATGATGAGCGACGGTCCTTGAACAGTCATGACGCTCATGCTGATCGAGCTGTTCGTAAGCGTAACGCTTGAACCAGAAGTCTGACCTTGAGCATTCGTCCAGTCACTCAACGGATTCGTTGACATCTGGAAGGTTACGCCATTGGTCGCGGTCGAGCCGACCGTACCCTTGAGGGTATAAGTCATCGGGCCGACAGGGAAGGTAACTGAGGTGTTGAAGACGATTGCACCCGTGCTTACCGTCTCGTCGACAGGTCCGGCAACCGTGTTGCCGTTGCTATCAACGAGCGAAACATTGGTGAGCGGAATACCTGCAGTCGACGATGCGACGTGGATGGTGAGGCTCTGTACTTGGACAGGTTCACCCGAGAAGTTCGTCGTGAATCCGCCGAGTGGCTGATTCGGGACGTTGATCGCGATGTTCTGAGAAGCTACTGAACCAGCATTACTGATGGTTGAGAGCTGACCAGGATTGACGAGCAAGAGAGAACCTTGGAAGAACGGACTGGTGAAGTACTCTGACGCGTGATTACCCGTCAAGAGACTTCCTGCAGCCGTAGCTGTCGGTGTGACACCGTATCCGTAAGTCTGACCTACGAGGTAGATGTCTGATGCGCGGTAGATGTCGAACTCGACAGTGCGCGCTGCACCGTTGTTGCCGGTGAGGTCACCCTTGATGTACACATCGACGGTATTGCCCTTCGGAACCAAGACTCCGCCTGGGAACGTCGAGGTGTAGTACTTGCCGGTTGAATCAGCCGTGACCGGGTAGCTCGTGCCGTTGACAACGGTCATAAGATTGCCGATGTCAGTCGTGCCGGCTGAACCCGTCTGATTCCATGTGACCGAGTAGAGCTTCTCATCTTCTGCAGAGCCAGCCGTGAGGCGAACTGCGGAGAAGGTGATGCCCGTCGTACCGATCGACTGGGTGCGGTAGCTGTTCGGATCGTACGAAGAGCTGATCGCGGTTGCAGTACCGATAGTGAGCGTAGAGTTGATCGTCTGCTGAGCACCCGAGATCGGGAGCGAGCCAGAGACCGGGACCGTGGTGTTGACACCAACGACCGTTACTCCCGCGACCTGACCTGCATAGCCTGCTTCAACAGTTGCAGTACCCATATTGCCCGCAACTGTGTAAGTTGCAGACTGACCGGCATTCAACGTCCACGGTGTGCCGATGACGGCCTGGTGGTTGCTGTTGAACGTGCGGGAAGTACCGAGCTGGATTCCGTTCTGATCCAAGAGCTCGACGCCGGCGAATGCTGCGTCAGCTGCGAGACCAGTACGTTGAACCGTGATGCCGGAGATCGTCACTGCTGCACCAGAGTTGTTGGTGAGGGTGAAGGTCGTGAACGGAACGCGGTTAGCGAGTGCCGGAGCGAGCGAGTTGGCAGGTTGGACACCGGCGCTGACAGTGATGCCAGGACCATATGATGTCGTGCCTGTACCCGTACCGGTGCTGCCAGTCGTCGAGCCTGCGCACATGGCGTTGGCCTGAGCGCGCGTACCTGCGTACCAGTTACCGTTACCGGTCGTAAGACCGACCGGAGCCAAGATAGCCGAGGCGTTGGCGTTCTGGAAGGCGACGACGGCCTTCATGGTCGCAGGACCGAAGAAGCTTGTCTCGTTACCAGGTGAACCAGCGCCAGAAGCGGCGACCGTGAACCCGTGATTGTTAAGGAATTGCTGGACCCACATGACTTGACCTCCCGTAGCACCCATCTTGAGGTTCTGCGTGAAGGTGTAGCATCCTGCGGATGACATCATCGAACCGGAACCGGTCGACGACGTGCCCTGCAATGATTGGATCTGTGCGAGCAATGCTTGGACCTGAGCTTGAAGAGAGGAGATGGTGTCTGCCTTCGCCGGAGCGGCAAAAGTGAACGAGATACCAATCGTCAAAGCTACGGCCGTGAGCACTGCCACAACATTCTTTGTTGCTAATGCTTTTACCATAATTTTTTTTGACCTTTGCACCTCATTAAAAAATTAATGAGGCCGCATACACTTTCCTTCGACAAGAATGTGCGATGCGTTTGTGTGTCTTCTAATAACTAATTGATAACTGAAGACCACTAATAATCTGACCGCCTCGGACCGGAAGCGCACTTCGGTACTCCGAGCACGGTGCGAACTTTGCTAGCCCACCGAGACATTCACCTTATAGTGAGTGACTTGGTGAGGTTAGCAGTGAGATGGAATGGGTCGTGCGGTCTTTCTATCGTGAAGGAAGAAGCAGCTATACGGGAAGAATATACATGCATGATGCGCATGTATCTGAATATGTTGATGCCTTATGAAAATGTCAAAGAACGCAAGGACTCTACAGAACGGAATCGTCGCTCATGCGATGACCTGTACTGCTGGACGCCTCTAACATAAGAGGTGTCCAAGCAATTATATACTGGGTCTCACGAGTTACGATACGATGCGACTCCCCGCTTTGTGGATAACTTGTGCGTAAAAATCTGCGTTTATCGAAGCTGATCTTTATCACGCAAGTTAAGGTACAGGATACCTGACCCTCTAGTGAGAGTCAATTATATATACATCTGGTTTTCCCGGTGTCTTTACGGGTGTATAGGAATCGAATGCCTTATTATTCAGAACGTTCATGGGTTCACGGGAACTTCATGCATTGAAGGATCGGGTGCCGAATTGCTCGATGCGAGGGCGTACTTGCTCCAGCGCCGAAACCCGAGCTTCTTGACGTACCCCTGCGCGATAAGATCCGCCAATTCGCGCTGGATCATCTTTTCACTATATTCAGGGAGATTGATGGCAATCTCTTTAATACCAAGATCAGTACCAACCCCCAAAACCTCGAGTATAGCGGTCATACGGTGGTTCATTGTGGTACCACTCGAGGTGTCTTTTTGATGTATTTGATTCCCAAAAGGACTTGGTAGATTGTCCTTTATTATATCCGTGTCCTTTACATCATATCTGTCCTTTATGTCTTTTATAGGATCTCGGGTCATGTCTCGTACGTCCAATAGGTTATCTCTTGATAGACGGACACTTTCAGAAAGGACAGAGCGGCGAGATGATTCCATGAATGAACCGAGCTCATCGAGCGCATCGGTGAGGATATCGGCGTTCTCAAAAGAGACGAAGCCAGCGACAGCAAGTATACGTGTAAGTGATATGACATGACGTATCGAAGCTCCGATCAGCTGTATTTTCAATGAGCCCGCCGTGCGCATTTGATCTCGTGCAGCAAGAATTTCTAACAGAATCGAGGCTGCTTGCTCTCGTACGATGCGACGGATAGGTTCGTCGCTCGGAATATGGTTGGTCAATAGGTACAGTGCCGCAACAAGGCGTTCTGCTCGGCGATAGGCACGTTCCCCCATTTTGTTTTCACCAAACGGATGTGTTTTTATTGTCTGCTTATCGACAAAGTGGGATATATTCTCTGTCCTCTTTATGTCCTTTCGATTGTCCATTGGAGTCTATACATCGTACGTTTGACGTCTCATACGAATCTAAGATTCCTCCAGTATAGACCTTTCATTTTTTGAATCAATGGCACAATGTCCTTTTCTATTGTCCGATACATATTCAATGGCTCACTTCGTGGCAGAATCTTCCTTGTCGCATGCTATTATTGATCGCATGAAAAGGGATGAACGGAAACGAAGACGTCGCACGCATAGCGAGCATTCGCGTGAAATGAGTGATGCATCGGAAAAGAATCCGCAACCGAGCGTGAGTACCGAGGCGATGCGTGGTGTTGTGGCGATTTTTGCCATCGCCGTTGCAATATTCCTTGTTGTTGCAGAGGTCGGTGGAGGGGGCTTCGTAGGAGTACATGTCTATGAGAGTCTTTCGTGGCTCTTTGGCATCGGTTATACACTTGTGCCTATTTCACTCTTCCTACTTGCGGTCGTCATCTTCCGGTCGTTCGAAAAGCGCTTCGGCTGGATACACTTAGTGAGTCTTGTCGTCTTCCTCGTCGCCGGTATGGGACTCATCAATGTCGCCTTCAACGATCGCGGTGGTGTCTTGGGTGCGGCGGTCTCGAACCCATTACTCTCGTCTGTTGATACGACGGCGACGGTCATCTTCTTGCTTGCATTTATCATCGCGGCACTTATCGTCGCCTTCGATGTACATTTGGATGCACTCATGAAGTCGCTGCGCACACGACTTCTTGCGTTGCGTGCAAGCGCGCCGGACGACGAGACTGCACTTGATCATGTCGCGGTAACCGGGCTGCCGCCAGAAGACCACGAAGATGCTCCGTCCACTTCCTCTGATACAGCCGCCGAAAAGTCTCCCGCGAACGATGCGGTGACCACAAAAAAGTCTCCCGCCATCGCTTCTTTTTTTAAGGGTGACACGCTGGTCGATGGTTTCCCCATCGTAGCGACACTCGGGGAAGCATACGTGCCACCGCCTGTCTCGATACTTTCGAAGAATAAAGGCAAGCCTGAGGTTGGTGATGTAAAGGCCAACATGAACATCATCAAGCGGACGCTCCAGAACTTCGGCATTCAAGTCGAAATGGATGAGGCGTCGATAGGCCCGACGGTGACCCGCTACTCGATGAAGCCGGCCGAGGGTGTGCGCCTTTCGAAAATACTCACACTCCAGAGCAACCTTGAACTCGCGCTCGCGGTAAGCCCTGTACGCATCGAAGCACCGATACCGGGCAAGTCGCTCGTCGGCATCGAAGTCCCCAACATGACACGTACAACGCTCGGCCTCGCACCACTGGTCACCGACGAGAAATTCATCAGCTCCGAGAAGCCCCTGCTCGTCTCGCTTGGTCGCTCTATTACCGGCACGCCGGAGTTCGTCGACCTCGCGAAGATGCCGCACATGCTCGTCGCCGGCACGACTGGCGCCGGCAAGTCGGTCACCATGAACAACTTCATTGTCTCACTCCTCTATCGCTGCGGACCAGAACGCTTGCGCTTCATCATGGTTGACCCCAAGCGGGTCGAGCTTACGCTCTACAACTCCATACCACATCTCTTGACGCCGGTCATTACCGATGCAAAGAAGGCAATACTCGCGCTGAAGTGGCTCGCCAAAGAAATGGATCGACGATACAACATTCTCGAAGGAGAAAAGGTCCGCGATATTGCCTCGTATCACAGCAACATCGTAGCCCCGGCCGTCGCCAAGGCCATGGCAGGCAAGCCTGCCTCTGGTACCCAGGAAAAATTACCCGAGGCCATGCCGTATATCGTGGTCGTCGTCGATGAGCTCGCCGACATCATGCAGGCATATCCACGCGAACTCGAGAGTGGCATCGTGCGACTTGCACAGATGAGCCGCGCGGTCGGTATCCATTTGATCTTGAGCACCCAACGACCATCCGTAAAAGTAATCACCGGGCTCATCAAGGCTAACGTCCCGGCACGTCTTGCCTTGCAAGTAGCATCACAGATAGACTCGCGTACTATCCTCGACATGGGTGGTGCCGAAAAACTCTTGGGTGCGGGCGACATGCTCTTCCTTTCGGGCGAAATGAGTAAGCCACGACGCATACAGGCTGCGTATATTTCTGAAACAGAGGTCAAAGAAGTCGTCCGCTACCTAGCCAAACAATCCGAAGGGATACTGCCGGACGAAATAGATTTCACCGACACGAAGATGAGTAATGGGACCGATGCAATATTCTCATCGATGATTGGCGGCACTATGGGAGATGAGGAGGACGACGAACTCTACAACGAGGCGAAGCAAACTATCATCGAAGCCGGTAAGGCCTCGACCTCATATCTGCAGCGCAAGCTCGGTGTGGGCTATGCACGCGCCGCACGTTTGATGGACCTCTTGGAAGATCGTGGCGTCATTGGTCCGGCCGATGGTGCCAAACCTCGCAGTATCATTGGTGACGGCAACGCTGACGAGCTTGCACATACGCCAATCGGTGTGGAAGATGACGTGGCCGAAGATCTTGGTGCATAAGCGTATGCTTCCCTACCGTGATGCCCGATTGACGCGCATAGCACTGATTATCTTTTTTCTCGTGATCATCGGGTATGCCTACTACGAGGCACGCGGACTTCTCTTCGGGCCGAAGATAGTAATCCTTTCGCAGAGTGAGGATGTGTCTGATAGCCCTTACATCTTGATCCAAGGCCAAGCCGACCACATCACATCGCTTTCGGCTGATGGTCAGTCAATACCGGTGACCGAGACCGGCGAATTTAGCTTCCCCTATGTGCTCGCTCCCGGATTGAACCGCATTGTGTTCGATGCTACCGATACCTATGGCAACACGGCGCGACAAGTGGTACAGGTCGTCTACACTGCACGTACGACTAGTACAAGTACGACTACGCGCACGACTGAGATAGGCTCCTACACGAGCACGACCGGTACATCAAGCACGACATCATCGACATCGACCGTCGAGGTGGCTCCGACATACTGATCTGCTACACTGACGGAGACCTCGTTATTCAATAATTAAAATTAGGGGTATGGCAGGATTTGCAAAAAAAGAAAAGGCCGCACCAAAGGTTACGGGCACGGGCACTGATAAGGATATCGACCGCGCACTCGCCGAGATCAAGACGAAATTCGGCGATGAGGCGATTATGAAATTAGGAGACACGGCGAAGGTGGACGTCGATGCTATTCCCACAGGCTCCATTGGTATCGATTGGGCACTCGGCATCGGCGGACTTCCGCGTGGACGCATCGTCGAGATATTTGGACCGGAATCCTCTGGTAAGACGACACTCTCCCTGCATGTAATAGCCGAAGCACAGAAGAAAGGCGGCATTTGTGCCTTCATCGACGCGGAACATGCGGTCGACCCGGAGTATGCAAAGAAAATAGGTGTCGACATCAATTCCCTCCTCATCTCGCAACCCGACACGGGCGAACAAGCACTCGAGATCGTCGAGAGTCTCGTGCGAAGCGGCAAGATCGACGTCATCGTCGTGGACTCCGTTGCAGCACTCACACCGAAGGATGAAATCGAGGGCGACATGGGACAAAGTCATGTCGGTAAGCAAGCGCGTCTCATGAGCCAAGCATTGCGCAAGCTCACCGCAATCTGCGCGAAGACCAAGACGGTCGTTATCTTCATCAATCAAATTCGTATGCAGATTGGTGTGATGTTTGGCAATCCAGAAACGACGCCGGGTGGCAAGGCATTGAAGTTCTACACCTCGGTGCGCATCGACATCCGCCGCATCGCGCAGATCAAGAAAGGTGACGAGACGATGGGTGGCCGACACCGCGTAAAAATCGTGAAGAACAAAGTCGCGGCTCCCTTCCGTCAGACTGAGTTCGACCTCATGTACAACGAAGGTATAAGCCGTGAGGGCGAGGCGCTCGCCTTGGGCGAAAAGCTCGGCCTCGTGCAGAAATCTTCCGGCGGATCTTATACTATCGCCGAAGAAAAGCTCGGCCGCGGCTACGACGCCGCGCGCACCTATCTACGTGAGCACAAGCCGGTTCTCAATCAATTGTTGAAAGATATTCGCAAAGGACTCAATGATGGCAACTTCGCATCGAAAGCTTCGGCATCGAGTAGTGGCGAGGAGGAGTAAACAGCGATATTAGTCCAGTAGACAACCATCAGAATATGGCTATAATGGGCACTCATGTCGATGCTCGCATACAACGAGGTGCTACCGAAGCGGTTGGTCATTATGGATGGCGAACCGTACGAGGTGCTCTCCGCGTGGGTCTTCCGCAAGCAGCAGCGCAAGCCGGTCAACCAGGTGAAGCTCCGCAATCTCCGCAGTGGCTCCATGATGGAGCATACGCTTCATGTGTCTGACAAAGTCGAAGAGGCCGAGGTAGAGACCAAGCCGGCGAAGTTCATCTACCATCGCAACGGCGAATGGTTCTTCCACGAGATTAATAATCCTTCCAAGCGTTTCAGCCTCACTGACGACATCATGGGTGATGCCGGCAAGTATCTCATCGGCAACACCGACGTCGAAATGCGCTGGTTCGATGATGAACCAATACAGGTGAAGATACCGATCAAGGTAGAACTCAAGGTGACCGATGCTCCTCCCAACACGCGCGGCAACACCGCTCAAGGTGGCGACAAAGTCGTCACCGTCGAGACCGGTGCGACATTTACGGTGCCGATGTTCGTCGAGGCAGGCGATGTCATTCGCATCAATACCGAGACGGGAGATTACGTAGAGCGGGTGTAGGCCATCACATAACAAGAAACGACCCGGCACAATGTGCCGGGGTTTCACTCTTAGCGCGTGATCCTTCTCAATTCATCCTTTTCTTGGGGCGACAAAGGATGAAATTTCGAACAGAGCCACGCGGCTCCGACGATCAGGAAGACCAGAGCAAATGGCGCGAGCCAGATTATGTACCCCATGGCGAACTCCTATAATTTCCACTCTCAGCTCACTATGTACCTAAAACAAAAGACGTCAACTAACGTCTTTTGTTTCAAGGTATCTTCGTAGGTTTTATTTTTGCACGTATGGGAGCAGTCCCATGAACCGCGCGCGCTTCACCGCGGCCTCGACGGCGCGCTGCTGCTTGGCAGTGAGGCCGCCGCGATTGCGACTGACCATGCGGCCGTGTGGATTGATGAACTGCTTCAAGAGGTCGACGTCTTTGTAGTCGACGTGCTGAATATCATTTTGGGTAAGAATGTTTGCCATAAGAATTCGCTACGCTATTAAAACGGAATGTCGTCCGGATTGATGTCTTCCTTCGGATACTCGATGCCCGGTCCGGCCGAGTGTCCACCCGACAACTCCTCTTCAGATGGCATTTCGCCACCATGACCCGCACCACCACTTGCCTGTATACCCGAGCCTGAACCAGATCCGCGCGGACCAAACTGCACACGATCGGCGACGACCTCCGTGCGATATTTCTTCTCGCCGGTTTTTTTGTCGTCCCAGCTGCGCGTCTGCATGCGACCTTCGACGAAGACCGACGCACCCTTCTTGAGGTACTGGTTTACCGTGTCGGCCTGGCGACCGAAGACAACGACGTTGTGGAAGTCGGTTTGCTCTTGGTTCTTGCCATCTCTATCCTTGAAGACGCGGTTGGTTGCGACGGAGAAGTTGGCGACGTTCATTCCTGATGGCAGCGCACGCAACTCCGGGTCGCGGGTGAGATTGCCGAAGATCATTGCCTTGTTGATGTACATAGTGAGTTAGTCAGTCGTGAGGGTTTCAATTGCCTTGTCGAGATCAACTTCAGAAACCGGGATCGAGGTGTCTTCGATATGACGAGGTGCAGCTTTCAAGGCTTCGGGACGACGCACTTCGCGCAAGGTCGGGATCTTCATGCGTGCACGCGTCTCTTCGCGCACGGTACGGAAGATGATGTGGCGCAGGATGGTGCGATCTGAGGTGAGCATCTGATTCAGAGATTCAGCTGCCTCAATGGACGATTCGAATTTGATCCAGCCGAAGTAGCCACGATCGTACTCGACATTCTTGTCGCCTTCGCGCGCGGTCATCGCGTATGAAAGCTTCATCGAGACTGGGGCGCCTTCGGTAATGAACGAACCACCAGCTCGCTCAATGACTGTGCGAATGGAATTGACGATCGCCTCGATGTCCTCCTCCTTGACCGTCGGTATGATGTGATAGCCGACTTCGTATATGCGAAGTCCCGACTCTTGCGAGTCGTCACTATTGCTTTTTATCTTTACTTCTTCAGCCATATGTAGCGCGCACTCTAGCACAGTGATGGAGCACCTGCAAGGCTCTACTCCAAGATAATTACACCCTTGCAGAGGTCAGATCTCTGGTGGACAATAGCCTATGTTCGTGTCATTTAATTCCGAACATACAGGTCGCATTCTCCACGAGCTGTATCCGGACCATGTCTAGATCTTCGCCGCGAATGCGAGCGATCGCTCCGACAATTTCAGTCACATACGCAGGCTCGTTTCGCTTCCCACGATGAGGAACCGGTGTGATGTAGGGCGCGTCGGTCTCAGAGAGAATCATATCGAGCGGCGCATTGCGTACCACTTCGTCGTAGTCATGGGTGAAGGTGAGGACTCCGGTGAATGAAAGGGTGAAGCCCAATCGCAGGAACTTATTTGCAATGTCCCAATCCCCCGCGAAGAAATGTACGTCGCCCCGTACCTTTGCGTGCGCTTTGAGAAGCGCAATAGCGTCGAGATAGGCATTCGCGCTCGCATCAGTGCCGTTGCGAATATGGAGCATCAGCGGTTTTCCTAGTGTATTCGCCAATTCGATTTGCTGGATGAATGTTTCTTGCTGCACCTTCTTGGTATCGACATCGAGCCGATAGTAATCGAGTCCGCATTCCCCTACTGCGATGACCTTGGGATTCCTTCCGAGCGCTTCATAGGCGTTTGTATCAAACACCTCGCCGCGCGAAGTAAATTCTTTGCCGCCTTCGCCGAGTTCCTTCGTGTCGTGAAATGATTTCGATGTATGCACGGGGTGCAGCCCGATCGTCGCCCACACATCCTCGTGCGCTTGCGCAAGCGCAACAGCTGATCTCGACGTATCGATTTGCGTCCCGACGACATTCATCCCCACACCCGCATCCTTGGCGCGCGTTATGACCGCATCACGATCCGTATCGTAGGCGACAAAATTCGTATGCGTATGCGCGTCGAAATATCGCATACCTAATCCTTGCGCAAAAAAAGATTCTCCGGCTTTTTGTTTTCAATCACTGCTGCTTTAATTTTCTCCGCAGTCTCCGGCATGAAGGGAGTGAGGAGCTGCGCGATATGATAGAGATCTTGCGTTAACTTCAAGATAAGTTCCGCACCTGCCTTCGGATCGGTCTTCACAACTTTGAAGGGAGCTGATTCCGTTATCGTGCGGTCGAGGAATTGGATCTCATCCCAGACGAACGCGAGTGCATCGTTGTAACGATATGTGTCCAACGCTTCGATGTATACTGATGGGAATCCTCTAGGCTCCGGCCGCTTGCCCTGCTCCAAGTTGTTCTGTGCAAGCTGCATGATGCGCGCAACGAGATTACCAAGGCCATTGGCGAGATCGGCGTTGTATGCATCTTTGAAACGCTCCATCGTGAAATCGGAATCTTCCGTCGGATGGATATGACGCAGCAGGAAGTAGCGTAATGCGTCAGTGCCGTATTCGTCGACAAGGTGGAGTGGTTCGATAACGTTGCCAAGTGATTTGCTCATCTTCTGGCCGCTCGAGGTAATGAAACCATGATAAAAGACGTGGTCCGTTGCTTTGAGTCCGACCGACTTGAGCATTCCCTGCCACATGACGGACTGGAACCGCACCTGATCCTTGCCGGCGAGTTGCAGCGTATCACCTTCTTGCCAGAACTTCTTGAAGTTCCCCTCGCTATCATGAGGCCAGCCGAGTGCAGAAATATAATTGACCAGAGCGTCGAACCACACGTACATCACTTGTGAATCATCATCGGGTACGGGCACTCCCCACGACATTTTCTCTTTGACACGAGAAATACTAAAATCTTCAAGACCGTTCCGTACGAAATTAATTGCTTCCTGCCGGCGCCATTCAGGGATAACTACATCATCACGCGAGAGATACGAGAGAATGTAGTCTTGATATTTGCTCAAGCGGAAAAAGTAATTCTCTTCCTCGATCTCAATCGGCGTCAGATTGGGATGGTTCAGACATTTACCATCTACTAAGTCGCTCTCTTTTATGAAAGCTTCATCACCGACACAATACAGACCTTTGTACTTCTTTTTATAGATATCGTTCTGCGCCGCACACCGGACCCACATCTCCTGCGCAGCGGCTTTGTGAGTGCCGCTCGTCGTCCGCGTGAACGTGTCGTAGCTCAGGTTGAGTCGCGACTTGAGGTCGGCAAACTTCGCGGCATACTCGTCTACATATGCTTGCGGTGTTTGATTATTCTCCATCGCTTTCTGATAGATCTTCTGACCATGCTCATCAGAGCCGAAGTTGAAAAATACTTCGTGACCCATTAAGCGCTTATACCGTGCGATAGTATCGGCCTGCACTATCTCAAGCGCGAAGCCGATATGTGGCGCGGCATTCACGTACGGAATCGTCGTCGTCAGATAGAAGGGCTTTTTGTCTTCCATATCTCAAGCAGCGTATCAAGACTTATAACGCGAAGGCACGTGTCCACGTTCGAGATCGCGGACAAATTCTTGGATGGTTGCTGCGATAGGGACCGAAAGAATGATCCCGAGGAAGCCGGCGAATTCTCCGCCGACGATGAGTGCCAATATGACGAGAAGCGGCGGTACACCGACTACGCGCGTCACGACGAGCGGATAGATGAGGTAGTTCTCGAACTGCTGCGCGATGACGTAGAGCGCAATGGTGAGTATGCCGAGTGAGATGCCGCCGCTGCCGAAGGCAACAGCGACCGCTGGCACCGCCGAGAGCGTCGGACCGAAGACTGGGATTATTTCGAAGCAGCCGGCAATAGTGGCAAGAACGAGCGCATCCGGCACACCAAGGATAGTAAGACCGAGGAAGACAAGAACGCCCATGATGAGTGCGAGCAAAAGTTGACCTTGCATCCACAGGCCGATCTTATGCTGTGATCGGCGCCAGAGTCCGAGAATATATTCATGGTGGGTCTTCGGCACGATGATGCGCAGGAAGTCGTCGACTCCCGTCTCGAGGACAGCGAAATAGAATGAGAAGATGACAATCAGAATGAATGAAAAGAGGCCGCCAAAGATGCGGGTTGCCGTGCTGAAACCGTCATTGACCACACCGATATTCAAGGCGGCGTGAATATTCGTAACAATACTTGCCGAAGAGACGGTCGAGAGCGCTGGGAGTCCGAGAAGATTAGTGTATTGGTCCAAGGCACCGGTCGCATTCAAGGTCTGAATGTAACCCGGCAAGGCGTTAATGAAATTCGCGATATCGCCGAAAAGCGATGGTAAGAAGAAGTAGAAGATAACGAAGAAGACCGAGAGGAGGAATAGATAGAGTAGGATGACGGCAATAGTGCGGGGGATTTTGCGCTTGCGCAAAAAACCGATTCCCGGCTCGATTGCGGAAGCAATGACGATAGCAGTGAGGACGTCGAGCACGATGCTACGCAGGGCATAGATGAAGCCGACCAAGAGCAATGAGAGGATGGTCTTGGTGACCGTTCCGGTCGTTATAGAAATGCTGAAGTGACGGTCTTCCATTGCGGCCATCGTAGCATGATTCACGTTGTCAGCTAATTCCGTCCCGCAAGGCAACGCCTTGCGGAAAAGCTTCGGAGGGCCAGTACTGATTTTAAAGGCGCGGGCGGTGCGCCCACCCCGAATGCACGATTTGGGGTGCTTCAGCCCAATTCCCCACCAGACCATTAACTCGTAGTGTTTAAATTAGAAAAAGAAGGAAAAGTGTGAATACAGCTAGGGCAAGAACTGCCCACAAGAGCGGAAATGTTAGCTTATCAAGCCAATCAGTTTTTCGTGTTTTATACCAGAAATAACGAACCAGCCACTGAAAGACTATGAGAACAAGACCTGTTCCGATGTAAAACCCGTAGAACCCATAGAATGGAATGGCTGCGAAAGGTCCCGCAAGAAAATCAGGAAGTCTTGGTAAGCCGTCACCAAGAGCAGAAAAGAGTCCGTATATCGAAATTATCAAGAGACTGATTCCCACAACTTGGAGAACTCGAGTCCAAACGACCCCACCATTGTTAATTGGTTGCATCCCCTACATTGTACCATCAGCTCCGCAAGGCAACGCCTTGCGGAGCTGAACAATTCTCGATACCAAACTGTCAATTGAGACGCGCTCCTGCGCACCAGTGTCACGGTCGCGGATAGTGACTGTGTCCTTCAATTCTGGATCTTCACCCAAGGTGTCGAAGTCGATGGTGATGCACACCGGCGTGCCGATTTCATCTTGGCGACGATAGCGTTTGCCGATGTTGCCGTTGTCGTCCCACATGATCTGCGGCACTTGTTTCTTCAACATCAGATACACCTCGCGCGCCTTCGCGACGAGTTCGGACTTGTTTTTGAGGAGCGGAAAGACGGCTGCTTTGATGGGAGCAAGGTGCTTCGGGAATTTCAGATACGTGCGTGGTTCGCCGCCGAGTTCATCTTCCGTATAGGCTTTGACAAGCACTGCGAGTACATGACGTCCGAGCCCGTATGTTGGCTCGATGACATGCGGGACAAATTTCTCATTGGTTGCTGGGTCGAGGTATGAGAGATCAACCTTTGAATGTTCGATGTGATTTTTGAGGTCGAAATCGGTGCGATACGCGAGTCCGCCAATCTCATCAAACTTATGCGGGTACCGGAAATGAAAGTCGACTGTGCGTTTCGAGTAATGCGCACGGTCGCCGTCACCTATTTCAACTTCACGCACATCATCTTGGCTAAATCCGAGTGCCGCGAACCATGCACGAGATTGATCAAGCCAATAATCAAAATCTTTTTGCCATTCGTTTTCTTTTACGAAGTATTCAAGCTCCATAATCTCGAGCTCGCGGACACGGAAGATGAAGTCCCGCGGTGCTATCTCATTACGAAATGATTTACCAATCTGGGCGATGCCGAACGGAAGCCGTGGATGGTACGAATCGATGATGTTTTTAAAATTAACGAACATTCCCTGTGCAGTCTCGGGTCTGAGATACACAGTGGTGTCGGCGCCATCGACGGAACCGACCGAGGTCTTGAACATCATGTTGAACTGTTGCGGCGCTGAGAGTTCGTTGCCATCAGGACTCCTGATCTTCATCTCCGCAATCTTTTCGCCCATCTGTGCGAGTGACATGCCCGCGGTATCGATTCCGTGTTCTTCGAGTACATGGTCTGCTCGATAGCGCTTCTTCGTCTTCTTGTCTTCGACGAGCGGGTCGTTGAATCCACCAACGTGTCCGCTCGCTTCCCAGACGCGCGGGTTCATCAGTATCGCTGCATCGAGACCACACATGTCGTCGCGGTCTTGCACGAACATGCGCCACCAGAGCTGCGTGATGTTGTTCTTGAGCTCGACACCAAGCGGACCGTAGTCGAAGGTGCCGGCGAGGCCACCGTAGATTTCCGAGCCAGGGTAGATGAATCCGCGGCGTTTGCAGAGGGAGACTATTTTTTCCATCAGGTTGTCTTCGGCCATATATAGCAGGCAGTGTAACCCGAAATGAGAGCGGGCGGAAATGGCCGAGGCCATTTCCGCCCGCCTTGCAACCCAACGAGGTCCTAATGATTCATCGGAGCGACAACGGTTGCATTGATGGCATTAAAGCCCGTGTCCCCCACGAGGTTCGTTGTCACGTTCGCAGCGGTCAAGCTCACCGGCTGACCCGTCGAATCATCGGTGCCGGAGAGCTGAATATTTTGCAGAAGAACGGGAATCTGGCCAATTTGGCTCGTCGAGGGTGTGAATCCAACCTCGAACGCGACTTGCCGAGGTTCTACACCATTCGTTCCGACACCGGCCGCGACCGTGCCGACGTTCCACGTCACGGTGCCGGTGTCGAGGTTGAACTTCAAATTCTCGTAGCTCGGACTTTGTTTGCCCGTCGTGCGCACATACGGCGGCAAGGTCGCGGTGACGACCGCGTTATCGATCTGGTTGGTCGTGTTGGTGAGCGTGAGCACCATCGCATACGTGGTCTCGACACCTGCTTGCGGCGGCACGGGACCCACCGAGCCGTACGGGCTTGCATAGTAGAGACCGTTTGCCCTGAGTGCGACATTGCTCGCAATAGTAAGCTTCGATGTTGCAACGGATTGAAGATTCTGAGGCACACCCGTTTCATCGACACGATTTCCTGCTGCATTGATGGATATACCAATGGAAGGATTCGGGGTATTGGCGAGAACTGCCGAACTTGGTGCGGTGAAGCTGAAGGTGAGTTGTCCCGACTGACCGGGAGTAAGGAGTGCGAGATTGCCATTGGTCGTTGTCTGGTTCCACAGAACCGTATTGTCATTCGAACGGTAGAAACCATCGGGCGATGAGACGGTCGTTCCATCGATTTGGAATCCTGAAAGTTGTGCAACGACAACGGCATTGGTGATGTCAGTCGAAAGATTGTTCTGGTAATTGATAGTAACGGTTATCTTCTCATCAGGTGTGATGACCGCCGGACTTGACGAAGCGTTATTGACAAGAATGGTGAGCCCCATGAAGGGCTGTGCTATTGCAACATCGAACGGAATGGATCCTAATGGTACATCGATAGAGGATGATGCCGCGCTCGTGCGTGTCCCCGTCGTGAAGTTGAAGACTCGATCATCGCCGGTATTGCCGGTCAGAATGCCATTGATCGTTACTGTTTGCTTCTGCCCAGGATTCAGCGTGCCGACTGCCCAAACTCCCGGCGCAATCGCACTGGGATTTGACGAGGTGAACTGAAAGCCGAACGGGAACGTCGTACCAAGTAGGACGTCTTTGATGGGCTCGTTCGAATTAGATGCGACGGTGACGGCCATCGTCATCGGTTGTCCCGATATCGCCTGCGACGCACCAGAGGCAATGGCAATGGAGAGTGGCGATGAGCTGAAGGTAAACGCGTAGTCAGAGGTAGCGGTAAATATTGCATTGGAACCGCCGAGGTGATAATCGAGTTGGGCTTTCACATCGGATTGTTGACCTTCGGTGCCTGCGAGCACGGCCTTGACGGTACCTTCCTTCGTCTCGCCCGGCTGTATCGTGCCAAGATCGATGGGGTACGTGAGCTGTGGTGTGGTGAAGTCAGCGGGCGATCGGGTGCCCGGAGGATAGTTGATCGTGAGATTCGCGAGCGAGAGCGGAACGCTGTTTTTGTTGGTAATGGCTATTTGCAATTCGGTCACTTCTCCGCCCGCGATCGAAGCGGGACCCGTGATAACAATGTCAATATTTGATGATGATGCACCCGATCCGCCCGCACCGAAGGTAAAGAACCAGAAGAAGAACCCGACAGCGCCAATAAAGAAAATGATTGATGCACCAAGAAGCCACCAGAGTGCGGTGCGGACAATATTGATACTCCGCGGTGCGACCAAAAGTGGCTCAAGCTTGGGTTCATCGCGCGCCCAGTCGTCCCCTATCGTTTGCTCGCGCGTATCGAGTACGTGCCGGTCACGTTCGTGGATGTTCGGCTCAAGCTCGCGTGAATACATCGCGCGCCGCAGACGCTCTATCTTCTCATCTTCATGCGACGGCTCGTGGCGCGGAGGCATGTACTCATTCTAACATTACTTACGGTGTTTCTTTTCTTTGCCGGAATCGCGAACAAATAAAAGTTCGTCCGGTAGACGGAACAACCCTTCGTCGTTGCGCTTTTGTTCCATAAAATGAGCGATAAAACCGACCGTCCGCGGAATGACGAATAATGCGTTGAAAAACTCGATATCGAGGAGCTCTTGAAGTTCTGCAGGAGAAAATCCATCAACCTCAACAAGAATATCAAGAAGCACTGATGCGACGATGCCATCGACATTGAGAATAAGTGAGCCATTCTTGCTTGTCGTCACCTGTTCGACGGCACGCGCAAAGTCGTAGTGTGGGTGTTTCTTAAGGAGCGTCGTGAACTGCGCGAGCGCCTCGACACGCGGATCGGGGATGCCAACGCGATATTTGCGGTGCCCAATGCCCGAGAGAAGTACACCTTCCTTCGCACGTGCTTCGACGAACGTTGCGGCACTATCTCCGGAGGAAACCCCACGAATCCATGCCCGTGCTGCTTCGTTGATAGCACCACCGAAACGCGGGCCGATCGTGAGGAGCCCGGAGGCGAGCGACGAGACCATGTCACGACCCGCACGTGCAGTGATCATCGTATTGACCGCACCTGAGACATTGCCGCCGTGATCGATGAGGAGTTCAAAAATCGCTTCGACGAATGCTGTCGTCGTCTCGGATGCTTCACGATCGAGGAGTGCCTCGAGCGCAGCTGCGGCGAACGCATTGCGGGGACGATCCGTCAGTTTGCCATTTTCCACATAGATAGGCACTTCCTCAAGATCGATGATGTTGCGTGTCGAGAGAATACTTTTGTGTCGTTCCATAAGCGCACCTATATCAAACACCCTATCATGAAAATCAGCTTGCGACAGTGCGTGTATACGCTCAAGAAATTGCGGAAAGGTCTCCGGTGCATCCACCCCAACCTCGCGTAAGGCATCGCGCTTGGCACGAGCACTTTCGTCTTGCCGTGCGACGAGTGCTTTGGCGTGGCCGAATTGCATATGCTCGTCAAAGGCTTCATCGATGATGCCGGCGATGTATGCAAGAACCGGCTTGGTGAGTCGCTTCGATTTCACGAGTTCAACTATTTCATATTCGTCCGAGCCGCCAAGCTCTCCGAAATAGACAATTGCACTCGTCGAAGGATCACTCTCGGCGAGCAAGAGCACGTCGGTGAGCGATGTGACAGGAAATCGATCGCCGCCAATGGAGATTGAAAAAGAAAGCCGCTTCCCTGCTGATGCGACTGCACGGATGAGTTCGTTGGTCATGCCGCCAGAGGTCGAGACGATTGCCACTGATCCTGTAGTACCCAAATGGCTTGCAGTGAGCTGTGCGGGATCAGTGCCACCAATAGCACCGAGCTTCAGTGATCCTGGCACGATCATGCCAACCCCCGAAGGGCCGGCGATCAGCTTTTCTTTGTCGAATAATCGGATCAGTTCGGTCGCATGACGTTCGGGGACATTCTCAGCGAAGAGGTGCGCGCCGAGCGCATGCGGGAATATTTTGAAAAAGACGACCGTGGAATCAAAGACGCGTCGTCCTGATTGCAAATTCAAAAGCCACGAGACGCGTTCGGTGTACACGTCAGGGACGCTCTCGAAACTTTTGAAGCACGGTAGGAGTATTTCGCGCGGGCCAAAGAAAAACTTCTGCACCTTCCTGTTGCCACTTACAATTCCTACGATTGACGGTTCCGATTTGCCCGAAAGAAAATCAAAGTCGAGTATCGATTGGATTATTTTCTCATGATTGCCGGCGATGAGTATGCCAGTCTTCCCCTTTCGTATCTCTTCTATGATATTCATACGCGTACAAATGTTATCGCGTCATCGACCGCCTTCGTAATGATCGCATCAGAACCATCGACTGCACCGAGCAAATTTTCTTTGGTCAGGAATTCGCGCATGATGGCGAGTCCCACCGTTTCATTCGGGCCGCCGCGACGGACGAAGACTTTGATACCGGCCGCGCGCATATCAGGAGCGACTTCACGTAGCGCATCGATAATGCCAGAGAAGGTCGATTTCATATCAGTAAAGTTCGCGATGCCGCCCGCGATGATGAGTGCCTTCTTTTTTGCCTTCGAAGCAAGCATTACACCGAGCACTTCTTTGGCATAGAGATAGGTCTCTTGGCGCGTCGGCCCGCCACTATACTCGCCGTAATTGCCGATGAGTGCTCCCGCGCCCAGAAGCTGCGCTTCATCTGCTATCACGATAGAGCCGCCGCCGCCGGAGAGGAGGAAAAAGAGCGCTCCGTCAGGATTGATTATGGAAAGCTTAAGCGATGCCGGTGTCGTCGCTGCGAGCGCCTCAACCTGAGCTTCAGCCGGATGTTTTAATTTCGATTCTACGAGGTCTGCATTGTTCCATGTATCGGTGAAGAATGCCCCTGCATCATCGACCAAAACTGCCGCATCCAGAAGATGCACTTCACCATTTTTGATAACGAGCGGGTTGATCTCGAGGAATGCGAAGAAATTCTTATCAAACATTTCAAGACACCGCTCAAGAAAAGCTTGTGGGATTTGAGATGTGCTCGCGATCATGGAAATATCCGTCGTCGATGCAATCAGATATTGTTTGACCATCTCTGGATGTGCTTCGATATCGACACCGCCGTCTTTCGCATGCAGCACGCGAATGCCTTCGCGCACACGCTCCATCGAGAAGTACTGTTCTTCTTGTGGTGAGTGTGGGAAAAACGGCTCGAGGATGAATTGTGTAAAGCCCCGGCCTTTCCAGGATTCGACTGATGCTGCTAATTCTGCTGCAGGTTTGTCGACGACGATCAAACCTTGCTTGAAACGCTTCTTCACGCCTTGATCAACCTTCGCGACCCATGTCCCTGAAGTCGGCATCACATCATCGCCTTCGGGACGAATAGAGAGCCCCGCATAGCTATCGCCGAGCAAAATCTTCTTTGCGCGGTATTCACTTAGTTTGACGCGGGACATACGGTGTTCATTTGTTTGCGTACCATACCATAACCGTCTCGTGCGAGGCAGCATCGGAAGCAGTCTCAAGCACGGTGAAGCCCAGACCCTCCGAGAGCGCATGGCTTGCCGGATTGTCGGCATAGATCCCGGCCCAGATGTTCGCGTGCGGGTAGATGCTGCAATACGTATCCATGCAAAATCGTACAAACGGCTTCATGAGCCCGGTACCGCGAAACGGCCGGTACGAACGGTACACGATGGTGTGCCAATTGTCTGCATCCATCGTCCGCTCATCTTGTGTGCGCTCTTCTTCAGAAAGATGTTTGAGGGACTTGCGTCCCAAGGGCTTCGGTCCAAACCATGCGAGCCCCGCAAGCTTCCCCGAAGTCTTCTCAACGAGTGCGAACGGGACACGATCCTTAGTGTACCACTCTTCGTACGACCCTTCACCGAAACGCTGTCGGTCGGAGGTATTGTGCTGGATCTCCTCGTCGGTCTCATCGAGCGATCGTTCTTTGAGTTGTGCGACAAGATCCGAATCAAGTCCGGCAACTATCACAAATTGTTCTCCGTCCTTCCCGCGCATTGATCCGATGCGCGTAGATGTATAGATAGGGATTGGTAGTATGAACCCTACTCCGTCAGGGATGATCTGTACCTCGGACATGAACCAACAATATCGCTTCAAGCTTCCAAATACAATGAAATCAGAGGTGCGTCTGCGAAAGCGCTTTGTTGATGGACAAGAGGAGCGCATCTTGGATGACCTCCGCTTCGCGCAGGTGGGTGTCGGCGTAGGCCGTGTGGGTGAAAAGTGCGGTCTCGAGCGCTTCGGCTGAGAGGTAGCCAAGCGCGTAGAGGATGCGTGCGACCGCGACGATCTCGATAGTCGCGACCGACTCGACTTGTTCGCGCATGAGTGCCTGATGTGCCTCGGCGAGTGCATCGAAGAGATACTCGTCGTGATCTTCGCCGTGGACAAGTTTGACGACAAGTTCGCTGATGCGAGCGAATGCAGACACGCCTTTCGGATCCTTCCCTGTCGCCGCAGTCGAGGCAGTCGCACCTGCGGCACGCCAGCCACTTTTGCCCCGCACGAGCGAGACATTGGCGCGCGCGTAGGGCTGGAGCGCATAGCGCATCTTCGACTTTTCACTCCGCACTGATGTAGCGCGAGCGCGCACGAGACCGAAGTCACGTGTATACAAAGCGAATGTCTTATCCGCTTCTCCATACTCATGTGCGGCAAGTACAATCGCGTCGGTCTGATACTTTTGGTACATAACTACTCTCTTGTAACCTCAATTCCAATCGAGTATTTACCAACTATTTTTTTGTCCGCTGATACTTCCCCAAACGAAACGACAGCGGCTTTTAAGGTGTTGGCAATTTCCTCCTTATACTTGTTTATGATCAATCTTGCCTCTTCGGGTGCATCAATCTTCAGTGTGATTGTGTCGTGCGGATTTAATCCAGCATTCTTACGTTCGCCTTGCACGGTACGCAGGAAATCACGCACAAGACCTTTCTCTTCAAGTTCTGGGGTTATCTTTATATTGATTGCTAATTGTAGGGTTCCCACATCATCAATCACATGCCAATCTGGATTGTTTTTCAAATTGTGAATGACGTTGATATCTTTGTAGGAGGATACTTGTTCGACGTTCGTTTCCTGTTTAATGATCTCTATCAATTCTGGTGACAACAAGAAGTCAGCATTAAGTGCAACTTCTGATAGCGGTTGTCTTACCCTTATCTTACGAATATCTCGAACCATAAGAATATGTTCGACCGCAAGACGTGTCTGCTTCATGGGCAATAAATCCATGTTGTGTCTGGTGCCGTAAATCCAGCGGAAAAAAAGATTTAGTCGTGGCTTAATCTCCGGCCACATCGCAAGGTGCACACTCTCTTCATCCTCCTCCTCACGCACCGCTTGGAACAAGTATTCAGCGAAGAACGGCATCGTCGGAGCCATCACGCGCGAGAGGGTATGTAAAACGTAGCGCAGTGTCGCGAGTGCTTTTTCTTTATCAGTCCCGTTGGTTTTAAATCGGTCGCGACTACGGCGTAGGTACCACACGGAAAGATCGTCGATGAATCCACTGATAGGCCGCGCGGCGACATCGAGCTGATAGCTCTCGAATCCCTTGGTCGATTCTGCCACGAGCTCGTCGAGTCGCGAAAGTATCCAGCGGTCGAGCACGTTGGTGCTCTTCCAATCGCGCGGCGTACCATCCTTATAGAGTTCATAGAATGCGAGTACGTTGTTGAGTCGTCCGATATTCTTCTTCACGATATCGTCGACGCCTTTCTCCGAAAATCCGAGATTTTCCGCTTGCATCACTGGCGATGAAAGCAGATAGAAGCGCAGCGCATCGGCGCCGTATGTGTCGACGACTTCCATCGGGTCGGGATAATTCTTGAGTTTCTTCGACATCTTCTTGCCGTCTTCGGCGAGTACAATGCCGTTGACGATGACGTTTTGGAACGCGTTCTTCTGGAATATGCCGCTTGCAAGTACGTGCAGGTAGTAGAACCACGCACGCGTCTGATCGATTCCTTCAGCAATGAATTGCGCCGGAAATACCGCATCAAACTTTTCTTTGTTTTCAAACGGATAGTGCCGTTCGCCGTACGGCATCGAACCAGAATCGAACCACGTATCGAGCACGTCGGGGATGCGCTTCATCACACCGCCGCATTCGCATGGCAGCGTGATTTCATCGACAATGTGCTTGTGCAAATCATCCACCTTCTTACCGCTTGCCTCTTCGAGCTCGGAGACGCTCCCGAAGACACGCTGCTTCTTACACTTCTCGCAGACCCAAATCGGAATGACGCTCGCCCAGAATCGCTGGCGACTGACAGACCAGTCACGTGCGCCTTCGAGCCATTTGCCCCATCTTCCCTCTTTGATGTGGCTCGGTGACCAGTTGATTGCCTTTGCGTTTTCAAGCAGATTGTCTTTAATCTTCGTGACATTCACAAACCACGACGATGTCGCGTAATTGAGAAGCGGCGTGTCACAACGCCAGCAATGCGGATATGCGTGCGTAATATTTTCCTTCGAGAAGAAGCTTCCGTTATCCTGCAGGTATTTCAAAACGGCGATATCGGTGCCGAGCCGCACCCTGTCGTCATCTGAGCGCGGCTTCACTTCCATGCCGGCAAAATCCGTGACTTCCGGCTTCATCGTGCCGTCGTAATTGACGTGCTGCACGAATGGAAGATTTTCTTTTTTCAAAAGTTCCCAGTCATCAGAACCGAATGCCGGTGCGATATGCACCACTCCGGTACCACTTTCGGTCGTGACGAAATCCGCCGCATAGACTTTCCATCCATTCTCGCGGTTCTTGAGAGTCGTGTCTTTGGCGTAATAGTCGAAAAGCGCTTCATATTCGAGACCAGCTAATATGTGTCCCGGAAACACAATCCCGACTTTTTCATATTCTTGATATAGACTGTCTTTATAGTGAGGTGTTACGCCTAGGTCGTCGTGTTTAAGGGGAAAAGTCTCACGGTCGTACGCAGCCTCTGCAATTATTATTTCATGACTACCGTCTTTGTGTTTAGCTCTGACATAATCGATATTGCCTCCGACAGCAAGCGCAACGTTTCCCGGTAAGGTCCACGGAGTAGTTGTCCAAGCGAGAATATAAACATCTACATCTGATTTGATGCTTTCATTTTTCTTCAGCTTGAATTTCGCCGTCACCGAAATATCTTTCACATCCTTATACCCTTCCGAAACTTCCTGCTGGCTAAGCGTCGTCTCGCAGCGCGGGCAAATATGCATCACGCGATAGTCTTCATAGACAAGTCCTTTATCGAAGAGCTGTTTGAAAACCCACCAGACGGATTCCATGAATGATTTGTCCATCGTGCGATACGCATGCTCCATGTCGACGAAGCGGCCGATGCGCGGAATGATCTTTTCCCATTCGTGCGCGTACGTCAGCACTTGCTCGCGGCAGCGTTCGTTGAACTTCGCGATGCCATACTCTTTGATATCTTTCTTGTGCTTAAATCCAAGCTCTTTCTCGACAATGTTCTCTATCGGCAAGCCGTGACAATCCCAGCCCCAGATACGCGGCACGCGATAGCCGCGCATCGTAAAATAACGCGGCACGACGTCCTTGATGACCGATGCGACGATATGTCCGTAATGCGGCAAGCCGGTCGCAAACGGCGGGCCGTCGTAGAAAACATACTCACCTTTCGTCGGTTCCTTGTCGACCGACTTCTTGAAAATATCTCGCTCGCGCCAAAAGGCAAGGATCGCTTCCTCGCGTTTGGCTACCTCGCTCTTGGGAGTATCGTTCGTATCCGCCATTGGGCTATCGTAGCAAATCTATGGCCTTGCGGCGAGGTTTTACTGGGCTTTTTTCTTATACGGCTTCCACGTATTTTCGATGAGCCCGAGGTGCCCGAGGCGTGCGGTGATGGCGCCGGGCTTGCGGCCGAAGTGCTGTGCGATGTCTTTGTTGGGCTTCTGTTCGTTGAACATTGCGGTGAGGAGTGCGTCGTCGTCTTTGCTCCAGGGTTTGCCCATGTTGGGATATTTTTCCCGTGCTTCGTCGATCTTACCTGGGCTTTTTTCTTGGCTACTTGAAACTTTCTCTCTGCCGCTCGGCTCTTGCGGCATCTGCATCCTCGGCTCGTGCGCGCCGATGGCTTTCAAGAAATTCTGCTGCATGTGTTCCTTGTCGCTCTCTGGCAACGATGCAAATTTTCTCCGCGCCGCGTCCGAATACGAGCGGAAGTACCGATCCTGCGCGACGACATCCGGATGCATTTGGAGCGCGCGCTCGTTGAAACCTTCGAGGTAGAGCCCGCCGAGCGTTCGCACGCGCGAGATGGCGACGTACCCTTGCCCATACTCGAATGCGGCACCCAAGTCGATGACTGCTGCATCGAGGCTCATACCCTGGCTCTTGTGTACCGTTATCGCCCACGCGAGCCGCAGCGGGATCTGGCTAATCTTCGCGAGGATTTTGTTGCCATCTTGTATTGCCCATTCGGCTGGCTCGACGGTGAGGGTTACTCCTGAGTGTGTCTTCACGATGGGCGCACCCAAGGGCGAGAAGCCGATAACATCACCGAGGGTGCCATTGACGTATCCTTCGTCGAAATTGTTGCGCGTGAACATGACTGCGGCACCCTCCTTGAGGACGAGCGTCTCCGGCGAGAGGCAACTCTTTTTCAATACTTCAACGAGATTCGATGCACCGCGCGATGTCATTTGATAGACATGGGCGCTCATCTTGATTTTATCGAGCGCATCGGTATTCATCCGATCGACATCGGCGTTGTGCGTGTAAAGCTTTGTCGCGACGGCACTGATGGGCTTGAGCCCCATACGCCCCGCGAGTACGTCGCGATGTTTGCGCGTGAAGACACCGTGCCGCATCGCGGAGAGGAGCTCGAGGAACTCGCCGTCGTCCTGGCGATGTTGCTCATTGAGATAACAGGCAACCGGTCGCGCATCTTTCCATGCAGGAGAAGCGAACGCGAATTGTATATCAGCCTCTTTGCTTACGGGTGGCAGCTGGAAAAAGTCGCCGACAAATATAACCTGCAGTCCCCCGAACGGCTCCTCGGGCATCATCGGCTTGTGGCGCAGCGTACGCAGCACGCGATCAACACTCTCGAGCGTCATTGCATCAAGCATTGATATTTCGTCAATTACCAAAACCTTTGCATCGAGAATACGTCGCGCAGTCTTCTCCTTGCTCTGTATATTCTCGATATCCCAGTCAGAGACGGTGCGCTTTACACCGATGCCACTCCACGAATGGATGGTCATGCCACTTACGTGTGTCGCTGCAATACCGGTCGAAGCGGTGACGGCGACGTCCACCCCGCGCACGTTGAGGTAGCGGATGTAGGCGTTGATCGTGTGTGTCTTGCCACTACCCGGCTCTCCAGTCAGAAACACATTGACACCGGTTTTCATTATTTCTAGAGCCTCGTTCTGGGTCATAGAGCGTCAGTGTATCATCCACATATTGCAGGATTGGCGGCTACAGAGATCAGATCTCTGTAGTTATCCACAGAAATTACAGAGATCTGATCTCTGTATATTTTTCTTGGCTTAGATACTTGAGTTCGTTTGCTCTAATTTTTCTACATCCGGTCGGGTGTTGGGATACCGAGCAACCTTAAGCCGTTCTTGAGTGTGTGCGAGACAGCCTCGACAATCGCCACTTTATGCGGCTCGTCTTTGCTCTGATCGAGAATCTGCACCTGCCCATACCAACTGTTGAAGGCGCTCGCGATCTCGATGAGATATATTGCAACGTAGTGTGGCTCGTATTCGTTTGCTGCGCGCAGGACGACTTCGGGAAAGCGCGTGATGAGCCGCATAAGGTCTGATTGTGGAGTGCTCGTGTTAAGTACCGGCTTCACATTGGCCACGTGTGCGCGATCGAGAATCGCGTGCGTGCGTGCGTAGGTGTATTGCAAATAGGGACCCGAATCTCCTTCGAGTGAGAGTGCGCGATCGCGGTCGAAGACAATATCCTTGCCAGTGGTTTGTTTGAGTACTTGATACTTGATTGCGGCGACCGCGATCTGTTGTGCGAGTACGTCGTGATCCTTCGCGCGACTCTCGGCCGCGCGAGTCTTCGCGACCTCTGCAAGCTCGGTGAGTAATGATTCGCCGGTCACCACGTTGCCCTTGCGACTCGACATCTTACCTTCGGTGAATCGCATCATGCCATGAGTCACGTGCGAGGTTTTCTCGGCAACGTCCGGCATCAGGAGTTCCATTGCTTTGTGCATGACCTTGAAGTATTCGCTCTGTTCGCTCGCCGTTACGACGATTGAACGATCAAAGCTCACCGTGTCGGCCTTCTCACGCGCATTGCCGATATCTTTGGTCTCGTAGGTCGGATTGCCGGCACTGGTGATGAATACGCGTGTGTGCAGGCCGTACTTCTCACCAAGGAATATGACCGCACCCTCGCTTTTTTCGAAGATGCCGTCCTCGATGTGCGCCTCGACGATCGCCCTCCCAATGGGACCGGTGTCGCTCTCGAAGAAATAGAAGTCGAATTTAGTGCCCAATATATGGTAGAGATCTTCGAAATGCGCGAGCGACACCGCGCGGCCCTTGGCATAGAGTTCATTAATGTGTTCATCGGAGCGCTCGTAGATCTGCTTATTCAATGCATCGATGGCGACTTTCGACTGACCGTCAGATTCGTAGCGATGCGCGCCTTCGACGTATGCTGAGGAAATATCCTGTATCGTCGGCTCTGTGACATTGCGCTCGAGGAGTATATACAGTGCCTTTGCCACATGCGGGCCGACGTCGCCCTGGTAGTTGGCGCGCAAGACCTTCGCACCCGAAGCTTCGAGCAATCGCGTAATCGATTCGCCGATGGCGTTGCTCATGAGATGACCGATGTGGAATTGCTTGAAAGGATTAGGATCGGTGAACTCGACCATGATGGTCTTCCCTGTAAGCGACTCGTTGGTGCCCCACTGTTCATCATGCCGAGCGCGCTCAAGTGTGGCGATTATTGACTCTGGTGCGAGCGTGAAATTGATGAACCCCGGACCAGCGACTTCGATCTTGGCGACGCCATCGATACCCCCGAGGTGCGCGACGATCGCCTCCGCTAATTCGCGTGGATTCTTCCCTGCTTGCTTTGCAAACTTCAGCGCGATGCCGGTCGCATAATCGCCATGCGCGAGCTCCGCAGGATGTTCGAGCGATATTGTTCCAGAATCAATGCCGAGCCCGACCAATGTCTGTCGTATCTTTTGCTCGATTTGCCCCCGGATTTCCATGTGGCGCATTGTAACAAAAGTTATCCACTTTGCTCACGTTTGACATTCGCCCCATCAGGCATACTCTTATATGCAGCAGATGACTCCGGTCATCAACAAACACCGACTCAGCGTCGGTGTCCAGAGGTCAGATAGATGTGTTCTTCACCGAATGCATCTATCTGACCTCTTTTCATTTCGATTTGAGATCAAAAAAGGCACCTGCTGTGGCGCCATTTCTTTCTAGCGATTTTAAAGAATTAGACCTCTGCATCAATACCCATCGAGCGAGCCGTTCCTGCGATGATCTTCATCGCCTGCTTGAGATCGCTCGCATTGAGATCCTCCATCTTCTCTTCGGCTACGGCCTGCACCTGCGCCTTGGTCATCTTGGCGACTTTGTTCTGCGCTTTGTCGGAGCCCTTCTCCTTGCCGACCGCCTTCAAGATGAGACGGGACGCCGGCGGCTTCTTGACGATGAAGTCGAAGCTGCGGTCGGAATAGACCTTCATGAGGACCGGCAATATCGATCCCATCAAGGGACGCGTCTGGTTGTTGAATTGATTCACGAATTCGCCGATATTGACGCCCGCAGGACCAAGCGCAGTTCCCACCGGTGGAGCTGGCGTAGCCTTCCCTGCTTCGATCTGAAGTTTGATTATTTTGGTTACTTGTTTTGCCATATGTATTTTTAAACTCGTTGGACCTGATCCGCTTCAAGTTCGACCGGCGTTTCGCGGCCAAACATAGGAACTAGCACTTTAACCTTTCCTCGTTCTTCGTCAATCTCTCCGACCTTCCCTTCAAGATCCTTGAACGGTCCGTCAATAATTACAATGGCATCGTCGAGCGCTAAGTCTATTGCGTGGCGGACGACGTCACCCCCGACACGTTTGAGGATCTTGTCGACTTCGTCTTGTTCGAGCGGGACGGCTTGATTGGCCGTGCCGACAAATCCTGTAACCTGCGGCGTGTTACGTACAACGCTCCACGCATCGTCGGTCGCGATCATATCGACAAGGACATAACCGGGGAATGTCTTTTCCTTCGTCTCGGTGCGGCGACCATTCTTTATCTTTATCTTTTTCTCGGTCGGAACGACGATGTTGAATATCTGCTCGCCCATCCCGAACGATTCGATGCGCGTCTTCAAATTGCGCGCAACCGCATCCTCATACCCTGAGTAGGTGTGTATCGCATACCACTTCCGTTCTCCACCATGTGTCTGTTTGGCCATAATGAAAGTTTATTTGGTGCTGGTCTTACTGGTAAACGGTAACGTAAGTGGTGTCGGGGTCGTGGACGATTGTGTTGTTGGTACTGAAGGTGTCGTCGGGGTTACAGGTACCGTTTGTACTGAAGGTGTCGCAGCCGGGAGGTTATTGATCACTTGAGCAAGGCCGGTCGTGAAGAGAAAGTCGAAAAGCCCGAGATACGCCGCGAGTCCGAGTGAAATACCTGCAACGAGAAGCGTGTAGACGATCGTCTGTGTCTGTGTCGGCCACGCAACGTGACGTAGTTCGGCACGTGTGTCTTTGAGATATTGCAGAAGTGCTCCCATAGGATGATTTTAGGTGATTATATATTTTTCAGGCAATTTTAAAACCCCTCGCGGGGCTTAGCGAGTATGGTAATTGAAACACGTGGAAAGTCAAGGCGTTCGGATATATCTACCGGATCTCGTAGGTCACTGACACATCGGAGATGATGGTGTTTTGACCAGTGGCGATTGTCGGCACGGCAGGAGCACCTGCCGAGGACGCCATAGCATCAGAAGCTTGCATATACATAGGGATGCGCGTACCACCCGAATCTTCACTGAAACCCGTAATGCGTACGAGCGATACTCCGAGCGAGCTCGCGAGTGCTTGTGCCTTGGACTTCGCATCTGCTATCGCTTTGCCGCGTGCTTGCGCATCGAGCGCATCTTGATTCTCCACGGTGAAAGTCAGTCCACTTACATCCGATACTCCACGCGTACCGACACCCGAGAGAAGTGCTCCGGCTTTGCTGATGTCCTTCACTTTGACCGTCTCTGTTTGTGATACTTCATACCCGCTTATTGTTTGACGTTGTGGGGGGCAGTAACCATTTTGTGTACAGATCTGACTATTATATTGATATTGCGGATTCACATTGTAATCGGTGGTTTGAATGTCAGTATCGGCGATGCCCTGTGATTTGAGGTAATCAATAATGGTGTTGCTCGCAGTAGTTGCCTTGGATTGTGCTGTCGCCACATCAGGCGCGGTCTCATCGACGGTGTAGGTAAAGGTCGCTGTATCGGGGACGGTAAACACCTTACCCTCACCCGAGACGGTGATGGTATCGGTGGCCGCAATGCCGGCACCGATGTACTGAATACTGCGCAGTTCACTCACCGTCCCAACAAGAAGAAAGAGTGCGAGCATGCCGAGCGCTATGGCGGCCATCGTTCGCACCGTATGCGTTGCGCTGATTATTTTCTCTACTGATTGATTTTCCATAGGTTTATTTAATATCTATATCTAAAAGATTTATAATCTCAAGTGTATCATCAAAATACACTGCCATACACTACAGCGTAGTACAGTCTAGGGTTATGTAATGGATGATTGGGTGGTCTACGGGACTCGAACCCGTAACCGCCGGTACCACAAACCGGAGCTCCACCAATTGAGCTAAGACCACCATATGTGTTTCTGACCTTGCAGTTATAGCAAATACCAGCTCATCGCGCGAGAAGTGCTGGCTCACTACGCGAGCGCATTATTTGTTCGTAATGATCACTGCCGGTTCGGTCGGCACCTGCACAACAGTGAAGGCGACGCGACCGATGAGTTGTCCGTAACTGGTCAGTACGTTAACCCGCCAATTCCCCGCCGCAAGATACCCCTTATATGAATAGCCTTCATAACCTCCGTCGCGTCCACCAATAATTTGGTACGGGACGGTGTCGGTTGTGTTCCATTGTTTTGTACTCGCATCATAGTATTGCCACTCATCTTCGACTGTTGTGGCGAGACCGCTCGGTGCGAAGATCGCGCTATATACGTAGACGTAATCATTCGGTGCTTCATGGAAGACATTGTTGTAATTGAGATAATCCTGATACCACGCGAGCGGTTCGCCGGTAAGTTGATAGGTGCCGTCCTTTTCATGCACGACGTTGTGGTAGACACCAGAGTCCTTCAAGGCAAGCGGTAGTGGTGGGATGAGGTTGTTGAAGTACAAAACATTGAAAATGATGTAGATAACCGCGATGGAACGCGCGACGTTCGTGCGATTCTTTTTGACTACCTCCGGCACGAGCCGCCCCACTATCATCAAGAAAAGCGTAATGACTACCAAGCTCACTCCTCCGCTTATGAGAAACATCTGGGGGCCGATCTGGTGGAACAAAACTGGTAAGAAGAAAATTAAAAACGAAAAGAGAACGCCGAAATAGAGACTGACTTGGAAGGTGAATTGTACGTAGCGGCGCGTGACGCGCTCGTTGGCTAAGAGTAGCACGGCGAGTGCTGCGACAAAGACCCAACTCGCGAAGAATGAAGCGCTGCGGCTGTAGAGCGAAAGGTAGCCACTAAAGAGACCTCCGAAAGCGAACTGCATGGCGACCGGAATGAATGGTGAAAAACGTACGAACTGTTGATTTTTGATCCGACCAGTCTGGACAAGGTTCAAAAGTACGATGCCGAATGCACAGACGAGTAAGTAGAAAAAGAGGAGCGCATTGGTACGCCAGAGGTCGACACGTTTCAACAAAACAAAGTTGTCGAAGAGGAAGCCGACTACGAGCGAGAGTGGCGAGACGAATCGCTCATACCACCAGACGAGCTCTTCGACACTCTTGGGGAAATACTTGCGTGCCATGGAGGAATAATAACAGTATTAGTGGAGAAAAACCGATTAAGTCGGCATGTTCTTTTTTTGTGCCCAGGGGGGGACTCGAACCCCCATGCCTTGCGGCGCTACCACCTCAAGGTAGTAAGTCTACCAATTTCTCCACCTGGGCATTATGGTTCAGCGCGTATTGTAATGCCTCTTCGCTTCGGGGGGAAGTATTACGCCTCCGCAACAACTTCGGCAGTTTCCTCCACAGGTGCAGTTTCTGTCACATCGTCAGCCGCGGCATGCACCATACGCGTGCGGCGGAGCATGCGGCGTGCCTCGCGCGCGACCTTCTCGCGGATGTAGTAGAGCTTGGCGCGGCGGACACGGCTGCGCTTCACGATTTCAATACTGTCGATCATCGGAGAATAGAGCGGGAAAATCTTCTCGACGCCCACACCCGAGGCGACACGGCGCACCGTGAAGGTGCCACCTGCTTCCGTACCGTGCTTGCGAGCCAAGACGAGACCTTCGAATGCCTGCAGACGAGTCTTGCCCTTTTCCTCAATCTTCTGCCATACGCGCACCGAATCCCCCGCACGCAAATCCATCGCCTTGCGCGCTTCCATGTCTATCGGTGAAATGACTACCTTGTTGACCATAAGACCGGCACTATAGCATTTCAAGGCCGATTAGCAACTAGATAAGGTCTAGGTCATTTTTCAATCTGGGGATCCGCCACCGAAAATTAAAGAGGTGAGCAGCGTTGCCATAGCAAGTAAAGCGAATGCCAGAGATGTCTTTTATTAATTGAGGTCTGCATAGAAATATTATCGTCCATGACGACGCTCACGTTCGTCAAACTCTTTCAGGATAGAGTCTAAAATCTCCTCGGTAAAATCTGGCCAAAAGGGATTGACAAAGAAGAGTTCGCTGTATGCGGCTTGCCAGAGGAGGAAGTTCGACAGACGCTGTTCCCCTCCCGGACGAATGATAATATCGGGATCCGGCATGTCAGCGCTCCAGAACTGACTGCGCAGTGATTCTTCAGTTATTTTTTTCCGCGTTGTGGCGAGCTTTTGTGCAGCAGAAACAATCTCGGCTCTCCCTCCGTATGAGAGACAGCACCAGAGCGTGATCTTGTCATTCGAGGCAGTATCGCATTCGACTTTGTCCATGAGATTCTGGAGGTCTTTGCTAAATCGTTCGCGCTGACCGATAAAACGTATCCTCACCCCCTCTTTTCCAAGCTCTTGCATATCTTCCTTTGCAGCCGAACGAAAAAGTTCCATGAGATACTCTACCTCTTCCTCCTCGCGATTCCAGTTCTCGGTCGAGAACATATATACGACGAGGTGCGGAATGTTGCGATCGCGCACCCAACGTACTGTACTCTTGAGCGTCACACGCAAACCTTCATGATGACCTTGCAGCTTTGGGAGTCCACGCTCTTTCGCCCACCGGCGGTTACCGTCGAGGATAATACCGATACATGCTGGTGTAGACATCTCCACACGCTAGAAGATGATGTCGAATGAGTCAAATGATTTCTGTGGTATATCCGACGGCGGTGCTATATTCCACTGCGCATCAACACGCTTGACATGCGAAAGGAGCGGTCCGTGCTTCAGATTAATGAGCCACTGCTCAAGAGCTTTCCGCTTCCCCTCTCCGTATGCTTCGACCGAACCGTCGGGCATATTGCGCACGTAGCCGACAATGCCAAACTGGTGCGCCTTACGTGTCGCGAAATCGCGGAACATCACGAGCTGCACGCGACCGTAGATGCGGCAATATAAGCTTTCCATATTAGTGATTTGTATCACACAACTGTACATTTTGGTCACGCATAAATCTCTGCTGAGATTTTGCGCGACCCCACCTCGCACCTTCGTGCTCCGGCTCACAATCCTGCCTATCGTCGGATTGTGCACGCTGCAGGACTTGAACCTGCGACCCTCTCGGTGTAAACGAGATGCTCTACCAACTGAGCTAAGCGTGCGTGTGCCTTCGGTAGGAATCGAACCTACATTGAGGCCTTAGAAGAGCCCTGTTCTATCCATTGAACTACGAAGGCAACCTGTCTCAACAACGGACTCCATTACAGTAGCCGCAGGGCGCATTATGGTCAATGTATTACTGCGAAGGATCGGGTAGGGATGTAGTGGGACTTTCCTCGAGAGCCTGGAATTCAGTTTGCCGCTGCGCAAATCCGCTGATAGTGGCATCGAGCAGTGGTCGGTTCAAATTTGATGCAGCGGGAGGAGGTGATTTTTTTGATGGTAATACCGAAGATGCGGTAGCAGGGAGAGCGGTTGATGATGGTTGGGAACGTGCAGTGAAAAATAGCATGAGGCCATACACACTCGCCGCTCCAATGATGAGTACCGCGGTGAGCAGCAAGGTCTGCCAATACAGTTCTGCAAACCTACGTGCATACTCGGGCTCATTGCGGTTTTGATACACCGCACGCAGCGAGGAGAATAATTGGGAGTTGAGGTTCATGATGATGCGTTGGATACCGATAAGAACAACACCTGTGCGGTCATTTGCCATGAGGCAACCGATGATGGACTACCCGAAATAGCAGGGACATGGGTGAATTCAAGTTGTGAAATCGATGAAGGCGCCGGGAGGGATTCGAGCAATTGCGCCGCTTTCATGACGAGTGCGAAGCTGCCTTGAGTGGCGACTGAGAATGTAAATGACTGTACGCTGGTGTGCGAGTCCACGACAGTGACGCTCCCCTGTGAGGCGTTCTCGATCGTGATGTTAACTCCCGTTGTGGAAGCAGCGGTCGTTATCATATGCGCAAAGCTTGCGGGGTCGATGACACCGAGCGTATCGAGTTGTCCGGTCTCAGATGCCGCGCTCATAAGCATGTCATGCTGGTTTACAACGTGGGCTGATTGTAATGATTGTTGTGCATTGAGTTGCGCTTGTGACAGTCGATCATTACCCAGGGTCTGAATAGTAGTAACGAATAAACCAACACCGGACCACGCGAGTATGGCGAGTATGCAGTAGATCCATGAAAGTGTGACGAGGTGGCGTTGCATGAGCGTTTCAAAATTTTCCGAAGATCGTGAGACTGAACCGCCCACCATCGGTCCCCACTAAGGCACCGACCGGTACCGAGACGGAAGTGAAGGTCGGATACGTCGCAAGAAGTGATCGATAGTCACTGATCTCGATATTAGTATCTGCCGAGCCATTTACGATGAGCGATGTGGGATTACCCGCAGTATAAATAACTTGGTCGACTCGTACTCCCGCGGGACGCATTGCAAGCACGGTAGCTATAACGTCCGCGGGACTCGAACTCGCCGCAAGTGCCGGTCCGAACAACTGCAACAACCCATTAACATGCTTCAATTGTGCATTGTCTTGTGCTTGTTGTGCTGCCGAAATCGAAGTGGATGTCGCTACCTGCTGATTTTCTCGCAGTTGTGTCGCTAAGAGTACGTAGCTGGGGAGAAAAATGCCGAAGGCTATTGCTGCTACTACAATGGCGACCATCGATCCAGCAAACATAAAACGTGCGCGAGCAGCACGTCGCGTTTCTTGCAATACATCATTCGGGATAACATTGGCCATACGAGTTGATGTTAGACTCCGCGCAAGGCAAGCCCTGCGGCGGTCGCATACTCAAGTGCCGTGCGGTTATCAATCGGCGGTATGTAATCTTCAAACGAGAACATCCGCTGCCATATATTGCCAAGCGAGACGTTTGCTTGTACGCGGCCGGCAACATAATCGGCGAGTCCTCGCAGATTTGAGCTTCCACCCACCAGAATAACTTGGCCAACCGGTGTCACCTGATCGCCGTGCTCATTGCGACGTGTATGCCAATAGTTATAGTGGCGCAGTATCTCATCGGCGAGTGCTGAGGCAGTGCCGATGACCGATTCGATGCCAGTAGCTTTTCCGATGGCTGCTGCCAAGAGTCCTTGTTCGTTTTTGAAAAGTTCAACATCCGCACCCGAAAGCGAGAGCTCTTTCTCAACCGCATGAGTAATCGCGTCACCACCTATTTCTACTGTGGAGGTGAATATGGGAATGCCATGCTTTAATACAGCAAAGCCCGTGCGCGCTCTGCCAAAATCAACAATCAAGGTAACGGGCTCATCGGCTGCTCCCGTCGAGACGGCGCGACCGATGGAGCTTGCTTCAACTTCAAGCGAAGAAAGTATAAAACCAGCTCGGATGAACGCTGCGGTGTATGACTCGGGTAAGTCGTGTGGGAACACGGTAACTCCGATCTCTTGAGAGCCGTCTTCGCCGCGCGCTCCGATGATATCAAAATCATATACTGCTTCTGATGGTGCGATAGGGACACGCCCCTCAAATTCAAATTCGATGAGTCGCAGTATTTGCTCTCGCGATGTGTTTGACGGTACGTGCATACTAAAGACGTATGCCGCTTCCTCGGGCAACGCCGCATGAATATGCGTGATGCCACCGAGCAGCTTGCGCAGCTCGGTGAGTGCGAGCACGAACGCATCCATGTCGGTAATGGTGCCATGTACCATAATCCCCTCTTGCAGACGTTGATCTCCATGGGCACGAACCCGACAACCGTTTTTGTCTCGCTCAAGTACGAGCCATTTGATCGACGTATCAGAAATATCTATTCCAGCAGCGGACGGGACAAGGAACTTCGGCGTCGGGAACATGCGAGCAAGCATGCTCGTCCGTGTATGCCCTTCATCAATCACCTTTGACTGCGGCGTGTTCGTGCGCATGCATTCATTGTATCACTCGGATGTACATCGAGCGTGGATATCCAGCCGTCAGCGAAGCTTCGTGCCCGCCGCTACCATTCGCTCGGGATACATAAGTGCGATTCCTTCATCATCACTGCCAGCGAGCAGCATCCCTTGGCTTTCGACACCGCGCAGAATTTTTGGTTCAAGATTTACAATGTACGGAAGCTGACGACCAATCAAATCTTCAGGCTTTTTCCACTGCGCAATACCCGAGACGATCGTTCGTATGCCGAACTCACCAAAATCAATCGTGCATTTGAGGAGCTTATCGGTTTCTGGTACCGGCTCAACCGCAATGACCGTCCCGATGCGGATGTCGAGCTTCGCGAAGTCGTCGTACGTAATGAGCGGCATACAACTACTTTACATGCTTTTCTTCATATCCAAAAAACGCTGCAAGATGAAGGCGGCGGCGGCGGCATCGTCGTGCTCGTGTCCCTTGGGGGCGAAACGCCCTGCCTCCATCGTACTCCAGAGTTCCCAAGAGCGTTCGACTGGCATACCTGTTTCTCGCGACAACGCTTCGGCAAAGGCATCTGCTGCCCTACTCACCGGATTGCGGACTCCACCATACGAATGCGTGTCGCCAATGACCAGTGCCTCGATGTGCTCATCAGCCACTAGTGCGGCAATATGCGAAATAAGATGGTCGTTATTAGGGAGTGTTGCCCGAGGAAATGCTATGGTCCCCACCGCATCAGAAACGGCGATGCCAACCCTTTTGGCACCGTAATCTATGCATAAATATCTCATTGCTCCAGTATAGCCTAAATGACAAACCCCGCTCCGGGGTCTGGAGCGGGGAATGTCATAGCATACTACACCTGAGTCGCCAGAATATTTCATTCGTCGTCTTCTTGCACGCCAAAGGCAACGACGGTACTACTACTGACCGCATCTCCTAGGATGACAACGTGCGTTCCAAGGCTAAAATCCTGACCATACGGCAGCCGCGTCTTACCCGTGATACGTATCGTCGTCGTGCCAGAACCATTTTCATCGTCGATAACGAACCCGTCCGGTGTACGAGCAATAATATTCCCCTCATAGACATCAGGGGCCGGGATCCTGAACGGTATGCCATACACGAACGAGAGCGGCGACGGAAGTTGGTGGTGTTCCGCATACAATTTCATCTGCCGATGGAACGGGGTGCCTGCGATGAGAAGTCCCCCGCTGGTGATAAGAATGAGGATGCCTGCGATCGAGAGCAGAAGCGGTGAACGGTAGACGAATGCATATCGTCGCACCAACACCTCAAGGAGTCCGATAAATACGATACTGAAAATAATAAGGAGCCACGGCAGCGCATGTAAGAATGAGAACCACCCGCGGCCACCGAAACTTAGTGCAACCCATGCCCCGCTGTCGCGCATAAGAAATACAGCAAGGCTTGCTGTATAGATGAGGGTCAAGAGTACGATACAAGCACCCACCGCGGTAAGCGCCGAAAGAAGTATGAAGTGCCAACGTGGCCGCATCTGTATGCTTTTCTTCTGTATGGCATCCATCACACTTCGCCTGAGGTGTGCCGATGAATCTGCTCCATTCTGTGTGTGTTTATTATTCATAGAGGGGTTGGGCTGCGGCTATTTTCTGCAAAGCAGCGCGCCCGCGTGCGAGACGTACGCCGACGGTCGAGACCGGGATCTGTAGTATTTCTGATATTTCTTTATAGTCCATTCCCTCCAAGTAATACAACACGAGCGGCTCGCGATATTTCGGGCCGACCTGGTCGAGGTACTGGTCGAGAGCGGCGCGGGTATCGCGTTCCATGGCCGCGCTGTCTGACGTATCCGGTGCCACCAGATGTGGAAAGAGCGTATCGAAGTCTATGGTGAAGACCGTCCGGCGCGAAATGCGCTTCTTGAGTGCATTGACGAATTCATTGTGCGCGATGCGATACACCCACGGAGAGAAGCGACGACTCGCATCGAAGCTTTGTATGTTTTGATAGGACTTGATGAAAATATCCTGCACGATGTCGGTCGCATCATCGGGGTCGAGAAGAAATTTGCGCGCGTAGCGCATGAGCTTCGCCTGGTAGCGCTCAATGAGTGTACCAAAGGCGTCGCCGTCCCCTGCTTGGACGCGCAGCGCGATTGCTTCGTCAGTCTCACCATCCATAGAGATGTAAGGATACACGCTCTGCTCTCTAAAAACTACCCCGAGAGTTTTGAGGTCTTGAAATCCTCCGGATGGAAGGGTTTGAGACGTTCGATGCGTGTCGCCAATCCATGAGCCTTCAGATCAGACTCGAGATGTTCCACGTATTCGCCAGCCTGATCATATCCGAGTGCGATGATGTCTGGCGCCACCTTCGCGATGTGGCGAATATATCCGCTCATGTCGCCTAAGACCACGGCGTCGACCAGAGGGTGTACTTCAAGTGCCTCTAACCGTTCGAGTTCTGAATGTCGCGGTGCGCCGCCTTTGATACGGAGCACGCTTTCATCGCGCGCGACCGAGACGACGAGATAGGATCGCGGTGTAAGTGCTCGTGCTTGACGGAAGAGGTCTTCGTGTCCCGGATGGATCATATCGAACGTGCCGAAGATCATTACCTTGGTGAGTTTGTGCATGGTCGCATTCTACTAGCCCCTATCGAAGATCGATAGGGATCTATGCTGTTGTATAATTCCTCTCTATATGACACTGCGTCGTGGGGTCACGCTCTGTATCGCCGTAGGCGCGCTTCTTGCATACACTGCACTACACCTGCATTCGACGCATGCGACTATTCCTGCCGCTTCTCTAGGAAGCACAATACTTGTGACCGAGCCCGATGCCGGTATCCTACCGATAGTCACTATGATCGACGATGCCTCCACTTCAGTCGATCTCGTGATGTACGAACTCGAAGATACGAGTATCGAGCAGTCGCTTGCAGCGGATGCTGCGCGTGGAGTCGCGGTGCGTGTGATCTTGGACGAGGGGTACTTCGGCAAAAAAGAAAACACTAAGAACGACGAAGCATACCACTATCTCACCGGGCACGGCGTATCCGTGCATTGGGCGCCGAGTTATTTTGCGCTGACACATGAAAAATCACTCGTCATCGATGGCAAGACAGCGGTCATCATGACGATGAATTTCACACCGCAGTACTACGCGAGCAGCCGCGAGTTTGCCATTATCGATACTGACTCGAATGATGTCGCGGCGATGGAGTCGACATTCGACGATGATTGGAATGGTAACAATGCAACCGCCGCCAACGGCGATGACCTCATCTGGAGCCCCGAGTCGGAGCGTGCATTGATCGCATTCATCAATAGTGCACATACGTCACTCGATATGTACAACGAAGAAATGGCCGATGCGAATATCACGAGTGCACTTGAGGCAGCGGCTGTGCGCGGAGTCGTCGTACGTATCGACATGACGTACTCGAGCGAATGGAAGTCGGCCTTCACATCGCTCACGCAAGCAGGTGCACAGGTCCGTACCTATTCACCCAAAGCACCGCTGTACATCCATGCGAAGATGATCCTCGCCGACCATTCGCGCGCCTTCGTCGGCAGCGAAAATTTCTCCAGCAATTCACTCAACAAAAATCGCGAACTTGGCATACTTGTCACTGACTCTGCGGTGATCACCTCGCTTGAGAATACGTTTGAAAAAGATTGGGCGAGTGCGACTGCTTTTACTCCGTAACCCGAGCCAATTTCCTTCACAATTTTAACGGACTGCGTCCGCCAAAGATCGCTTCGGCCACCGAAGGCGGGCACCCCGCAGTTAGTACCCAGGGTTCCAAGCACCATAAGGGTTTTTTGGCGACTTTTCCAGTGGCGTATCGATGGGTCAACAGCAAGAGGCATTTTTTATAAATGAGACAAATGAGACACTAAAACGGGTGTCTCATTTGGATGCCCCCTAGCCGATCACTTGGTGAGGTATATAATTATGCGTAGGTAACACTCTTAAATTTCGCGGGAGGCCAGCCGCGCGACAAGTCGGCCATAGAGTGCTACGCACATACAATTCAGGGCATGGTGAAGATCCCACCGCCCGAGCTCCCTTAAACAAGGAGAAGGATCGTCCATCACTGGCGGTATCCCACCGCCCGACAAATGGGAGATGGAAGGCCAACCACACAGAAGGTTCTGTGTTTGTTGTAATTAGCCTCTAACCATCTCCTATGGAAAATAAACTGAATATTACGTATGCGCCTATCTCCCAACTCCGTGCGTCGGAATACAATCCCCGATCTTGGAGCAAAGACGCGATTACTCAACTCACCGAAAGTATCAAACGATACGGTTTCGTAGACCCGCTGCTCGTTAACGGTGCCCCAAAACGCAAAGGCATCGTGATCGGCGGACACTTTCGCCTGTCGATTGCAAAGAAGCTCGGCATTACCGAGGTGCCAGTCGTATACATCAACATTCCCGACATTGCGCGAGAAAAAGAGCTGAACATTCGTCTGAACAAAAACGTCGGCGATTGGGACTGGGACTTGCTCGCCAAGTTCGACCCCACCCTACTTACCAACATCGGCTTCTCCGGCGAAGAGCTGGACGAGATCTTCGACATCGGCGAAGTGGTCGAGGATTTCGACGTTGAGAAAGAGCTCAAGAAAATTAAGAAGCCGGTCTCCAAACTTGGCGATCTGTATCAGCTGGGCAGCCACCGCATCATCTGCGGCGACTCGACGGATCCGGCCGTCATTCGCAGATTGATGAGCGGCAAGAAAGCCGACTCCATTCTGCAAGACCCTCCGTACAACATCGCCCTCGACTACGACAAAGGCATCGGTGGCAAAGGAAACTACGGCGGCACCGTTGATGATGCAAAGTCGGATAGCGAGTACAAGAAATTCCTGAAATCTGCCCTTCAGAACGCGCTCGGTGTTCTCAAAAAAGACGCTCATGTATTCACGTATTGCGACCAGAAATATATCTGGTTGTTGCAAACGTTGTATACGGAGCTCGGCATCGCCAACAAGCGCGTATGCTTGTGGATCAAGAACAACAGTACGCCGACGCCGCAGGTGGCATTCAACAAACAGTACGAGCCGTGCGTATACGGCACAGTCGGCAAACCGCATCTGTCCCAAAGTGTTCTCAACCTCACTGAAATCCTGAACCGCGAGATCGGCACCGGCAACCGTGCCATTGAGGACATCTACGACTTGCTTGATATCTGGATGGTGAAGCGATTGAACGGTACGAGTTATGAGCATCCAACAGAGAAACCCGCCGCTCTCCATGAGAAAGCGTTGCGCCGGTGTACAAAGCCCGGACAAATCGTGCTGGACTGCTTCGCGGGATCGGGATCGCTCATGGTCGCGTGCGAACAATTGAAGCGGACTGCGTATATGATCGAACGCGAACCGATCTTCGTTGATCTTGTGATTCGCCGCTACGAAAAACTTACGGGTCATAAAGCGATCAAGGTATGAGTCGGGATAAAACCATTGAAGATCGGCAGTCGAAGGAAAAAGCAGCACTGCTTGAGCAATTGAAAAAGACCCCCATCGTCCATATCGCCTGTGAGAAAGCAGGTGTTGGCCGCGCCACCTACTACCGGTGGCGCGGGGAGGACGCGCAGTTCCGAAAGCAAGCGGACGCTGCCCTTACCGAGGGCGAAGCATTGATCACCGACATGAGTGAATCGCAATTGATTACTCTCATTAAAGAGAAAAATTTCTCGGCTATTCACTTGTGGTTGCGACAACATCATCCGAAGTATGCGAACCGAGTTGAGATCACTGAGCGAGTATCTGTATCGGACGACCTGACACCAGAGCAAAAGAAGATTGTCGAGGAAGCATTGCGACTGGCGAATCTTAGCAGCCAAGAGCATAACCATGGATAACAAAACCTTGCGAGAATCTATCCTCGCCGACAAAAGTGTTCGACGTGCGGTCGTACGTCGAAGCCATTATTGGTTCTTCTCGATCTTTCTGGCGCATTACATTCAGTATGAGATCGCGCCCTTTCAGCGCGACATGTTCAAGCTCACCGAGGACACGGAACACAGACTGAGCGTAGTCATGGCCTTTCGGGGATCTGGCAAATCGACGATCATGAATCTGTCGTATGCGCTCTGGGCGATTCTTGGCGAGCAGCGCAAGAAATTCATCCTGATCATCAGCAAAACGCAGGCGCAAGCGCGAACCCAATTCCAAAATATTCGTGATGAGTTGCGATATAACGCGTTGCTTTCCAAG
>DATKNP010000004.1:0-59845 GCA_035541295.1 Minisyncoccota bacterium
CTGACACTCAAGCACGAAAGCGTGGGTAGCGAACGGGATTAGATACCCCGGTAGTCCACGCCCTAAACTCTGTCAACTGGCTTTCCGGAGTATCGACCCTCTGGGAGGCGAAGCTAACGCGTTAAGTTGACCGCCTGGGTAGTACGGCCGCAAGGCTAAAACTCAAAGGAATAGACGGGGGCTTGCACAAGCGGTGGAGCGTGTGGCTTAATTCGTCGCTAAACGAAGAACCTTACCAAGACTAGAAATCCTACTGCACGCTCGGTGAAAGCCGAGAAGCCTTCGAGGGTGTAGGACAGGTGATGCATGGCTGTCGTCAGTTCGTGGTTTGAACCGTTCCCTTCAGTGGGGTAACGAACGCAACCCTCGTTGCCAGTTACAAGTGTCTGGCGAGACTGCCCCCTCACGGGGGAGGAAGGTGAGGATGACGCCAAGTCAGCATGTCCCTCTGATGACCTGGGCTGCACACGCGCTACAATCGCCGTTACAAAGGGACGCAATATGGCAACATGGAGCAAATCCCAAAAAGCGGCGCCAGTTCGGATTGGGGTCTGCAACCCGACCCCATGAAGCCGGAATCGCTAGTAATCGTGGGTCAGCTATACCACGGTGAATACGTTCTCAAGCCTTGTACTCACCGCCCGTCAACTCAGGGAAGTTGGGAGTGCCCAAAGCCCCTCTTTACGAGGGTCCAAGGTAAACTCAATGACAAAGAGTAAGTCGAAACAAGGCACGGGTAGCGGAAGCTGCTCGTGGATTCATTCCAAAATTGGACGTTGATCTCCGCGTAAGCGGGGGGAGACTGATAGTCGATTTGAGTGTCCGGCCTGCTATCAGCAGGTCAGCTGACCTGCCTGCCGGCAGGCAGGGCACTCAAGGGTCATGACAGTACGACCCTTCAATCTGTCGGACACATCGGAAAGACGATGCAAGGAACTCCGTAAAAGACGTAAAATCACTTTGTGATTACGTCTCTGCGGGGCACATGGACGGAACAAAAGAGTGGCTTATCTTCCTGTTTGTAAGTTGTAATTGCTACGAAAAAACGCCGACTCCTTTATGGAACACGGCGGTTTTTGGTTTGGGAAAAATAAAAGCCGCCGACCCTGATGGATTGGCAGCCCTTTTTATTGTGTCCCTTGTACGGACTAAAACGAATATGTTATGAGCCCGGCCGACGCGATCTTATGTAGCGTTGGGTTGATGTCGATATGGTGGTCCCACGTTTCGGAATAAGCGCCGGAGCGTCCTCTTACTCAATTCTTTTCTTTTCTTTGCCCTGAAGCCCTTTGGCTTGAGGTTCTTCCTTTCCTTATGCCCATTAAAAGACATGCATCGCTCCTATTGCGACGCACGGCACGTGCGTCAGCATTTACGCTAGCATAGCAGGTCTATTTTTGCTACTATCGCCCCTGTAAGCGCCGGTAGTTCAGTGGTAGAACGCTGTCCTGATAAGACAGAGGTCGAAGGTCCGATTCCTTCCCGGCGCACACGCATCCTCGTATTGTTTGCTACAATGGATCCATGCAATACAGGAACGACAAACAGGGCTCGAAGGTGTTTTTCTTCTTCTTACTTATCGTCATTGTGTATGCCGCCTTCTTCAACTTCAATATTCCTGCGGCTTACACGTATACCATAAGCAGCGTCGGGAATTTCTTCCACTAGCGTCATTATGTCGCAGCGCCGCGCAGTGCGACACCTGCGGCGATCGCGAATTTTGGTCCGACTTCGCGCAAGACGTCTTCGATGATGATAGGGGCGCGGACTTTTGCAAACGCATCCGCAATTTCCACCTTTGTATCGAAATGCGCTGCAGCTGATTGAGCGATGTCATCAAGACAGGCGCCGCCGCCGAGAAGCACGACACGCCCGATGTCGACATCGTATTCATTGGCCGCGGCTTTTATCAATTGTGAACCTTCAGAAAACAACTGTCTGAGCATATCGCGGATCACGGTAGCGACCGCCCTCCGCTCTTCCTCAGTGTAGGATGTAGAAGTTGCGATGCTTTTGGCGCGTTTGGCATCCTCTGCTTTATCGAAATGCCATCCGCACGCTTGCATTATCTTTTCGGTTATTGCTTGTCCTCCGAGTGGCACCACATGCACTCCAACAGGGACTCCTTGTCCGTTGGTAATGCAAAGCTTCGTCGAGGATGCGCCGATGTCCATAAAGAGGGCGGGCCCGGTGGCAGTGTGCATATTGGATCGAACAGATCCGAAGAGTTCAAGTTCATAAAACTCGACGGCTATTCCGGTGCCCGCGATCGCTGCCCTATACGCTTCGGTCGTCTTTTTTTCTATAGCGACCATCATCACGTTCTGGATCGAAGCCTGCGCTGGCTCATTCCGTTCGACTCGTGCAAACGCATTCTCCCTAGGGATCTCATCTGAAATAAATGCCCAATCCAGTACAACGTCATCTATGGGGATAGGCACATATTGCTTGGCTTCGAGCGGCAGGATCTGGCGCATTTGATCAGGATCCCGTTTGGGGATCTTTACGAATGTTACCAACGCCGAAGAAACTGGTATCGCGATACCGCATCTTCGCGAGGTTGCGTCAACGGCACCGAAGAGATCGAGGACGGCATCTGACAGACGCTTCGGGTCGAGATGCGCAGTCCTCCCTGCCTGCCGATCACCATAAGGACCCAGAAGGATCTCCCCATATGTCTCGAGCACGACGGTGGCGCCCTCCAGAGAAAGTTGGACGATCTTTATCGAAGATGTCCCAATATCGATACCAATGAATCCGTTACGCAGGAGCGGAGATGCAATGTTTTCAAGGCTTGAAATCGGGTTTGATGGAAGCTTCATAAGAAAAGTGTATCATGAGGGATACTCCAGAAAGAAGCTATATACGCGATATACCACGACAGACTATGAATGTTCTCCTAATCACGAATGATTTGAATGTTCTGCGAGAAAACACGCCGGCACGGGCAGCTGTGGAACACTATGCGACTTTCACCAAGCACCTCGTCGTTGTAGTACTCAACACGAGCCGAGACCGTTATCGAGCACAAAAGGTTTCTGAATCCCTCCTGCTACTCCCGACCAATGCCTACGCGTCCATCTTTGCTCCCCTAAAGGCTTATCAACACATCATTCACCAACTGTATTTTCAGGGCCGACTGCAAGTGGATCTTGTCGTCGCGGGGGACCCGCTCTTGGCAGGATTCGTTGGATGGTTCACCTCAGCACGCTTCCATCGGCCGCTTCTCATCGAATTACGCATGAATGTTCTTTCCCGAAATTATGCAAGCCAATCCTTCGCGCATACCCTCCGAAGTATGGTGGGTCGTTTCTTGGTGCGCCGTTCTCATGGTCTTATCATATATTCTGAAGGGATACGCGCTACGCTTGCCGATATAAGTACATCAATCGCCGATCGTGCAATGCGAGCGCCACACTTCATGGATATCGAAGCATTCCAGAAAGAACCCCTGCATGTGGATCTCGCCGCGAAATACCCACAATTCAAAACCATACTGCTGACCGTCGCGCCACTCGAGAAAGTATCCAATCTGCAGCTTGCGATCAAAGTTCTTGCAGGAGTGGTAGCTTTATACCCTGACACAGGTCTCGTCATTGTAGGTGAGGGTTCTTTGTATCGGAAGCTCAAAGCCTATGCGCGGAAGACTGGCATGGCAGAGCATGTCATATTTGAACCTAAGACAGATAACATTTCTTCGTATTACAAGAGCGCGCGATTCTTCCTGATGACAGCGCTGTATGAGGGATATGACGACCCGCTTGCATATGCCGCAGCGGCGAGCTGTGCTATTGTATCGACCGCTGTCGGGATAGCACCAGCAATCATTGAGGATGGTATCTCGGGATTTCTCTGCGAACCACATGACACGGCGAAGCTCGTCACAAGCATAACCACGATGATACGCAAGCCGAGCCTTTGTGATAGCGTGCGTCTCAATGCGAATCTCTCGATCCAAAAGTATATGGACAGTGACGAGAAGACGTACATTGAATTTTCTCGACAGGCATGGGAACAGACGATCAAAGAAGCGTCCAAAGAAGCTGAGTCGGTCTAGTCTAATAGAAGAATTATAGCTATGAACTACCACGTCACCGGCGGGAAGAAATTAAGTGGAGAGGTTACGACCAATATTTCCAAGAATGCTGCGGTGGCGTTGCTCTGTGCATCGCTTTTAAATAAAGGCACGACGATCTTGAAGCGCATGCCACGCATCGAGGAGCTCAAACGGCTCATTGAGGTACTCGAATCGATTGGCGTCGCGGTTGTGTGGGAAGACGGTGGCAACATCCGTATCACGCCACCATCGAGGCTAAGCCTCGATGCAATCAATCGCGCGTCCGCTGAGCGGACGCGCTCCATCGCGATGTTCATCGCACCGCTCGCACACCTGATGGGGTCGTTCGATTTGCCCGCTCCATCGGGTTGCGATCTGGGCAAGCGTAGTCTCGGCGCACATATCGATGCTTTAGCCAAGCTTGGTATCGCGATACGTGGCAACGAGGATGCGCATACGTATCATGTCGAGACTGGTACATTGCATCCGGCCGAGATCGTCATGTCGGAAGCATCAGACACTGGCGTCGAGAATGTACTCATGGCTGCGGCGAAGATCCCCGGGACGACTACCATCAAATTCGCGAGTGCCAACTACATGGTGCAAGATCTCTGCGTATTCCTGCAAGCGTGCGGGGTCAAGATAGAAGGTATCGGTACATCAACGTTGATGGTACACGGTGTTGCTGATATCAATACCGACATCACCGGCATTCCGAGCGAAGACCCTATCGAGTCGATGTTTTTCATCGCGCTTGCTGCGACGACCAAGTCTGAGCTATCGATCCGCCGCTGCCCGATAGATTTCCTCGAGCTTGAGTTGCTCACCCTCGAACATATGGGGCTTCAGTATGAGCGAGGCCCCGTATACAAGGCAGAGAATGGCAGAGCGAACCTTGTCGACCTCACCATTCATCCATCGATCTTGCATGCGCCAGCCGAGAAAATCCATTCGATGCCATATCCGGGCATCAATGCGGACAATCTGCCATTTTTCGTACCCGTCGCGACGCAAGCCGATGGCCGCACGCACATTCTTGATTGGATGTACGACGGAAGGGCAATTCACTATATGGAAATGAAAAAACTCGGCGCCGACATCTTGCTCGCAGACCCGCACCGAGTCTACATCGAAGGTCCGACGCCGCTTCATGGCGCCGATATCAAGGCACCGCCGGCATTGCGCCCCGCGACCATTCTCCTTATCGGTATGCTTGCCGCAGAAGGGGAGTCGACGCTCCAAGACGTCTACCCGATCAATCGCGGCTATGAGAATCTCCATCAGCGATTGAAGGCATTGGGCGCCTCTATCGAAGCGGTGGAATAAATCGGCCGTAACGTATAGAATGCCTCAGTCGGTGGCTCGCTTCGCTACCACACTTGGATTTTCTAAAACGGATTATCGTCAAGAAAATCTCGGCGGGCATGTGGCGGAATTGGTATACGCGTACGTCTCAGAAGCGTATGGGGAAACCCGTGAGAGTTCAAGTCTCTCCATGCCCACTCGTTATTGGCAAGTGATAGTATATGCATATGGTGCAGTGGATCGAGAATCTTAATGCTGACATTTTAGACGGCCTCATCAAAGGCTCAGCGTTGATTGCATTCATTATCATCTCGCAGGGGGTTATATGGTTCCTCAAGTTTCGGCTTCGTCGCCACTATACGCAAGTGACGAGAGAATTAGCGGATATGGATGAAGTCCAGCAGGCGTCACTCACATACTTCCGCCGTCGCCAATTCCTTGACGTAATACGTGCGTCGTTACTCCTGGTAAGTCTCCTCATTGGGGTGCTCTTCTACAACATCCAGGCGTTCAGCTTCTTGGCACTTGCCTTGGGTGCTGTGGTCATCAATCAGAAAGAAAATATTAATTCGGTCATCGCCTACTTCTTCATTCTTTCGAATTATCAGGTCGGAGATGACATTGGCACGATGATCGGCATGATGAATAGCCTCGGCGAAATAGTCCGCATTGGACTCTTCAATACGACGCTCGCTGGCAAAGATGAAGCAGGCGAGTACAATGGCAAACGTATCTCAATACCCAATTATCAATTCCTCTTGAATCCGGTCGAGCAACAAAACCTAAAGACTGACACCTACCGGCAGATTGTCATGGACATTCCGTATTCGCAGGAGTTGTATGCGAGGGAATTTGAAGTATTCATCAAAGATCTGCAGGCATTTCTCGATGAGCTCTTGCCGAAGCGTAACTTGCGACAGGTCGGGACATTCCGCGGATTTGCCGGTATCCAATACAAAATAAACTTCGATTACAATACGGCCGGCTGCATCGTCGTGCGAATCACATTCATCTCACGCGCACGCGACGTGAGAGAGCGCAAAGAACGAATCGTCACATTCGTCGAGCACATGAAATCAGCCACATGAAATTCCCAAACGAACGGTGCGATCGAGCTATTCCGTCGGTGCAACAGGGGGTGCCTTCTTCTTATCGCCACCGGAATCGACCTCGTAGCTCGTGTTCTGGGCTTCGAAGAAATTGACGAGCTCGAAGACGTCGGTCGCGGTCGACATCCATTTGGCCGGGTTGGTTGCGTTGAAGTACTTATCCATACCAAGCTCGATCAAGCGACGGTCGGCAACGTACTGGACGTACTGGTTGACGTACTCAGCATTGAGTCCGAGGATCCCGCGTGGGAAGAGGTCTTTATTGAAGGCAGTTTCGAGCTCGACGCCTTCGATGATGATGTCGCGGATCTCGGCGGCGAATTCTGGCGTTACGAGCTCGGGATTCTCTTCGAGAATGCCATGGATGAGATTGATACCGAACTTGAGATGCAACGACTCATCGCGCAGAACCCAGTTGATCATACTTCCGAGATTGCGGAGTTGGTTGCGTTGACGGAAGCTAAGCGCGACCATGAAGCCCGAGTAGAACCAGATGCCTTCCATGACGACGTTGTAGGCAGCGAGGTTACGGACAAAGTCGCGTTTGCCATCGGCAGTCTCGATGTCGAGTTTGACGTCAGTCATGCGTCGCATGTATTTGTTGATGAACTCTTCCTTCGCGGTCATCGATGGCACCGACTCATGCAAGGAGAAGGCGCGGTCGCGGTCGATGGGGAAGGTATCGAGGACGTACTCGAACGCGACGCAATGGTTGGCTTCCTCCCACATTTGTTTGGCGAGATAGAGATGACATTCGGCTGATTTGAGATACGGATAGACGCCAAGTGCCAAGACGCGGTTGACGATGAGTTCGGACGGATTAAAGAATGAAATGAGAAACTCCACTGCATGCCGCTCGTCATCGGTCATCTTTACCCAATCATCGAGATCTTCTTTGAGCGCTATTTCATGCGGGAACCACGTGTTGCGGACCGCTTGATCGTAGAGCTCTTTGGCCCACGGATAGATGCTCGGATGAATGTTGTAGTCCTTCGGTGCGGCTTTTCCTAATAGCATAGTGGCTGCTCAGCTTAACAAATAATTATTGGCACGCAATGCAGACGTTGGGGTTCTCGGCAGGGTCCATCGGCGCATCGGGGATTGATCGTTGGGTCGTCGCGACTGGTGCTGCTACGGGCTGCACTGTCGGCGCTTGCGCTATGATGGGCTCGGCACTTGCGCGTACCTCGATGCTTGTCTCGGCGACGATAGGAGTCGTTCGCGCAGCGACTGGTTGCATCTCCCGCTGTGGAAGTGTTGAAGGGGTGACCAAAACAGGGGAGGGGGTCGCTGTCACGGTAGAGAATCCGAGCGGGTTGGACGTCGGCAACGAGGGTGGGGTGAATGGTGTGGTCTCGATGACGACAGGCGATGGGGTCGATTCGGCAACGGGTTCTGCTGCAGCAGGACTCACAGCCGCTGCCTTGATGGCTCCGAATCCGCGCTTGCCCGTCATTTGTGCTTTGTTGACGGTGGTTGTCGACTGCTCGGCAGTGTGCCGCGGCTTCATGTGGAGATAGTACGTGCTCTTGAGACCTTTTTTCCAGGCGGTCATATAGACACCCTTCATCTCCTCCATATCGCGGCTCTCGAGATACATATTGCGTGACAAGGCTTGGTCAACCCACTTCTGCGCGCGCGCGGCAACTTCGATGTACGCATGCGGGCTCGTGGTGAATGCAGTACGGTAAATCTCTTTGAGATAATTCGGGATACCGGGCACATTGCTGATGTCCCCCTGTTCCTCAATGATGCGCTCCTTGATATCCTCCCACAGACCCATGTTTTTGAGGTCTTTGACGAGGTTGTGATTGAGGTCGAGATATTTGCCGGATATTTTGTTGCGTGAGAAGACCTGCGCGAAGCGTGCGTCGATGCCCGGCGTCGTACCCGCAAGCAATCCGATATTGGCGTTTGGAGCGACAGCCATCAGGGTTGCATTGCGCATACCACCTTTGACCTTCGTGCGCAGCAGCCCCCAATCGAGTCGGCGCTGCTTAGTGATTTTCGGAAGGTCGATTTGCATGCCACGATCTTTTTCTAGAATTTCAATCGTATCCACCGGCACCATACCCTGCGACCAGCGCGAGCCCGGGAAATTCTTGTAGCTGCCGCGCTCGCGCGCGAGATTCGCACTCTCATCGATTGCCATATAGCTGACGAACTCGAAGAGTCGATCGGCGAAATCCCACGCATGCGGACTCTCATAACTCATCGAGAGGCGCTCCAAGGCATCAGCAAAACCCATGACGCCCAGCCCCACGGCGCGGTTCTCTTTATCGGACTTCGTCGCCTCAGGGATGGAGAGCTTGTTGATGTCGATGAGGTTGTCGAGGTGACGAATGCCCGAGCGTACCGTCTCCTCAAGCTTGTGCCAATTAACCTCCTTATTCTCAATATGCCCCGCAATGTTGACCGAGATGAGGTTACACACAGCGATATTATCTTTGTCCTGCGGGAGCATTATCTCGGTGCAAAGGTTACTCATGTGAATCGTTCCTGTGTTGTTGTTGAGGGCACGCAAGTTGGCCGCATCCTTCCAGGTGAGCCACGGATGCGAAGTGGACTGCAACGAGGTGAGGATCTGGTGCCATTGTTCCTTGGCTGGTACTTTCTTCCACATCCGGATCTTGCCTTGCTTGGCCATTTCTACATATTCGCCGTAGCGGGTACTGAACGCTTTGCCGTAAAGTTCATTGAGGTCGGGCGTTTCCTTCGGGTCGAACATGTACCAATCGTCGCCCGCCTCGACGCGACGCATGAATTCGTCCGAGAGCCATGCGGCGGTGTTGGCTGTCCGCATGCGCAAGTAGTCGTCGCCCGCATTATGCTTCCAGTCGATAAACTCGGGGAAGTCGTAGTGCCAGTTTTCCATGTAGAAACAGAGCGCGCCCTTCTTCTTACCACCGCGTTGAATCGCGCGTATCGCGGTGTCGATGATCTTTGCAAAGGGAGTGGGACCGGAGGAGGCACCCCCGAAGTTTGACATGAGTGGTGAACCCGTCGCGCGCAGCTTCGTAATCGAGACACCTAAGCCACCAGAATCTTTTGATAGAAGCATTACATCAGAGACGGTTTTGGCGATATGTTCCATGTTGTCGTGCATCTCAAGTAGGAAACAGTTGGAGAGCGAGGAGCGGACGGTGCCCGCGCCGAGGTTCGTCGAGCCACCGGCGATGTAGAGGAGTCGCGACATCTTCTCGTAGAACGAGATCGCAGTTTCGGTCGGATTCTTTTCGTTGTAGGAGAGTCCCATTGCAACGCGCATGAAGAAATACTGCGGTGTCTCGAGTGTTTGCTGGTTCGGACCTTTCATCGCATAGCGGTTGATGAGACCGTCGACACCTGCATAGACGAACAGCTCATCGCGCTCGATCGCAAGTGCTTCGGAGAGCTTCTCGAGGTCGAACGTAAGCATGTTTTCGTGCAATCTACCTTCGGCAACACCTTTTTTTACATATGTCAGGAACGCGGCAGCATGCTTTTTCTTGAGGTCGGCAGGGTTGTCCAGATCGTAGTCACCCACCACGCGTCGATAGACGGTCTTGAGGAAGAGTCTGGTCGCAATCTTGTCGTAGTCAGTGTCTTCCTTGATGTTTTGGACGGCTGCGCTGATGGTCGCCTTGTCCATTTCTTCGGTCGTTATTCCATCGTACAGGGTCAACTGCGTCTCGGTGGCTATTTGGGTGACCATCGAGATAGGATCGAGCAAACCGACTGCAGCACGTTCGATAGAGCGGTTGATTTTGTCGGCATTGAAGGGCTCCTTCTCCCCATTGCGCTTTGTAATTGAGATACTCATAGGTTCCTTGGTTCCTTCCGAAATAAAATAGCCACTAATGTTTCTATTAGCGGGCGGTGAAAGAGCTCCGAGGAGGCCTCGTAGTCTTGCGCGCACGCTAGTCAGGGAATGTGTTCGCGAATCCAGTCAAGATTCCGTATCAATCGATCGCGGTTATCATTATGCACCTTTTTGCAGGTGCGCGCTGGATGAAAATTACTGTGGATAACCCGACTCATACGATGGTATCGAACGGTCTCTCAAAGTGTAGCTTTTCTAGTAATACATGTTGGAGTCAATATTATCTACGAATCAAAAATCAGAGATGTCAAACATCACCACTTCGGAAGAACCCAAATGTGGCATATAGTGGTGAGATGAAAAATTTTTGTGAGCCGTTCGAAGCCAAAAAAGTAACCGTCATGGGTCTCGGGCTGCTCGGTCGTGGTGTTGGCGACGTCGAGTTTCTCGCGGCCTGTGGTGCTCGGGTACTCGTGACTGATACAAAGCGTGCGCATGAGCTCGCCGATTCTATAGAGAAGCTCAAAAAGTATCCAAACGTGTCGTTTCATCTTGGCGAACACAAGGAAGAAGACTTCACTCGATGCGATTTTATTCTCAAAGCGGCTGGAGTCCCGCTCAGCTCTCCGTTCATAGAAGCCGCACGGACAGCAGACGTGCCTGTCTACATGTCGACTGCACTTTTTGCCAACTATGCGATGCACGAGGGAGCCATGATTGTCGGTGTGACCGGCACGCGCGGCAAATCGACCGTGACGCAGATGATGTATGAAATACTAAAAACAAAAAACAAAGAAAATGTTCTCCTCGGCGGAAATGTTCGCGGCGTTTCCACACTTTCATTTTTGCCACAGGTGACGAAAGATACCATTGCGGTTCTCGAACTCGATTCATGGCAGCTGCAAGGCTTCGGCGATCTGAAAATCTCTCCGCAGATCGCGGTCTTTACCAATCTCATGCCGGATCATCAGAATTATTACAAGGATATGGATGAATATTTTGCTGACAAGGCGAATATTTTTCGATTCCAAATAGAAGGTGATGTGCTCGTATGCGGAAAGGGTATTGAAGAGAAAATAACCGCGGCAGCACCAAAGGTGCTGCCGCGCGTACCCACACCACTTCCGTCTGATTGGAAATTAAAAATCCCTGGCGAACATAACAGAGAGAATGCTGCACTTGCAGCGGAGGCACTCCGCACATTGAAAGTGTCCGAAGATGAAATTCGCGTTGGTCTCGAAAAATTCGAAGGTGTCGAGGGTCGTTTGCAATTAGCTGGTGAGGTCAATCACGTGAAAATTTATAACGACAACAATGCAACGACTCCTGAAGCAACGATCGCTGCACTCGAAGCACTTGACCCAGAAGGCCGACGAAATATCCTCCTCATCATAGGCGGTGCAGACAAAGGACTCGATATGTCTCACTTGCAAAGAGCAATACAGATGCATTGTAAGAAAGTGTTGTTGCTTGCGGGGACAGGAACAGAAAAGATTCGCTCGTATGTTTCCGACGCAGTCTTTTTCGATTCACTCAAATCAGCGTTTGACGCAGCACTCGCATCAGCGACTATGGACGACATCATTCTCTTCAGCCCCGCCTTCGCTTCATTCGGCATGTTCAAGAATGAATATGAGCGGAATGATGAATTCGTGCGAATACTCACAGAAGTGTTGAAAAGAGATGTCTAACAAAAAAGCACGTCCGAGAACGTGCTAAGTTGGGGGAATTGGATCAACCTCCTTTCGGCAACAAGAACACTTTGGAGTCTCTGGGGACTCTCGGTTCCTGTGTGGTAGGGGGATTTATATTCCAAAGATCTTCTCGGTGCCTCCTCTCAAAAGCCATTCCAATCCTATAACAAAAGGATTTTTTGGCAATGCGCACTTTGAGTATAGTGATGCACTTACGCTATTTACTGTGTATAGTTAGTTTTATGGAAGTCCCGAAAAACATTTACATGACCGGCATCGGCGGGATCGGGATGTCGGCGCTCGCGCAAATGCTGCATGCGCAAGGCAAAACGGTTGCTGGCTCCGATCGCGAAGAATCACCGACGACAGAACTCTTAACCTCGAAGGGGATTCACGTCGATATCGATCAAGCTGCAGGAAATATTCCGGAGGGCACGGGACTTTTGATTTATAGCGATGCTGTTCCCGAATCGAATCCAGAACGCATGCGCGCGAAAGAACTTGGCATCGAGGAACTGTCGTACTTCGAAGCGCTCGGCGAAGTCTCATATGGAATGAAGACGATCGCGGTGACCGGAACCCACGGAAAGACCACGACGACCGGCATGCTCACAAAGATTTTACAGACGGCAGGGAAAGAGCCGACGGCTATCATCGGCTCGATCGTGCGTGATTTTGAATCAAACTTCTTAGCTGGTTCGGATGATCTACTTATCGTTGAGGCCTGCGAGTACCGCGATCATGTCTTGAAACTCTCACCACAGATTCTCGTCATTACCAATATCGAATGGGATCACACTGATTATTTCCCAACACTCGATGCGCTCGTCGAGACGTTTCGCACGGCGGCGCACAAGGTTCCACACGATGGGTACATTGTGACGAACCCCGCAGGATCCAACATCGCTCGTGTCCTTGCAGGTGCACAAGCGCACATCATTGATTACACGCAAGAGGAAGTGCCGACGCTTTCACAAATCGGCGAATTTAATCGCGAAAACGCGCGGGCGGCCGCTGCGGCCGCCCGCAGCGTATTTCCTGATATACAACAGGGCACCATCGATCGCGCACTCCTCGACTTCAAAGGTTCGTGGCGGCGCTTCGAATACAAAGGTGAGACGCCATTGGGTGCGCTCGTGTACGATGATTATGCACATCATCCGACGGCGATCGAAAAGACGCTCGAAGCGGTGCGCGCGAAATTTCCCGACAAGAAAATTGTGGTCGCATTCCACGCACACCTCTATTCCCGCACGAAATCATTCTTGAAAGAATTCGCTCGAGCGCTGGCCAAAGCTGATCGTTCCATCATCGCGCCGATTTATGCAGCGCGTGAGCCGAACGATCCGAGTGTGTCCAACCAGATCATCGCTGAAGAAATCCATGCAGTCGGCGGCCTCTCGCTCGCGCTCGATTCATTCGACGAGATTCGTGACGAATTATTGAAGCTCGATTCCTCGCATCTCATCATCACGATGGGTGCGGGGGATATTTATAAGGTGGCTGATCAGATCGCGGATTGATATGGGAACTCTTTCAATAGTCGCAACGCCGATAGGCAACGTGGAGGATATTACGCCGCATATTCAAGCAATAGCTACCCGATAGATATGCGCTATAGTGTTCGAACGCATATGTCGCGGAAGCAGAACAATTATGCCTTCATCGATGGCCAAAATACGCACAAGGGTGTGCAGAGTTTGGGTTGGAAAATCGATTGGTTTCGTTTTCGGATATATTTGCGAGAAAAGTATCACGTAGAGGTAGCATATGTGTTTATTGGATTTATGGTACAGCACAATGCGCTCTATGAGCATTTGCAAAAAGCTGGCTTTATCTTGAAGTTCAAGCCAGTGTTGCCTGATAGGAATGGTAAACCAAAAGGAAACGTCGATGCTGACCTTGTTCTGCAGGCGATGTTGGATTACAGCTCGTATGATCAAGCGGTGTTGGTATCGAGCGATGGTGACTTTTATTCACTTGTGGAGCATTGGTATTCGACCGACAAGCTAAAGATGGTGCTTAGTCCGTATATCAAGACATGTTCGACATTGTTGAAAAAGACCGCAAAAGAAAAGATAATTTATCTTGACACAGTACGCCCCAAGATTAGTCAAAAGAAAAGCACCGCTTAAGGACGAAACCTTAAGAGGTGCTTTTCATATGGATATAGAGAGTATGACAAATCAAAAAGAAAAGTCAATCGTTTCTAGAGATACACAAACTCTTATCGGAGTGCTTTCAATCGTCGCCACACCGATAGGCAATATAGAGGACATCACGCTACGTGCTTTGCGGACGCTGAAAGAGTGCAACGTAATTTATGCCGAAGATACAAGGGTCATTTCGAAGTTGCTGGCGAAATATGAGATCAAGAAGCCGCTTCAACGATTGGATGCGGCGACAGAAATGAACAAGGCGAAAGAAATTATCGATCGCCTCGAGGCAGGGGAGCACGTCGCGTTTGTCTCCGATGCAGGCACGCCCGGGATATCTGATCCAGGAGCGAGACTTGTCGCTCGGGTAAGAGCGCATAGCGCGGGAGAAGTCTTTTTCGCTTCCGGCTCGCAGTTCGGGTCGAAAAAGACTTCTCCCGCACCACTGATCATCGAGACAATCCCAGGACCATCGGCGTTGACCGCGGCGATATCAATCGCCGGCATCGATGAACCATCATTCACCTTTCTTGGATTCCTGCCGCACAAGAAGGGTCGCCAGACCATGCTTAAAGAGATAGCGGCGAGTAAGCATCCGGTCGTCGTCTATGAATCTCCGCACCGAGTATTAAAACTCTTAGCCGAGCTTGCTGCGCACGGCATCACTCAAGTACACATCGGACGTGAGCTCACGAAGATGCATGAAGAGATGCTTGTAGGCGAACCATTGGATCTCGCGAAGCGGCTCGAGGAAAAGGGGGGAGTACGAGGTGAATTCGTCCTTATAATAGGACGGTAAACTGTGTTCGGTTTTCCGGAACGGGGCTTTCATTTATTTGTCAGTGCGGTAGACTTCTCGCTATGACTTTAGATGCCCTTATCATGCTCGTGGGAGCGCTTGTTGCGGTGATGCCACTCCTCGGCTTCCCCGTCGACATGAAGATGTGGATATTTTTTATATTGGGAGTCATCGTTGTTGGGCTCGGTATTGCGGTACGTCGTCGTGGAGCGCGACAGCAGCACGCACCGAAGCGCAAGGGAGAGTTCGTCGAGAGTACACCGTCGAATGCTATGCACCACGATCCTGAAAATCAATTTGATCATGTGCGCACGTCAGCTAAATCGCGTATAGAATAAAAATCTATGGATGCAGAAACAAAAGAGATTCTCGAAGTTGTTAATTCCATCAAGGATAAGATGGTAACGAAAGACGAGTTACAGGAAGGACTCGATGGTCTGCGTACGGAATTGAAGGCAGATATCAAGGAAGTTGGTGAACGAGTTCTCGCTGTCGAAAACCGACTCAGCGCCATGGATAATCGCATCGATGATGAAGCCGCGCGTCGAAAGGATCTTGAGAATCGGGTCCGCAACGTCCTACCGAAGCTTTCACCTGCGCCGGAGCGGGTTTGAAGTCAAACTTACTGATATACTAGAGAGTATGCATCCCGATGCACGCGACGATGATCGCCGCATCACGTATTTTGCGGCGACACACACGCGCGGTAAACGCGAGATGTTTGGTATACGTGCCATCGACCGCGGTAAGCACGTCTATGTGATCGGCAAGACTGGTATGGGCAAGTCGACCATGCTCGAGAACATGGCGATACAAGACATTCAGCACGGCGAAGGCATCGCCTTCATCGACCCGCACGGCTCGACTGCCGAGAAGCTCCTCGACTTCGTCCCGCATGACCGCATCAACGACGTCGTCTACTTCGCACCCTTCGATGTTGATCATCCACTCGGATTCAATGTGATGGAGGACGTTGGCTTCGAACATCGCCACCTCGTGGTCTCTGGCCTCATGGGAGCCTTCAAGCGCATCTGGGTCGATGCGTGGAGCGCGCGCATGGAATACATATTGCAAAACACACTCTTAGCACTCCTCGAATATCCGGGCTCGACCTTAATCGACGTCAACCGAATGCTTACCAACAAAACGTTCCGTACTGCCGTCGTCGATAAAGTGAGCGACCCCATCGTAAAGGCGTTTTGGACTGAAGAATTTGCCGCGTTCACCGATACCTATACGCGCGAAGCGACACCCGCCATACAAAACAAAATCGGTGCGTTCGTTTCCAACCCGCTCATCCGCAACATCATCGGCCAGCCGACCTCCTCGTTCGATCTACGCACAATAATGGACGAGAAGAAAATATTCATCGTCAATCTTTCCAAAGGTCGCATGGGAGAGAGCAATGCGAGTCTCTTGGGATCGATGCTTACCGTGAAGATCTATCTCGCCGCGATGAGTCGCGCGGAAGAGCCCGCGAGCCGCATGGCGAAGCTCCCGCGCTGTTTCTTCTATGTCGATGAATTCCAATCGATGATGAATGAATCCTTCGCTGATATTCTTTCGGAGTCGCGCAAATACAAACTCGCGCTCACACTTGCCAACCAGTACATCGAGCAGATGGACGAAGAAGTCCGCGATGCAGTCTTCGGCAACGTGGGGACACTCATCACCTTCCGCGTCGGTCCCTTCGATGCTGAGACCTTGAAGACGGTCTTCGAACCGACCTTCGAAGCAGAAGACATGGTGGGGCTTGGCATTGGACAGATTTATTTGACCCTCATGATCGACGGTGTCGGTTCGGCACCCTTCTCAGCTGAGACAATTCCACCCATCGAGAAGCCGCATATTTCGTATCGCGAAGATGTCGTCACACACTCGCGTGAGACCTATGGTCGCTCACGTGCCGAGGTCGAAGCAGTGATCGCAGCCAAGCAAAAAGAATTCATCCCACCGCCAGTACTCTCGAAGACCCAGATACGTAAAATAGAAGGCAGTACCTATGGCTCGCGTCCTCGGGAAGTCGCCCCCTCGACACCGCCGATCGCGGTCACGCACGCCGCACGTACGACAAACACACCGATACCACCAGTGCCATCAAGCACCGATGCCTCACGGCCGACTGACCGATCGAGTGCTTCGGAAGTAGAGCAGCGTTCGGCATTACGCGCGGCGATCGAGAGCGCACGCAAACCCACTGCTCCCACACCGACTCCAGTTCGCTCGCCAGCAGATCTCTTGCGTGTGCGGATGCAGCAATCGTTTTCATCAGGAAATAATCATCATGCACCGCAGTCTTCATCAAACTCATTTCGATCGAATGATTTCCGCACGGCGCGTCCGGCCAGTCCGCCGCGTGGGCGCGAGCAGCCGACGCCAGTGAGCGTCGATGAACCTAAAGAAGTGGGCACGGGAGAAGTCTCATCAGAAATCCTCAAACGTGTTATTAGTGGACAAGGGGGTCATGAAGAAGATTTGGATACATAACATCATACTACTGCTCTTGCTAGTGCCGCATCTTGTGGCAGCACAGGTCGTGATAAGCGAGGTCATGTACGATCCACTCGGCGCCGATACTGGTCATGAGTGGCTAGAAGTCTACAACGCAAGCACCTCGTCGGTACCACTCACCACATGGAAACTCTACGAAGGTGATGCCAATCACAATATCATCGCTGCATCGGGTGATGCGACGTTGGCACCGAGTACGTATGGGGTCATCGCATCGAACGCGACGAAATTCTCGGCTGATTATCCGGACTTTGCCGGCACACTCTTCCACAGCGCGGTCTCGCTCGACAATGCAGGCGAGTCGATAACACTGCGCGACAAGTCACTTACCGATATCGACACTGTCTCATACGACAGCAGCGAAGGGGCGCTTGGTGATGGTAATAGTTTGCAGCGTTCGCCGGGAGATATGGGATCATTTACTGCACACACACCGACACCCGGTGCTTCGATCTCAACCACTACGATAACGCCGAAGAGCAAACCTGTATCTCCGGTGAAGCCTCCCAAACCAAAAAAGTCAACGAGTGCGAAAATTAGACCTGCATCATCGAACACAGACATTCGCGCGAGCAACGATGCGGGCAATATGTCAGTCGTCGCACCGCAAGCGGCTGCGGTAGCAACACGTAGCACGAGCTCCTATTGGTTCTTCGCGCTCGCTGCTGTCATATTCCTCTCGATCGCTGCTCTTGCCGTCTCACGGCATGTCAAAAAGTCCGAATGGGACATTGTTGAAGAAAGTCCCGAAGACGTGTAATCTTCTGGCTATATGGATACTGATAAACAAACGGTGCTTGTCACCGGTGGTGCCGGCATGATCGGCTCACGCCTTATCGAGATGCTCCTACCGAAGTATCGTGTCATCTCGCTCGACAACTACTTCATTGGCAAGAAGGAAAATCACATCGAAGCCGCCGAGTATCGTGAAGGTCATACGAAGGACATCGAATCCCTCTGTGGTGATCTCAGTCCGGCGATCATCTTCCATCTGGGAGAATATTCGCGCGTCGAGCAGAGCTTCAACGACGTCGAGCTCGTATGGCAATCGAACGTGATGGGAACGCATTACGTCCTCGAATACTGGCGCAAGCGCAAGTGCAAGATCGTCTACGCCGGATCCTCGACGAAGTTCGCCGATGGTGGCATGGGCCGCGATCAGTCACCCTACGCATGGATGAAAGCCTCCAACACCGAGCTCGTCAGTAACTACGGCAGATGGTTCGATCTTCCGTACGCCATCACCTACTTCTACAATGGCTACGGTGCGCGCGAACTTGCCGAAGGTCCATATGCATCGGTCATCGGTCGTTTCAAGACGCTCTATTGGGCAGGGCAACCGATCACCGTCACATCGCCGGGCACGCAGAAGCGTAACTTCACGCACGTCGACGACCTCGTGCGCGGGCTTATGATGGTAGGCGAAAAAGGCAAAGGAGATGAATACGGTCTCGGCAGCCACGAGTCCTACACGGTGCTCGAGCTTGCGCAGATGTTCACCGACAACATCGTCATGCTCCCCGAACGCCCGGGCAATCGCATGGAGTCCTACATCGACACATCGAAGGCCGAGAAGGAATTCGGCTGGAAGGCGGAGCATTCTCTGCGCGATTACATTGAATCGCTGAAGGCAATCAAGAAGTAAGACAGCCTTTTCTTTTGGCGCTTTTGGGCTAGGATGAGGCGCAATGAAGCCTAGACGCATTCTTATATTTTCCCTCACGTACCACCCGTTCGTCGGTGGTGCGGAGGTTGCTATCAAGGAGATCACCGATCGGATTGATCCGGCTGAATATGAGTTCGACATGATCACATTGCGATTTGATTCGCGATTGCCGGAGGTTGAACGGATCGGGAATGTCACGGTGTATCGCATTGGCTCGACTGTGGAGAATCCAAAAGTTTCTGACAGGAATTTGCCGCCCGCTTTGAAGCGCGCAAAACTATTTTTTCCACTCACTTCGTTTTGGAAAGCACATTCACTCAATCGTAAGAACAAATACGATATGACGTGGGCGATGATGGCCAATTATGCCGCGTTCGGCGCGTTGCTCTTCAAGTACACGCACCCATCAACTCCATATTATCTCGAATTACAAGACGGCAACTCGCTCGCGCAAGTAAGAAATCGCCAGCCGATACTGCGCGCGATGTGGTTCTTCTATAAGCGCCTCTATCTCAAAGCCGACCGTATCAAAGCGATTTCATCATTCATCGAGAAACTCACGCGCGAAGTAGGTTACCAGGGGACGGTCGTCATCATTCCGAATGCGGTGGATACCGAGAAGTTCTCGGCTCCGGTCTCAGGTGAACGTTTGTGGGAATTGAAGAACAAATACGGCAAACAGCATGGTGATGTGTATCTCTTCACTGCATCGCGCCTCGTGCTCTCGCGCGGTGTAGAGGATGTGATACGCGCACTGCCGCATCTTCCGGCCAACGTGAAGTTCCTCATCGCGGGTGATGGTGAGGATCGCAGCAAGCTCAACGATATTGCAAAGAAGGCAAACGTCGATGATCGCGTTATCTTTGCCGGACATATCGATCATTCTGAGCTGCCTGCGTATTTCAAAATGTGCGATATTTTTGTGCGCCCGTCGGTGATCGAAGGCTTCGGCAATGCGTTTGTCGAAGCGTTCGCCGCCGGCATCCCCGTCGTTGCGACTCCGGTCGGCGGCATCGTCGACTTCCTCTTTGATCCATGGAAAGATCCCGAAATTCCATCGACAGGAATCTTTTGCAACGTGCATGATCCGATGTCGGTCGCTTCTGCGGTGCGGCACTATATCGAGGATCCGCAACTCACCGCGACCATCGTGAAGAATGCGCGTGCGCTTGCGATAGAAAAGTACGATTGGAATATTATTGCTGCAGATATGAGAAACGAGGTCTTTGGTGCATTGACGAAGTAGCGAGATACCACTCACTCCTTGCACTTTAGACTGAACGGGTGTCTGATTGAGGTGGAAAGGAGGGAATGTAACATGGCTCAAACCCTCGACCCTTCTGTGGAATGGCCAAGACTTCTCGGCAACCCATTCTACTTCATGGATCCTGAGAATTGGCCGAAGGCGTATATTCTTATGTTCGGCTTCGGATGCGTGTTTCAGGGTGCGGCATCGCGGATGTGTTCGCCTGCAGGGATGTCGTTCCCTTACGCAACTCCTCCGTTGGTTGTCCGACGTCGGCGAAGGCCAGCGTCAGAATGACTGACTATCTGTGCGGCGCGCCCCCTTGGCGCGCCGCTCTCACGTGCGCTACAGTACTTCCATGCGCATTATCATTGCAACAGGTATTTATCCGCCTGAGGTTGGCGGGCCCGCTTTGTATGCCAAGGGTGTGAGGGAGTCGCTCGAAAAGACTGGCCACGATGCACCGGTCGTTCTCTTCAGTTCGCTGAAGAACTATCCTTCGGGTGTCCGGCATGTTCTCTATGTCTTCAAGCTCATGCGAGCAGCGTGGGGTGCTTCAGCGATATTCGCATTTGATACGTACAGCGCGGGCGTGCCGACGGCCTTCGTCGGAATGCTTCTTCGCAAGCCCGTCGTCATCCGCATTGGCGGAGACTTCGTCTGGGAATCGTACATCGAACGCACGCATGATCTCGTGCCGCTGCCGAAATTTTATCGTGCCCCGCGCGCCCTTAGTCGCAAAGAACGCATGGCGAAGAAGTTGGTAGCGTGGATGCTGCGGCATGGCGAACTCGCATTCAATACGCCGTGGCTCGCTCGAATTTGGACTGAGCCCTATGGCCTCGACGAGTCGCGTATACATACCGTTGAGAATGTTATTGGTCCTCGGCTTGAACGATCTAAAGAGACGAATCGTTCGGTGATCTTGTACGGACGGCAAATGGCGCTCAAAAATGCATCGGCGTTTCGAACTGCTTTCGAGAAAGTTCGTGCCGAGGGCATTGATCTCGAACTCAAAGAGGGAATCGTGCCACATGCCGAATTGATGGAGTTGACGCGTTCATGCTACGCCGTCGCCTTGCCCTCAATATCAGACGTCGCACCCAACACCATCATCGATGCCCTGCGATGCGGTGTGCCGTTCATCATAACCAAAAACTCCGGCTACGCGGAAAAATATAAGAACATGGGAATTGTTATCGACCCGCTGGACGAAGCCGACATGATTCGCGGCATTAAAGCGCTCGCCGATCCGGCTACATACGAACGCTTGCGCGCGAACATTGCAGCATATACGACAGTGCGTACGTATGACGACGTCGCCCATGACATGCTCGCGATCATTCAAAAATAATATGCGCGTACTCCAGATCGGCTCAGATAGATCGAAACGAGGGATTCTTTTCCCCGGGACGCCTGCATTCTCACGACAGATTTCGTATGCTGACACATTTGGTCATTTAGATATTATTGGATTCTCACTTCGATCTGATGGAACGGTAGAATACAAAGAGAGAAATCTCTCCGTCTATCCGACCAACTCGCTCTCAAAGATATTTTACGGACTCGATACCTTGCTCATTGTTCGCAACCTGCCGAAGCCCGACGTCATCTCCGCACAAGATCCGTTCGAAGTTGGGCTCCTCGCACTCCTTATCGCCTGGGTCAAAGGAGTACCGCTCCACGTGCAGGTGCATACTGATTTTCTCTCACACGGATATACCCAGCATTCATTCATGAATCGACACCGTGCACTCGTTGCTGGTTTCGTATTACGTCGGGCTACACGCATACGCGTCGTTTCAGAGCGCGTCAAAAATGAGATCATTGCGCGATATAAACTAAAAATACCGATCAGCGTGTTGCCGATTTTCGTCGATATAATTCTGCATCAGAGGCAATCGGATCCGATGCTCGTTAGTGCATTTTCAAGATTCGATAGAAAACTACTGTTCGTTGGTCGGCTTGAACCGGAGAAGAATGCAAGTCTCGCTATTCGTGCATTCGCGCAAGCGGCACCCGAACGCACATGTCTTATCATCGTTGGAGATGGAAGTGAACGAGCGAAACTGAAAGCACTCGCTAAGGAATTAAATGTAGATGCGGGATCGAGAATGGTGATTTTCGAAGACCAGAAAGAGAGCCTGAAATATTATCCTATCGAGGATCTTGTACTCGTGACCTCTCACTACGAAGGCTACGGACTCGTCATCATCGAGGCACTCGCCGCAGGGAAACCAGTCATATCAACTGACGTCGGCATCGCGCGTGAAGTTGGTGCCATCATCGCGAGTGAAAAGGATTTCCCCGCGGCACTATCGGAATGGTTCAAAAATGGTCCGCGTGAGATGCATCTCAAAAATTATCCGTACCAAAGCGAAGCGGACTACATCCAGAAATATTGCGTCGATATCACCGCGTGCGTAAAAAGATAGAGACCGCAACTTCGCTGCGGCCTCTATTTGGCCGATGCTCACCAACCCCTAGTTTGAGGTTGATATACTCCACGTCTCATGTCTGAAATGCCATTGATCTCGGCGATTGCACGTGCAACATAATCGTATCGGCGCAACTCTTCTTCGATCCAGTTCCTTTTCGTCGAACGTTCGACTTCGGATGCACACGCTGCAAGAATGAATGACTCCGCGCTGAGAAATACCGGACTCCATCCACTACAAAGCGCGCTCTCTTCTGAGCGGTCTCTGTGATAATGGCTCGTGATGATTGCACATCGCCGATGTTTACCAGCCTCCCGATCCTCATACACCATTTTACGGATAACTTCCAGTGTGTGGCCCGTATTGCTGTCGGAAGTATTCCAAGACACTTGCTCCCGCGGGACACCAAGATCACGGACGAGCATCTCGCAAATCGCATTGCCTTGATAAACCACACAGTCATTGATCCGCTTCTCGTCTTTTCCGACGATAGTGATGTGTTCACAGAACCCCCCCATGATCGTGGCTGCGAATCCGTGAAGGCGGAGTTCGCCATACATAGGAAGTGGCATTTGTGGTCCGAGTTGTATCTCGGCCGGTTTAAAGCCACTTCGTCTCTCTGAATCGCGCTCCACGTCGAACGCAAGTCCGAAAGCTCGTTCCAATGGGAATATAGATTCTCCGATCATCATCCTGCTCCGTTTGTTTGGGTCGAACTAAACCAAAAATACTATATGTTATATGAAGTATCGTGTCAACTCGATTTCTTGCAGAAATCAAGCCAAGAACGCATAATACGTCTCATATGGCGCGCTCCTCAAAACCGGTCGGTTTCATCGGTCAGGGATGGATCGGGAAGAATTATGCCGATGATTTTGAACGACGTGGGCTCTCCGTCGTGCGTTACTCACTCGAGGAACCATATCGCCACAACAGGGCCAAGATTGCCGAATGCGACATCGTCATCATTGCAGTGCCGACACCGACGACACCGGACGGATCAGACTTTAGCATTGTGCGCGAAGCCGTCTCGCTGGTCGGGAAGGGCAAGACCGCCGTCATCAAGTCCACGATGTTGCCGGGCACCGCTCTTGCGATACAAAAGGATTTCCCGGACCGTATCGTCATGTACTCTCCGGAATTCCTGAGTGAAGCGACAGCGGCACACGATGCATCGCATCCGTTCGCCAATATCATCGGTCTTGCACATGATACACCGGAGACCCGCGCGATCGCACAAGACATACTCGCGGTGCTTCCCGAAGCACCGTTCTCGCTTGTCTGTTCGAGTACCGAAGCCGAGATCATCAAGTATTCGCACAATGGGAGCGGCTATACGCAAATCATTTTCTTCAATCTCATGTATGACCTCGCCCGAAGCCATGGCTTCGGATGGGAAAACATCCAGCGCGCGCTCGAAGCCGATCCGCTGATCTCCAATCGCTATTCGCGTCCCTTTCACAAGAGTGGCAGAGGCGCTGGCGGGCATTGCTTCATCAAGGATGTTGCTGCCTTGAGCCAAGAATACGCACAACGCGTGGGGGACACCGAAGGTTCTAGATTGTTCCGCGCGATGGAACAGAAAAACATAGAACTTTTGCGGACCACCGGCAAAGATCTTGATCTCCTCGCTGATGTCTATGGTGCGAACGTCCTCAAGGGCGAAGTCACTCCGACGAAGACACCCGAGCTGCGCTCCATTCGCGGCGATATGGACATCCTTGTCGTCACGGAAGCAATCGATCGCACTGATCCACTGCTCGGCTTCTTCCATCGGTGGATCGAGGAATTTGCGCGACAGGCACGCCGCGTGCAGGTGATCGCGCTCGGTGTGCGCGAGCGTAACCTACCAGCAAACGTCATCGAACATTCGCTCGGCAAAGAATCGGCACATGGGAATCGCTATCTGAAACGCTTCGTCTATACGATGCGATTCTTGCGCTATGTGTGGCAACTTCGAAGAGAATATGAAACCGTGCTCGTCTACTTGAGTCCGGAATTCGTTCTTCTTGCGTGGCCCATCTGGCGGCTAACCGGCAAACGCATCGGCTATTGGTTTAATGACACAGAAGCATCGCGCTTGGCTCGGCTCGCTATCTGGCTCTCGGATGTGGTCTTCTATACCAACCCGCATTCTTATGCCGCTGCTTGTGAACATAGTCGCATGGTGCCGATGGGAGTCGATGCAGACATGTACGCTGAGGAGTTAAAGCGTGCACCGGACTCACTCATCTTTCTTGGGCGCATCACTGCGAAGAAGAATCTCGACCGTATCCTCAAGGCGCTTGGTACGTTTGTGCAAGCCGCGGCACCACACCTCGACATCTACGGTTCACCCGGCGCGGGTGATGAGGCATATGCAGCAGCGCTTCGCTCTACGTATGCGACACTCGAACGCCGCGGCATTATCACGTATCACGGTAATGTGTTGCACGACAAGACGGCAGAGGTCTACGGTTCGCACGATATATTCATAAACACCGGTAGTGTTCGCGGTTTTAACAAAACCCTCTTCGAGGCAATGGCCGCGGGCATGATCGTCGTCACCTCAGAGCCGACAATGAAAGGCGTCGTCGACGATCGGCTCTTCATCACGGATGCTTCCGAGCAGGGGATCGCGCGGGCAATTCACGCGGCGCTTTCGCTCACACCGGAAGAGCGCACGCAAGAACGCAGTAAGCTTCGCGCCTACGTGCGGCGCGAACACGCGCTCTCATCAGTCGTGCCGGCCATGCTCGAGATGCTTCGAAGTACGGGCGGCGAGCTTGCGCGATAACCGTCATGGCACAACACGCTCGCCCACACCTTCTTATTTGCACCCAAGTCGTCGATGCGGATGACCCGGTGCTCGGATTTTTCCATCAATGGATAGAAGCATTCTCGAAGCAGTATGAGACAGTCTCAGTTATTTGTCTCAAGCGCGGGAGGCTCAGCCTTCCACCGAATGTGTCGGTCTATTCCTTGGGAAAAGAAAACGGAGTATCACGCATCAAATACATCCTTAATTTTTATCGCTATCTCTGGCAGCTCCGAAAACAATATGATGCTGTTTTCGTCCACATGAACCCGGAATACATGGTGCTCGGTGGCGCGTGGTGGCGCCTGATGCGCATACCTGTCGGCTTATGGTATGTGCACAAAAGCATCACCTGGCGACTTCGCATCGCCGTATTTTTTTCATCCGTTGTGTTTACCGCAGTGCCCGAGAGTTTCCGCCTTGCATCGAAGAAGGTGCGCGTCGTGGGACAAGGTATCGCGACCGATGTGTTCCGAATTAAGGATACAGTGACACATGACGAACTGCGTATCATAACAGTCGGTCGTATTGCCGAATCGAAGCGTGTCATCGACATGCTTTCGGTGCTTGATGTGCTTGCGCGCGAAAACGTCCCGTTTTCTTTTACAATCGTGGGTGCTCCCGCGATATCAGAAGATGTTGCATACCAAGCACGTTTGAAAGAAGAAGTCGCGCGCCGTGCGTATGCAAGTGATGTCCATTTTCTCGGAGCGCTTGCACCGCGTGAATTGCCGGCCGTACTCGCAGAAGCTGATATCTTCTTGAATCTCGGCAAGACGGGTGGATTGGACAAGGCCGTTTTGGAAGCAATGTCATGCGGTGTTGTGCCGGTCACGACTAATGGTGCGTTTCGAGAACTGTTGAGCCCACTTGGCTTGTTCGTCGGAAGTGATGATCCAGAAGCAATAGCGGAGGCGATACAACATGCTCGGTCGATCGATCCGGTGCTATTACACAGCATGGTGGAAAAAGATCATTCGCTCATCGCACTTATCCCGAAGATACTGAGTGCGTTACAATAAGCATCGCTATGGCTCAAGTGTCGAACAACCATTACCACTTCAAGCGATATGCAAATGTCGGCCGCTTTGCGAGCTACTATTACCAGCTTAGAGAGATCTTTGCGACGAACCCCACGTCTCTCCTTGAGATCGGTGCAGGCGACGGGGTCGTCGGAGACTACCTGCGTCGACAGAGAGGCATCACCTATACGAGTGTAGATTATGCGCCGGACACGAAGCCCGACGTCGTCGCGGATGTGCGTGCATTACCTTTCGCGGCCGCTTCATTTGACGTGACATGTGCCTTTGAGGTCCTTGAGCACCTACCGTTTGATGATTTTGAAAAAAGTCTCTCCGAGCTTGCACGCGTCGCGCGCACCCATGTGCTCATCTCAGTACCGCATTTCGGTCCACCGGTGAAGTTTTGTCTCAAGATGCCATTCATTCCGGAAATTACGTTCGCGTTTAAGATCCCGTTTCCACGGACGCATGTCTTTAACGGCCAGCATTACTGGGAAATCGGGAAAAAAGGATATCCATTGTCGCGTGTCCTCACCGTGATGAGGAAGTATGGCACCGTCACCAAACACTTCGTGCCGCTCGAGAACCAGTACCATCACTTTTTCGTTATCGAAAAGAAGACCATATGAATACCCTTTCTATTTCGCGGAAAATTTATGGGGGACAAAGCCTTGCGCGCATTCTGATGAATAGGGGATTTCGTGCATACGCGCTCCGTGGCCGTGTCGTCGATGTCGGTGGCGGGAGGGACCCGAATTACTTCGATTATTTCAACACGACAGCTATGACCTCAAAGGAGGCAATCGACGCATCATTGAGCGCGATCGATTTTGAGAACGACTCGCTTCCGTATAATGACGAGAGCGTCGATACGGTCGTATGCGCGAACGTGCTCGAACATGTTTTCAACCACCGACACCTTATTGTTGAAATGCATCGCGTGCTCAAATCGACCGGTACGCTCGTCGGTTTCGTCCCGTTTCTCATCCAATACCATCCCGACCCTCATGATTATTTCCGCTATACCAAAGAAGCACTCGTGCGACTTTTCACGGACGCTGGACTCGTTGACGTGCGGGTAGAGACGATCGGTGGCGGTCCCTTTGCGGTCAATTTCAACAACATCATGCTTTCGATGCCACGTCAGATCGCTGCACTGTTTTTTTTCATCTACTGGCCACTCGACTGTGTTTTTCTAAAGCTTCGACCTGCCGCTCGCGGGCGCTATCCGCTCGGTTTTATTTTCTCTGCCAAGAAATGATATTTTTATGAATCTGAAAATGTACTACGTGATCAATGCACGCTTGCCCAACAAAAAAGCGTACGGGATCCAGGTGGCGAAAATGTGCGAAGCATTCATCGAAGCAGGCGTCGATCTCGAGCTGGTCATTCCGAGAACGCATGCATCACAGTCCACTTCGATGCGGGATTTTTACCAGCTGCGCGTCGACGTGCCGACAACCATCCTGCCGACTGTCGATTGGTATGCTGGAGGCCGCATTGGCTATTATGTGAGTGCAAGTATCTTCGCGATTTCGTGTTTTTTTTATCTCATCATAGAGCGCATCAAAGGTAAGCGAGGTATTTTCTATTCCATTCCTGACACATTCTCGCTTGTCGCGGGTTTAGCGGCGGGAATGGATTGTTATTTGGAAATACATGAGATGCTCTTGCAGGCTCCGCTCTTGAAACTACTTCGCGTCGCGCACGGACTCATTGCGACGAATCCTATGATTGCCGAGTCATTACGTAAGATTTTGGGAGGACAGACGCACATCATTGTCGAACCAAATGCTGTCGATCTGGATCCTTTTGAACATGTGCCTTCAAAAGAAGAGTCCCGGCAGCAGGTGCACCTACCATCATCCGAACAAATCGTGCTTTATATAGGACGCTTCTATGCATGGAAAGGTCTCGGTATCCTTGTCGCAGCGGCAGCGCGTGCACCTTCGTTCGCCTGGTATGTCGTGGGAGGAACACGTGAGGAATTCATGCAGGTTACCGGTTCGCAAACAGTGCCGGCCAATCTGCACGTTGTCGGCGAGTGCACGCTTGATGAGGTACCGCTCTGGCAAGCTACCGCTGATGTACTCCTCATTCTCGGTACCAAAGAAAACGAGCAATCGTACCGCAACACGACCCCGATGAAAGTGTATGAATATATGGCGTCGAACCGACCGATCGTTGCATCGCATACACCGGCTTTGACGAGCGTGATGCAAGAGTCTGAAGTTACCTTTTATGAACCGGATGACGCACAAAACCTCGTCGATATGGTCACGAAAGTCTTTGAAAATGTATCGGACAGTCAAGCGAGAGTGACGCATGCATATCAAAGTGCGATGAAACATACTTGGACAAGACGAGTCGCGCGGATACTTTCCTTCATATGACCATTCACTTTTATACATTCAGCACTGAGATGAGTGGGACATCTCGCCAACGTGCGTTTCGCATCGCCGAAGAATTAGAATCACGTGGTTTCAAAACGGTGATCCATCGGCCACCCGTACTGGCGATCTCAACGACGCGATGGCCGAAAAAATTCGTCCTCATCATACAGACAATCCGCTCACTTTTCTCCATCAAGAAAGATGACTTCGTCTTTCTCCAGCGTGCCATCGCGAACAAGTATTTCTTTGTGATCATGGTTTGCTACCTCAAGATCTTTCGGCGAAAAATGATCTTCGATTTTGACGATCCAGTTTACACACACAGTTTCACCAAAACAAAAGTGTTCACTCAAATGGCCGATGCCGTTATTGTGTGCACACATGGGCAGGCGCAGTGGGCCAAACAATACAACCACAACGTTCATATCATCCACATCTCAATCGAATTTTCGGAATATGAAAAGTTCACGAAGGATTATTCGATCGAAACCAAGCCAAGTGTGATCGGGTGGGTGGGCACAGGCACAGAACATCTGCGCAACCTCGAAATACTCGCATCGGTATTTAGAAAACTGCTCGCGACTTATACCACCGCATTTAGCTTCACTCTCGTTGGTGCTCTTAAAGATCAACGTGTGTACAAACTCTTCCAAGACATCAAAGGACTTGAGGTAAAATTTATTGATTCGCTCGTGTGGAATGATCCGGAAAGTGTGCCGCGTGAAATTCAAAAGTTTGATATCGGTGTTCTACCACATCGGAGCGATGGCGAATGGAATCAGTCGAAGACGTCACTCAAGAATCTTCAGTACATGGCGTGCGCAGTGCCTGCAGTATGTAGCGCGTTCGGAGAAATGCCCTTCGTCTATAGCAATGGCGTGAACGGATATATTGTGAAAACCGAAGATGAGTGGATCGAGGTATTGACGAAACTACTTAAAGACAAAAGTCTTCGTGAGCGAATCGGCCGCGCAGGACAGCAATTAGTGCGCGAGCAGTATTCGTATGATGCGATCATTCCGCGTATCATAGAGATCATACGAGGTGTCGAGCACGCGTTGTGAAGAAAAAGCGTCCGCATAGCATGCGGACGCCCGATCAAAACTGGGATCATCAAGAATGTTCCCTCAACCACGCCACCCCTCTGGGTATGATCTGTCGATGGAAACCGATAATGTTGGGAGGCAGATTTTCGGGGTCTGCAAGCACGGCACCGTCCGGTAATGTCCCACCGAGGAGTCTCAGAGCAAATATGAGACCCACTTCCTGTCCGCGCACACATTCCATTGGCCCATCGCCCATGGGCACATGGATTCGATCGACGAAGTAAGGTTCCGAAAATCTGACGTCTGTCCCGAGCTCCTTCCTTGCTCGTTTGATTGCGTCTTCTTCACCTTCCCCGCCTCGGAGAACCGTTCCAGGTCCATGTAGTTTGCCCGCGAATAGATCTTTCTCGGGGCGCGGAAGTAAAACAACCTGCCCTGTCTCTGTCAATACCACGAGCTCGATAGCGACCGATGGAGCTGCCTTCAGAAGGGCATTAAAGACTTCAAGCTGCATTGGCCACGTTACTTCAGCGAGTAGTTCAACGAGCCGCTCGCACTCCTCTGCGGTCAGAGCCATCCACAGTTTCCTTTCCACTAGGGATTATTCCCGAACTGGACGGTAGCATTATTTGAAACAAAAGTCAACATGGTCTTGCGGACCCCTTCTGTTAATATGGCCTAATGTCTAAGAAAAAAAGTCCCACAAAGTCTCATCCTATGCGCATTACGTATGCACTTGCGGTATACGGTCAGGAAGAAATAGATGCGGTGGTCGAGGTGCTCAAGACACCCCTGCGAATCGGTCCCGGAGAGTGTGTCAAAGAATTCGAACGCGCTATCGCAAAACTATTCGGCAAACCCCATGGCGTCATGGTCAATTCAGGTTCCTCCGCCAACCTGCTTGCTGTTGAAGCGCTCGAATTATCTCGTGGTTCAGAAGTCATCACGCCGGTGCTGACGTTTTCGACGACCATCGCACCGCTCCTACAGCAGGGACTCAAACCCGTCTTTGTCGATGTGTTGCCTGGCACGTATGTAATTGACGCAGACAAGATCGAAGCTGCGATTACCAAAAAGACTCGAGCGCTGATGATCCCATCCTTGCTCGGCAATATTCCCGATCTTGAGAAAATCCAAAAGATCGCCAAGAAGCACAAACTTTCCTTTATTGAAGATTCGTGCGATACCGTCGGCGCGACATTCGCCGGAAAGCCGACCGGACACTATTCCGACATTTCGACGACGAGCTTCTATGCATCGCACATCATCACTGCCGCAGGGTCCGGTGGAATGGTCTGTGTCCGCGATCCCAAAATGGCGCATCGGATTTTGGTCAAGAGCAGCTGGGGCAGGGATTCGACACTCTTCGGTACCTATGAAAAGTCAGAGGACATTACGAAACGGTTCGCAGGGAGAATTGGTGAACAACCCTATGATGCGAAATTTGTGTTTTCTGAGATCGGCTACAATCTTCAATCTGGCGAACTGAATGCAGCGTTTGGCCTTGAGCAATTGAAGCGATTGAAGACGTTCGCAGCCCGCCGACAAACCAACTTCAAACTCCATTCACGCTTCTTCAAGCACTATGAGCAATTCTTTGTGCTCCCGATACAAGATCCTCGTGCCAAAACAAGCTGGCTCGCCTATCCTCTCACAATCCGTCCCGGCGCACCGTTCACTCGCATGGAGATCACGCGTTATCTTGAGGAGCATAATATACAAACACGTCCGATTTTCACGGGAAATATATTACGTCAACCGGCCTTCAGCGAACTCTCGAAATCCGTTAAACGAGATCGTTTTCCTGTTGCTGATGATGTCATGAGAAATGGTTTTCTCATCGGCTGTCATCATGGTTTTGGAGATGTTGAGAGGGAATATCTGGAGGAGTCCGTCTTATCAGACTTTTTGAGGCCCTATGTCTCCTAAGATTAGACCTCATACCGTACTCATAACCGGCGGAGCAGGGTTTATCGGTTCCCGTTTGATCCGACGATTCTTCCTAAAATATCCAGATGTACACGTGATTTGCCTCGATGCACTCACGTATGCCGGTAATCGCAAGAATCTTGCGGATATACCAAAGGCATCGCGACTAATCTTCGTGAAAGGTGATATTACTGATGCTCCGCTCGTGCGTCGTGTATACAAGAAATATCGTCCCGACCTAGTGATCAACTGTGCCGCCGAAACACATGTGGATCGGAGCATCCATGGCGCAGCCGATGCCTTTGTACGAACCAATGTGCTCGGTACGACAGTTCTGTTGCGAGCACTTCTCGATGCGCCATTTGTGAAGAAGTATGTGCAAGTGTCGACCGACGAAGTGTATGGTAGCTTGACGCTCGCATCCAAAAAAGCATTTACCGAATCGAGCCCGCTCGCTCCGAATTCTCCCTATGCTGGAAGCAAGGCTGCAGGAGATCTCTTAGCACGCTCGTTCTTCAAAACGTACGGATTGCCCATTGTCATCACGCGTTGTTCCAATAATTATGGACCGTATCAATATCCAGAAAAGTTCATACCATTTTCTATTTTTCGGCTCATGCAAAGTAAACCGCTTACGCTCTATGGTGACGGCAACTACATCCGTGACTGGATCCACGTAAACGACCATGCAGATGCACTCATTCTTGCGTCCGGTAGTGGCGTGCCCGGTGAAATATATAACATTGGTGCATCAGATGAAGTGAGCAACCTCGACCTCGCGCGCAGCATCCTTACATATTTTGGCAAAGATGAATCGATGCTTTCGTTCGTTGCCGACCGTCTCGGGCACGATCGTCGGTATGCAATCGACTCGAATAAAATTCGCCATGACTTAGGTTGGAAACCCTCGCATTCATTCAGGAAATCCTTGCCAGAGACGATTGGATGGTATGTCGACAACCAGCGATGGGTCGATGATGCACTTAAGCGTAATGGCTTAGCAAACCAACATATCGTTAGCGAAGATAAAGATGCGGTATAGTGATGGTATGAAAGGAGTCATTCTCGCTGGGGGATTGGGGACGCGGCTTCATCCGCTGACCAAGATAACCAACAAACATCTTTTGCCGGTCTACGACAGACCAATGATCCTCTATCCGTTGGATACCCTGAAACGCTCTGGGATTGAGGAGATAATGATCGTCTGTGGACGCGAGCACGCCGGTCACTTTATGCAATTTCTCGGTTCTGGTAAAGAATATGGGGTGAAGCTCTCGTATGCCCTTCAAGATACAAATAACGGTGGCATCGCCGATGCGCTCTCATATGCGGAGGATTTTGCAGATAATTCGCCGATCGCGGTCATTCTCGGCGACAATCTTTTCGAAGACGATTTTCATGAGGTGGTCGCAAATTTCAAAGGAGGAGCAACTGCCTTCTTCAAGAAGGTCGAAGATCCGAGACGATTTGGCGTACCAACCTTTTCTAAGGATGGTAAAACAGTCATTCGTATAGATGAGAAACCTCAGAATCCCGCTTCCAATTTCGCACAGACGGGGTTTTATCTCGTTGATGCGAAAATATTTTCGTACATCAAAACTTTGAAACCATCAGGACGTGGGGAACTTGAGATGACTGATGCAATAAACAAATATGTAAGGGAAGGCGAGCTTTTGTTCGGATATGTGCAGGGAGCGTGGCTTGATGCGGGCACAATCGACTCGCTCTTCATGGCCGCTGCATCCATGCGGGAAAAATTAAAGAAGCAATAGTATATGGCTGATACAGCACTCTTTACAGCGGAAGCACTCGGACTTCCGGGAGTACTCAAGATCACACCGAGGGTATTCAATGATGAGCGCGGGCTTTCGTCGACAACCTATGCACCGGAGCAGTTTGCGGCAATTGGCATAACCGAACAATTTGTTCAGGATTATTTCTCACATTCACACAAACATGTCATACGCGGGATGCATTTCCAGCGTGCGCCATATGCACAGGGCAAGTTGGTTCGTTGTGCTTCGGGCGAAATCTTCGACGTGGCTGCAGATTGTGATCCCGCATCACCTACCTATGGCACGTATGTATCAACGACGCTTAGCGCAGACGCACAAACGATGCTCTATATACCAGGTCGCTACGCGCATGGATTTTGTGTATTGAGCGATCAGGCGGTTGTCGAGTATAAAATGAGTAGCATATATGAGCCCAATTATGCAGGTGGGGTGCGCTTTGATGATCCTAGACTTGGCATCGAATGGCCGATCTCCAGCCCAATCCTTTCTCCGAGAGATGCATCGTGGCCGTTGCTGCCACATACCTAGTCTATGGACATATTTCAAGAGACGCTAACGACAGGAGCGAACGGGATGGTCGGGAGCTATGTCGATTTTGGTATCCGTACTGATCATAGGTCGCTTGATGTGACGGATCTCTCGATGGTTCGCGCCGTGTGTCGAGAACATAAGCCAAAAGTCATCATTCACCTTGCCGCAGCGACTGACCTCGCACGTTGCGAACGCGAACCTGATTATGCCTATCGCGTCAATGCGGTCGGTACGTACCATATGGCGCTCGTCGCGCGCGAGATCGGCGCGAAACTCGTTTATGTATCCACATCAAGCGTATTTGATGGCACGAAGAAGAGCCCGTATCTAGAACGTGATATACCGAATCCCATAAACACCTATGGACACTCAAAATATCTCGCCGAACTCGCCGTGCAGGGAATGCTTGAGGATTACCTCATTGTACGTGCGACGTGGATATTCGGTGGCGGGCCGGATAATGATAAGAAATTTGTCGGGAAAATCCTCAAACAACTCAACCAACCAACTATCAATGTTGTTGTCCATAAACGTGGTTCGCCGACGTACGGTAAGGATATGATGCAAGGCATTAAACGTCTTATTGTAGAAGAAAAACGTGGCGTTTTCCACATGCCCAATCTAGGTTCTGCGACACGCGCCGACATTGTGCGAGAAATACTCTCCATTACTAGATCGTCGGCTACGATCAAGGAGACAGATGAGTCAATATTCGCCGTAGCATATCAGACGGGTGAGAACGATAGTCTTGCTTCGGAAACAACCTTCTTCATGCGTCCGTGGCAAGATGCACTGTGTGAATACGTAGAGACCGAATGGGACGAATATGTTAGAAATTCTGCCACGTAAACACTGCCCTGCCGAACCCAGAATAACCACTAGGAGCTTGCTATTTTAGAACACGCTTTGTATTATGGTTCATATGTCGGAGCGCCATGAAGGAATAATACGGCGCACTGCGCGAAAAGTCGTCTATAAAATTCCAGGAGCGAAAGCGCTCTGGCAGCGGTGGATATTCGGCAAGAAAGGCGTCCATCAATTCGAGGGCTGGGGGATGACCACAGAGGCCGTCCCTCCTTGGCGCAATCCTAGAGATGACACCGCAAGAGATTTTCTCCAAGTTCATGAGGCACTTGTCAAAGAAGTCCTTGCGGGTCGCTTCCGCCTTGCGCAATTCGATGCAGTCAATGATAAAGAGGCCTTATTGTATAGCTTGATGTGGAGACATTATATTGTTTTTTGGTCGGCGCGTTATGCACAGACGGCCATGGGTAATACGCTCGCCGAATGTGGCGTCTGTGACGGCCTCACTGTGTACTTTGCCATGAAGGCGCTCGGCAAAGACCATAAGGCATTTCTCTATGATGCATGGGAGGGAATGGACGCACAGCACCTGCTTGAGAATGAACATAAACATCTCGGTGATTATGCATATCTCGACATAGAAGACACTAAGAAGAATCTCTCAACATTCAATACGATCTTTATCAAGGGTTTTATTCCAGAATCATTTGCAGGTGCAGAAAAGCCCACCGGTGTGGTGTGGTTACATATAGATCTCAATGCGTCGTTACCAACGACCGATAGCCTCCGCTATTTATTTGACCAGATACCCGCAGGGGGAGTCGTGCTTTTTGATGATTATGCCGGTCAAGCATATACCGACACAAAGAAAGCGGTCGACACCTTCTTCTCAAATAAAAAAGGTATCCTCTTACCATTGCCAACGGGACAGGCGATTTTCTTTAAACGATAGGTTCGATAGGAGGCACGATGACATGAAAAAGACCCCCGACGTCTCTATAGTCGTGTTGAACTATAATACATCCGATCTTTTAGATGCTGCTCTCGAGTCGATACAATCGACCGTGGATTCACTATCGGTTAGTGTTGTGGTTATTGATAACGCATCAACCGATGGAGGGATCTCAGCCTCCACTAAAAAGTTTGTTCAGGATTCGCGTTTCGATTTCATTCAGAATGAGAAAAATGTCGGTCTAGCGGCAATGAACATTATGCTGTCAGAAACGAAGGGTAAATATATTCTCACGATGGATCCTGACGCACGTCTGCTCTCCGGCGCTCTCCGAGCATTGATAAATTTTCTGGAAGCTACTCCCGAGGCGGGTGCCGCGACAGCAAATCTCTTAAATGCCGATGGAACAGAACAACGATATTTCCGTCGCCTTATAACACCGTCCTTAGGATTTTTTACGACGGTCATGGGTCGATTCATAGACAAATATTTTCTTGGACTGCGGCAATTTAAGAAATATCATTATGAGGACGCGGACCTCACAAAGATTGTTGAGATCGAACAACCCTCGGTCTCGTGTCTATTGATTCGTCGGGCAGTAATCGGCGAGTATATCATTGATCCTGACACACCGTTTTATTTCACTGATGTCGGATTGTGCAAGCGCATTTATAACCAAGGTTATAAGATATATTTGGTGCCTGACGCTAAGGTTATCCATCTAAAGTCGACATCTTTCAAAAAGACTAGGAATGCATGGCGAACACAAGAGTACTATAGGAGTCTCATGATGTATTTCAAAAAGGAATATCCGAACTATGCTCCAACCATGTGGTTCATCCTATGGGGAGACCGTCTTTTACGAGATCTTATGCTTTCTATTATGGATCGTGAACCTATGCGCTAATGAAACCCTATGGGAGATTGCATCCACAGAACGACCTGCCGCATTTGCGGAAGTACGGACCTCGTAGAGGTCCTCGACCTCGGTCGTACACCGCCGGCAAATGCATATCTCAAGTACGAAGATCTCGACAAGCCCGAGAAATCATACCCCCTAGTACTATATTTTTGTCGCAACTGCTCCCTTGTACAGCTGCTTGATGTGGTTGATCCTAGGATCCTCTTCAAGGATTACCATTTCTTGACGAGCGCCAGCGCTCCCGCGGTCGCACATTTCAGAAAGTATGCCTCCGAAGTCATCATCCCAAACCTTACAGATCCGTCCGATCTCGTTATCGATATCGGCGGCAATGACGGTGTACTGCTGAGCTATGTGAAGGACCATGCGCGTGTGCTCAATGTCGATCCGGCCGAGAACATGGCCCCTGTTTCAGAAGGAAGTGGCGTGTCTTTTTATCCAGCATTCTTTACATCGCGGACGGCCGATGACATCATCGCCAAGTATGGGAAAGCGCGGATGGTCGTTGCCAATAATGTATTTGCACACACCGATCCGATCCGCGATGTTTTTGAAGGGGTCGCTAAGCTCATTGGGAATGACGGGATATTTGTATTCGAGGTCCATTGGGTGAAGCACCTCATTGACCAACGATGTTTCGACCAGATCTATCATGAACACCTCTGCTTCTATTCACTACATGCAGCGAAGTATTTGATCGAGGCAACTGGCATGCAGGTATTCGATGTAGAAGTCGTCCCGACACAGGGACAATCACTACGCATCTACGCATCGAAGAATCGTCCTGCAAAAGATTCAGTCATCAAACTTCTTGAGATAGAGCAGGCTGCAGAATTGACGGATGAAAAAATGTTTCTCGGCTTTGGTAAGCGAGTGAAGGACAATAAAGAGAAGTTGTGCACGCTACTATTTGACTTAAAAGCGCAAGGTAAGCGTATCGTCGGATACGGCGCGCCCGCCAAGGGCAATACGCTCCTGAATTACTATGGGATCGGTCCGGATACACTCGACTATCTCACCGACACGACATCACTCAAGCAAGGTCTCTATAGCCCGGGCATGCATATTCCTATCGTAAGCCCGGAGCGTCTCATGGTCGATCGACCCGATTTCATCCTTCTTTTAGCTTGGAATTTCAAGGATGCCATTCTTGAAAAAGAAAGCAACCTTCGTGCACAGGGGACAAAGTTCATCATCCCGATTCCCGAAGTGCACGTTATCTAGTATATGAAAAGTCTTTTGTTGCTCTATGAATCGAAACAAGTTTCCATGCTCCCTAGCTTGCGAGCGCTTGTACCGATCGAAGAACAGAAAAATTTGACGATCATTGCACTCGGTGTAGATATCGAGCTCGCACTTCGTGAACAGAACATTCTCTTTGAAACCGGACGTGGTCTTCGGACGACCAGTCATGCCGATGCTTTGATGAAAACGGAAATGATCGGACGCAGCATACTTTCTGATCCCAGTCTTTCTTTTCTCTTGTATAGAGGGGTACCGCTCGCACATGTCCTCATGCCAGTTTTGCAAGACTACCTACTTTACCCACTCTATTTTATTGATATCCTCACCACGCTGATAGAAAGGCATCCAGAATGCGAACGGATCATAGTTCCTCCCTCGACCATCACCGTCCTTGAAACCGCAGGTATCATGGCACTACTTGAAACTTCCGCTGCAATGGATGCTGCCCGTTTGATCGGAAAGAAATATAACATCGAGATCCTCATGGTACCGACTGTTGAGTCACGGACGTTCTCGCCGCAAAACTATCTCGTTAACGCCCGCTTTTATTTCACGCGGCGTGTATTTGGATGGGTACTGTCCTTATTGAATACATTCGTGACCACATTTCGTCGACCGCAACACATACGCGTTCTCGTTACCGATTATTGGAAACATCTGTCGCCCCTTATGAAAAGGCTTCCGGAGAGCGAGCTCATGCTCCTCGATAGGAGCGAGGTACTTAATGCGGGCTTCCCGGCAATTTGGCGAAATCGAGTACAGTTCATACACATAGAAGACTTCCTCTCGCGTCAAATAAAAAAAGAAGCCTCAGTCCAAGCGGTGCGATTACTAGCAGAATGGCAAGACGTCGCTCATTCAAATATAGCGATCCAACAAGCAGTATTCCGTGGCCACGCGCTAGATAGTCTGCTTCGTACTGCAATCCACCATATGTTCATGGTGGGAGGGAGGCGCTCAATGCGAGTTATCGAAGGTTCTTATGCTCTCTACGAAAGAATGCGGCCGGATGTCGTTTTGGTGCGCGCAAGTCTTTCACTGCAAATACATTTCCCGATCCTTTGCTATGTTGCAAAGGTGTTCGGTATTCCATCCATAGAAATTCAGCACGGCCTGCTGTATCTGGGACCCGGCACATTCATCAACAATCCCGCGCCTGAATACATTGCTACTTACGGACCACTCACGAGTGCCGGATTCAAGCGATTTGGTTATACGAATGAACAGTTACTCAACACTGGTTCGCCACGATTCGACCAATACGAGATCTTACGGAAATCGGTGCGAGATTCGTCCAGTTCGACTAAGCTATTTACCATTGCCTGCATCGTACCGGCCGTACTCCCGCAATCATGGTCTGATACGTATGAGGTTGAGGATTATTTCAGACACATCGCCGCGGCTGTCGTTGATATTCCCAATATCCAGATAATCTTCAAGTTGCGACCAGGCGCAGAATACGAAGCGTTTTATCAACGTATCATCACGGAGCAGATGCGTGACGTTAATTTCAAAATAGCGCAGTACGAATCACTCATCGACGTTTTTGCAGAGGCGGATGTGGTCGCAACGATCTATTCGACGACAACCCTTGAGGGTCTCATTTCTGGACGACCAGTCGTCTACAACGGGACGCTGGAAATGCACGCGTGGCTTGGTCGCGAGTTCGAAGAATACGAACAGGCCGGAGCATTAATGATGGCGACGACGCCGCAGCGATTGAAAGAAATTTTCGAAATTCTAGCGCACGACCCACAACGAGGGGCGGAATTAGTCGCCAATGCCGACGCATTTATGAAGAAGAATTATTCTTTCGATGGAGGTGCGGCACAAAGGCTCGCTGACGATATTCGACGCTTGAAAGCCCGAAAGGATTCCGAAGAATGAGTGCTAGGCCTCAGCGTAGGCGATGAGCGTGTCCGTCTTATGAGCTTCTATAAGAATGCGCTCATAAGTACGCTCTATGTCGGTGCTGCGCAGGGCAGGAAATTTCTTCTGGCCACCCGGCTCTCCAGAGACGAGCCAGCCGATGTGATTAGCGAGTGGGTAGCGTTGGAATCCTTGTATCTCGATATTCTTGAAACCACCTGCCTGCAGGAATGCACGCAAGCTTTCTTTTGTATGAAGAATGAAATGTTCGCTCCAGAGCGAGAATTGTTTGAATGAATCCAAAGAAAAGAGTACATCGCGTGCATGCGGTACCTCGATGACGATTTTGCCGCCTGGGCGCAAGAGTTTCCGAGTCGCCGCGAGCGTTTCGAGTGGATCGGTAATATGTTCGAGTACATGAAAAAGCGTCGCTATGTCGAAACGGCTTTCGGGAGCTTCTTCCGGGACGCGATACATCTCATAACCGAGCGTGATGAGTTCTTTTCGGACATATTCTTGCGGCTCGATCCCAGAGATACTGTGTGAAGCCCTTTTGATCTGATCCATGAATCCTCCCGTGCCGCAACCGACATCAATGACATCTTTGCCGACAATGAGATCATGAAATTGTTTCGCGCGACGCTCGTCATCCTCGCGATATTTTTCAAGTGCCTCTGCCCGATCCTTCGCGCCCCAATATGAGCCGCCTTCGATGGACTCATAGTGCGCCATGTCCATATGATCGGAACGGTCCAGAAAAATGATTCCTGTCTCGGTATCGCGCAGGACACCGATATCATCGCGATCGCGCACGCGCGCCGAGAATTTCTCAAGACGCTTTTCGTCGATGAGACCGAGCTTGATGAGGTCGCACGCGATCTTGTTTTCCATTGTTAGAAGCGCTTCAACTTCTTACGCTGTACTTCTTCGATGTCGAGAACCTCTTTCTTTTTGTGGGTGAGTGCTGTGTGGGTCGCATGTAAGTCACGTACAAGTCGGCGCATACCATCGGGCTCGAGGGATGCCGCGTGATCGGTTCCTTTCCAGGTGCGGTTGAGCGTGAAGTGGCGTTCAATGATGGGAGCTCCGAGCGTGTATGCGGCGTTATCAATCGCGATGCCGTTGTGATGTCCCGAGAATCCTATTTCTTTGACGATATTGCCATACGTTTTCTTGAGGCGGACGATCTCAAGCAGCGCGACATCTTCGAAAGGTACTGGATAGCCTGAGGTGCAAGCGTACAAGACGACATCCTTGGCGCGGCCGTGCTTTTTCATAAAATCAACGATCTTTTTCTCTTCAGCGCGCGTCGTCATACCGAGCGCGATGTGAATTTCACCATTGTAGTGCTTCGCGAGGTATTCGAGCATGTCGAATCGTAAGTTGGAAGGTGAGCCGACTTTGATCATACGCGGCTGTAAGACGGCGATCTGCTTGGCCGAGGTCAAATCCCAGACCGAGCTCGAATACTCGATACCGAGACCCTCCGCATATTTCTTGAGCTTCGCGTGTTGGGCTGGTGTGAACTCAAGAAACTCACGATGAGCGCCGTACGTGTCGCCGTAGCTGTTGTCCGGATTGGGATGCGGTGCATTGTATTCTTCCGGCGTGAAAAGCTCTTTGTTGGTGCGCTTCTGAAACTTGACCGCATCAGCTTCGCAGAACGCTTTGGCGACCTGGATCATTTGCTTGGCAATTTCAAAATCACCCTTATGGTTCCCGCCGATCTCGGCGATGACGTAGGGTTTCTTATAGAGAGGTGCAGCAGTCTTTTTGGCCATAGAGGAACACTGTATCACTTTCCTTTTTCGCGTGCCAGAAGCAGCTTCTCGACCTCTACCCAATCTTCCGGTTCGTCGAGTTCAACCGCAAAATGCGGCGGCATCTCGTAGACACCGATCGAGCCCCCGAGGCGGTTCTTCTCACGCTCAAGCGTCTCTTTCTTTGTAATATAGAACGCACCGTTCTCCATAATCGTGCCTTTGAACTGCTGACGCATCGGCCGATTCTTGTAATCGTAATTGTGTGCGACCCCGTCGTCAGTCCAGAAGAACCGCTTCGTACGCACACCGGTCAGCATCGAGTCGTGATCGTTCTTGAGGAAATGATCGAGTGCGGCTTCGAGCTCTGCCTCGGTCGTGAGAGGAGATGTCGCCTGAATAGTGAAGAGAATGTCGAAGTCCGGCACTTCCTGCATAAAATGCATCATCACTGCGTCGGTCGTCGTGAGATCCTGTGCGAGCTCCTCCGGCCTCTTGATGACCTTCACGCCAAGTCCGAGCGATTCAACGACTTCTTTGATTTTCGGATCCTCGGTCGAGACATATACTTCTGAAATAGAAGGAGAATCAGTAGCCGCCTTAAGTACCCAGTAGGCGAGGGGCATTCCACCTATTTCTTTAATGTTCTTATACGGAATCGACTTCGAGCCACCACGAAGTGGAACAAGAGCAACAACCTTTTTTTTATGAGTTCCTTTTCCGATCATGTAGTAGTCTATTGACACTTAATGATAATTAATACATACTATAAGCAGGAAATAGACAAAAAGCAAGGGAGATCCACGTGAACATCTTGGCACTTACGACAATGTTCGCCGCGGTGCTTGGGCTCGCGGCCACGTTTCTCTATAGAAGATACCTTCTCGGGAAGTTAGGAGTTTTTACCGGAAAAGAAATATTGGTGGGACAATCGACAATTGCCGCTCTGATGTGCATCGCGTTTTTTGTCACGGTAGGTCCGTGGTGGAATACGTTCGCTCCTGAAAAGCAAAATCCATCTATTTGGTGGATCGGTCTCGGAATGACGACAATAGTTGGCTTCGTCATACAGTTCGCCAACATGCGTGTAGCGAGTCTTGCCGAAGCCTCGTTCACTGCGCCTATCAGTGCGATGACGCCAGGCCTCGTCCTCCTTTCGGCACTCATGATTGGAGAGAAGCCCGGACGCATTGGAATAATTGGCATCATCATTGTCGGAATCGGTACATTCATTCATGTGCGTGAAGGTGCATCGTGGCGCGAATATCTGAAGCCACTTTTTTTCTGGCGATTATTCTCGCCTGTTGAGAAATTGCCGGAAGCAGAGCGAAACAAGATACTCGCACTGCGATGGGCTTATGCGTCTGCGACGTGTGGAAGCATAGGACTGCTAGGTGACGGGCTCATCGCTCGTCACGGTGACATGATTCTAGCGGTCACGATCCAGCTTGTCGCATTCGCTCTCGGCTTCATGGTGTTCGTCCCGAATCGGACGAACGATGAAAGGTCCAAGAGTCGATTTTTTCCGCGTCTTCGGGCCAATGCACCGCGAATGGTGATCATGGGAATCGTCTACGGACTACCTTTCATCCTCCTAGGAGTTGCGTTCCGGCTTGCGCCGATCGCTTCTATCGGAAGTCTGAAGCGACTCTCGCTGGTCTTGATCGCAATCGGCGGTAGCCGGCTCTTGGGTGAACAATCGGGCACGCGACGTGTTCTGCTCTCTATGATCATCGTGGTTGGGGCAATTCTCATCAGCCTCGATCCGACTTCAGCGGTATTCATCGATTCGCTCGATGCACACCTGCAATGATCGCGAACAAACGACTTCAAAAGGGCGGCTTCGGCTGCCCGTTTTTTTATATAAAAATCGACACGTCGCGTTTCCAAGGAGACGAATTTTTGATAGACTCATCGACATGGAATCTGCTGTCAGTGGGCCCATACTCAAGACCTTCAAAGGCCTTATCCTCGACGCCGATGGCGTGTGGTTTTCGGGGCATGAGTATCGAACGGTCTTGGCGGATGGTTCGGTAGCGGTCATGAAAAAGCGACATTTTCATGATGCGCAAGGGTTGTCATTCTTGCGTGCACTTGGTCTCAAAGTCGTCTTCGCGACCGGAGAAGGCCAGCCACTCGATAGCATCATCGACAAAATCAATAAGATTCCATCGGCTGCATCAGGTGCCTGGGTACCGGTCGAACTATTCACGGGACAGCTCAACAAGGGTGGCAAGGTTGCATCGCTTGAAGCATGGCTCGCACAGCAAAACCTTACCTGGAGCGATTGCATCTATATCGGCGATGATCGCACTGACCTCGAAGCGATATTGAAAATAAAATCCGAAGGAGGAATTGTTGTCGTCCCTGCGGATGCGACACGGCTTGTAAAAAAGCTTGGCGACATTGTTCTCACCAAGGATGGTGGCGAGGGTGCGATACGGGAGTTCGCCGAGCTGGTGCTCGACGCGCGTGGGATCGATGAAGCGACGCTACCGGCCGCATAAGATTGCTATGGCAACACGCACACCAGATCGCAGTTCGCTCGATATCCTCGCACATACCTTTCGCGGCTATCTCTGGTATTTCATCGCGGTCACCGCCCTCGGGACGCTGACAGCACTTATCGATGGCGTCTCGATCGCTTCGATCATTCCCATCGTCTCGTTTCTCATTCCGAGTACTGCTACGGTCAGTACTACCGTGACACACGTCATGCAGGTCACTTTCTCTATCCTGCACATACCGTTCAAGTTCTTCTTCATGTTGCTTTTCGTCTCGTGTCTCATCATAACGCGCGCCGTCTTGATGGCACTCTTCGTTCTCTTGCGCGGCATCGGGTCGGGACGTTTCTTGTCGTATCAGATCGATTCAACCTATACATCATTGCTTAATGTCCGCTGGCAATTCGCATTGCGGGAAAAGGCCGGACATTTACAAAACATCGTCCTCTGGGATACGAAACGTGCGGGACAGCTCCTCGACGGCATAGTGCAATTCCTCCAGTCGGTGACCGGATTTCTCATTTACCTTGCATTAGCGGTCTTCATTTCGCCGTTCGTGACCTTCTTGGCACTTGGCGCGGGCGCAGTACTCATCTTTATTCTGCGGCCCTTTATGTATAAGACGCGGCAGTTTGCCGACGAGACGGCACGGCTCGAGAAGGATATTGCGCAGCACATCGGCGAGCACATCCAAGGATTCAAGACCGTTAAAGCTTCTGGTGTCGTCCCCCAAGCGCTCAGCGTTGCACGCGCCTACCTCACACGCTTCCGCGAGCTTGCAGTGCGAGCGATATTTGTCCAGAGCCTCGGATCTATTTTCATACAACCCTTTGGGTTCATCTTTGCGATGGGCGTCTTCGCGTTCAGCTACTATTCAGGCAATTTCAATATCGCTGCATTTGCGGCGACTTTGTATCTCATCCAGAAGATCTTCGTCTATTTAGACTCCACACAATCGTCATTCAGCATGGTGATACAGTACATTCCGTTTGCCGAGAGCGTCCTCTCTTTCAAAGCGCGCACGTACGCAGAACGTGAAGAAGATGCGGTAGGGGCGCAACACTTTGCATTCGAAAAAGACATTGTATTTGACAAGGTATCGTTGCGGCACGAAGGCGGCGCGGAGGCGCTCTCCGACGCCTCATTCGTCATCAAAAAAGGTCAGTTCGTTGGTATTGTGGGACCGTCAGGAAGTGGCAAGACATCGCTCGCTGATCTCTTACTGCGCCTCTTCACCCCGACAACGGGCACGATCAAGGCCGACGGGATCTCAATCTCGAATATCCGAATGAGTGAATGGCGACGATCGATCGGCTACGTCTCGCAAGATTCATTCCTGCTCCATGCTTCCATTCGCGAGAATATTCGTTTTTACGATGAATCCATCACCGAGGCAGATATCGATCGTGCGATCCGCGAAGCACAGCTGTTTGATTTCATCAAGTCGCTACCGGAGGGACTCGATACAATTCTCGGTGACCGTGGTGTGACGCTCTCCGGTGGCCAGCGCCAACGAGTCGCGCTCGCCCGTACGCTCGCTCGGCACCCCTCGATATTGGTAATGGATGAAGTAACAAGTGCGCTCGACTCGGAGTTGGAAGAACAAATACAGGCAGTTATCAGTGAGTTGCACGGGTCTATAACGCTCGTGGTTGTTGCACATCGTGTCTCGACGGTGGTCAATGCCGATGAGATCATCGTATTGAAAGATGGGGTCACCATGGAACAAGGTGCACCATCGGCCATGCTCAGCAATCCCGATTCCTATCTTTCCCGTATTGTCGGGCTTCAAGGAGGGAATCAAGACGCGAATCGCTGAAGCAGAGAGTTCGTGTATAGTTCCAATATGGGGCGACGCATCGTCATACTATCGTACGATTTCGGAGGTGAAAATATCCATAGCCGCGAAATAATGGAGCGCAAGCTTGCGCGCGATGGACGTGCTGATGCAACGGTCCTCTATATCAACTGGAGTCCTAAGCGTGAGCACATTACACTTTCCGATCGAATACAAGTCGAAGCACTGCGGGCACGATTCCCAAAGTCCCGACCACTATACGATCTACTCTTTATATTTTTTGCTCCGAAGATAGTCTCAGACAGTGGTTTCAAGCCCGACGAGATACTCATCTCGGATTTCAGTTTGGTATGGGCAGCGATGCGCGTGCGCGCACGAGTTGGTGGACGCGTCATCTTACAGTTGAATGGATTACCTCATCAGCTTGCCGCGACACGCGGCTTTGTGCACTTCATCTATTATCGTTTGAACGAAAAGTTTACTGCGCGCTTTGTCGATACCTTTGTCGCCATCAACGAGACAACACAGCGGTATCTTATTGAGCTCGGTGTCCCATCCGATCATGTAGAGGTGCGTGCGCCCAATGTCATCCGAGCGGACATGTCGTTCATCCAGTCGGCAGTGCGCGGCCGTGTACGAGACGAGCTTCGTATCACGCACGATACGCCCATACTCCTCGCCGTCGGGCGGCTTGAGCCGGAGAAAACATTCGATGAATTGCTCCATCTTTTCGCGACCGCATCTATTGATACCCGACTCATTATTGTGGGGGAAGGGAAGTTACATGACTCACTGCAAAAGCTTACAGATGAACTAGGTATCAGAGACAGAGTTTTCCTTGTGGGCCACAAGGACCGCTCCAAGATATGGAACTATTACAGAGATGCAGATGCGTTCGCACTGATCTCAAAAAGTGAAGGCCTCGGCCTCGTCTTATGGGAAGCGATGTATGCGGGAGTACCCGTCATTGGCCGGCCTGTTGGCGGCATCAAAGAGACGATCGGCGAAGACGGTCTGCGGGGATTCTTCTGGGATACTCCGAATGGCGCAGCAGCATTTGGCGAGAAACTTGAGCGGTGCTTCAAAAAGGAACATGAAGTGCAGGAAATGGTGGAACGTGCGAAAGTATATGTGAAGAGTCAGCTTGGAATCGTTGATGTATGACTACTATCATTACAACCAGTTGGGATGATGGCGATGCGCTCGATGAGCGCCTTTCCGATCTACTCGATCGATACGGGGTCAAAGGCACATTCTATATTGCGCGTGACTACCGCAAGCATCGCATAGCGGACGATGTGATTAAACGTATCGCGCAGCATCACGAGATTGGTGCACATACACTCACGCATCCGAATCTTATGCAAATCTCGCCTGAAAAACGCCGACAGGAAATAGAATGGAGTAAAGCGTGGCTCGAAGATATTGTCGGGAAGGAAGTTCCACTCTTTTGTTATCCGGGAGGAAAGTTCGACGATGCGGTTGTCGAGGCGGTGCGCGCGGCGGGCTTCCGTGGCGCGCGTACGACGCAAAAAGAGGCGGGAGAATTGTCTACTGACCCGTTCCGCTTTGGTGTGAGTGTGACGCTCTATCCGAAGCCATTCACTCAGTACGATCATGCGATCGCCGGATATCGGCGATTGCTCGAGCCTTTGGGCACGGGTGTTCCGAATTTTCTTCAAGCTGAGTTTTTACAGCTGCAGCATTCATGGGAGACATATGCACGTGCACTTTTCGATGAGGTGCACGCACGAAGCGATATCTTCCACCTCTATGGACACTCGTGGGCAAACACGCGCTATGGCATGTGGCCGGTACTCGAACGCTTCTTGGCATATATAAGCAAGCGAAGGGATTGCATATACCTCACCAACAGTGAAATGTTGGAACGGTTGTCATAGGCACACACGGGAGGTATTGTTCTTATCCATGAAGCAGACAGGTAAGCCAAAGAAAGCCAAAGAGGGAACTAAGCCCTCGGCGAAGCCCCGATCAAAGACCCAATGGGTCATGGTCTCTGGTGGATTCGACCCCATACATATCGGCCACGTGCGCATGTTTGAGGCGGCGCGCAAACTGGGGAGTAAGCTCGTGGTCGTCATCAACAACGACAATTGGCTGCACACGAAGAAGGGTCATGTGTTCATGCACGAGAAGGAGCGTGCGGAGATCATCTCGAACTTTCCATTTGTCGATAAGGTCGTTCTCACTTCGCACAAGAAAGATGACCCTGATCGGAGCGTGGTGCGCGAACTTGCGCGGTTGAAGCCCGTCATCTTCGCCAATGGCGGCGACCGTGATACGAAAGATGCAAAAAACAAGAATTCATCACTCAATCCCGAACAGCGCTATTGCCTCGAACACAACATCAAGATGGTTTTCAATGTTGGACGCGGCGGGAAGGTGCAGTCGTCATCATGGATGATCCGCGATGCGAGCCGCAACTTCATGCGCTCGGTTCGCCCGTGGGGATCATTCTACGGTTGGGATGCAGGAAAGCGCTGGAAGCTCAAGACGATATACATCGATCCGAAAAAGCGCTTGAGCCTGCAGTATCATCATCATCGAGCGGAACATTGGATGCTCGTCGAAGGTGATGCGACGGCGACCATCCACGATACAGATGGCGCGGCGCGGCGGATACAGATGCAGGTAGGTGTACCACTGTTTGTCGATGTGAAGGCAATTCATCGGCTCGAGTCGAAGAAAGGTGGCGTAGTCGTCGAAATAGCACTCGGGGAATTCGATGAGAACGACATCGTACGTATCGAAGACGATCACGGCCGTGGCTAGTCGAGACTCTAGCGTCCCGTGAGTGACGTGGTACAATCCCACCCATGTCACTTCAAAAAATATTGCGATGGGTCGTTATCATTGGCATATTCGCCCTCCCCTTCGTACCACTCATTGTCTCTACGTCGCTCTTCTTCCCCTATATCACCGGCAAGAATTTCACCTTTCGCATCATTGTTGAGCTCATCGCCGGCGCGTGGCTCGCGCTTGCGCTTATGGACCCACACTATCGTCCGAAGCGTGGCTGGATCCTCGGAGCATTCGCACTTTTTATACTGGTCATCGCTCTCGCCGACGCGCAGGGAGTGAACCCCTTTAAGAGCTTTTGGAGCAACTATGAACGCATGGATGGTTGGGTGACGATCGCACATCTCTTCGTCTATTTCGTCATCGCATCGGCCGTGATGAATACCGAAAATCTCTGGCGCGCACTCTTCCTGCTCTCGGTATGGATCTCCTCGTTCTTGAGCGGGCTTGGACTACTTCAGATATTGGGTTTGGTGAACTTCGGCTCTGGCGGCACGGGGCTCTCCGCCCGTATCGATGTGACATTCGGCAATCCGATATACCTCGCGGTCTACATGCTCTTCAATATTTTTATCGCAGCACTTTTGTGGTCACAGGAAGGGCGTCAAGGCTGGAGTGTGAAGGAGCGATATGCACTGCCCGCAGTACTACTCCTTACCGTTGCAACCATTCTGATTCCACAGCAGGGTCAAGCCCTCCCCGTTCTTGGTGGTCTTACACTTGCGTACATCATATTCGTCCTCCTTATCGAGGGGCTCATGCTCCTGCCCCAGCGGTATCTGTTCTCGGTTATCATCCTTATCGATACGTTCGCACTCTTCTTCACAGGCACCCGCGGCACTATGATCGGTCTCGCACTCGGCGCCGTCGTTACCTCTGTGCTCCTCATCATTATGATGAAGAACAAAAATATAACGCGCCTCGCCGGTGGCATTCTTGCACTCATTCTTGTTTTTGGTGGTGTGGTATGGATCGCGCGCGACAGTGCGTTTGTACAAAAAGTCGGCTTCCTCGATCGCCTCGCTACCATTTCAAGTGACGACACGACCATCCAATCGCGCATCATCAACATGGAGACAGCCTGGAATGGTGTCAAAGAACGCCCGATACTCGGTTGGGGACAGGAGGATTACGCGATCGTCTTCGACAAATACTACGATCCGCGTATGTATGCCGATGAACAATGGTTCGATCGAGTGCACAACATAATCTTCGATTGGCTCATCGCTGGTGGTGTGGTCGGGCTCGCGAGCTACCTTTCTATTTTCGCTGCGACGCTCTGGGTGCTCTGGCGTAAGAATAAATCAGGTGGCCACACATTCACGGTTGCCGAACGAAGCATTATCACCGGACTTTTGGCCGGATACTTCTTCCACAACCTAACCGTTTTCGACAATGTGACGAGCTACATACTCTTTGGTACTGTTCTTGCTTATATCGCGTGGCGTACAGATTCTAAAGACAATGCACCACCAATCATACGCGGTGATCTCGTGCCGAACGCCGCCTCTCCCTTCATTGTAACGATCACTATTGGACTCGGACTGGTTGCTGTTTGGGCAATAAACTGGAACGCGCTCCAAGAAAACGTCACACTACTTAACGCACTCACATCACCCAATCTCGCAACATTCGAGAAAGCGATATCGTATGGCACGTATGGCACACAAGAAGCTCGCGAGCAGCTCGCGCAAATTGCAGCACAGGCCGCCGCGGCACCGTCGCAAAACGTCTCCGATGCGGTGAAGCAACAATTCTTCACCACTGCCATCAATCAGATGCAGCTGCAAGAAAAAGCATCGCCCTTAGATGCGCGATTCCCACTATTCACTGGCACCATTGAGGATTCTTTTGGTGATTACGCCGATGCCGCACAGGCATTACAAGCGGCTCATGAGCTTTCGCCCAACAAGCAGAGTATACTCTTCCAAATAGGTTTCAATCAGCAAGCACTCAATGATCTCAGTGGTGCCGAACAAACGTTCAAACAAGCCTATGAACTCGATATACATGATCAAATGGCTCTCGGCTACTACATCGAAGCCGCGGTTCGCGCTGGCGATGATGCCACCGCACAAAACCTCCTCACACCCTCCGCGCGTACTTCAAGTAGTGTCGTGACGCAACGACTTGCATCAGCCTTCGCATCTCGTAACGCCTACAGCAAAATTATTCCGATTTGGAGCGCATACCTCGCAGCAAATCCCACCGACGTGAACGCGTATACAACGCTTGCGGCAGCATACTTCCAAACGGGGAATACTAGCGATGCAATTACAACCTTACAGGCACTTGGCAAGGCAGTGCCGTCCTCTGCTGCTCAAGCCGAAAGCCTCATTCAAGAGATACAGGGTGGTGCGATCAAAAAATAGTACGTGGGTTTGTTATTGCACAAAATTAATCCGCGCATATACTGAGGTGGTGAGTGCCACACATCCGTGTGATTGTGTAGTACCTAAAACGTGAAAGTTGCCAAATGCCGCCTGCAAGGGCGGTTTTTGGTTGTGTTATGATTGCCCGATGACAAAAGCAATCACTTTGGAAGAGGTAGGAGTCAGCTTGAAAGAAGTGGGGGAAATGCTTACACATGTCGTCAGCCATATAGCGACGAAAGAGGATCTTGGGGAATTAGAAGAGAGATTAACGAATAAGATTGAGGGGGTCGATTCTCGCTTAGATACTGTAGAAAAGCGCTTGAGTGTTCAAATACAAGCGCTCGATTCACGCTTCGGTGCGCACGAAAATCATGAGCTTGATAAGCGGAATGCAGCTCGAAGTCCGTGTCGATACGCTTGAGCAGAAGGTACTCGCGCGCAAGTAAGGGTGGAAATCATCAAAAAGAGGAGCTTAAAACCTCCTCTTTTCTCTTTATTGCGCTGTTTTTGCCTCATGCTACCTTTATTGCAGATATTCAAGATATAAAAAGACGCAGCGCGGAGGGCGGCGGCACTCACATAAGACTTTCACTTTGGAGCTCGCACCCGTCCTCCGCATTGCGCCGTTTTGATTTGAACGTACAACGACATACACAACAAAAATATTCGAACGAACTAAAATATTTTTGTAAGAAATGATCCTCCGTGATTTATAAAATAAAAAGTTATCCACATATATGCGCATCATGTACTACGATGCACGTCATGAGTGTAATAATGAATGAGTAAACGCATCTTCGTGCAACATTGCATGCAATGCGGGTCGAACTTAACCACTCACAAAACATTTACATCATATGGCAGCTAAAAAGCGAAAGACAGCGAAGAAGGCAGCGAAGAAGCGCCGCTAGTGTCTAGAAAAATCCCCGCGTCTGACGCGGGGATTTTTCGTTTTATCACGCCGAGCGAGGAACGAAATGAAAGCAAGCTTTCATTTCGTTCGAGCGATGGCGGGACACAGGATATGAAACTAGGGCTTGCCTTGAAGTTTTAATACCTTTTATATACTCGTAGACGGACCGTCGCAAAAAAGAACGTTTTGGGGTAGGATGACGCGATGGGATTTTGGAATCAAATCGTCGGAGATGAGAATGCTGCGGCTCTAAAGCGTGCTGAGCCGATAGTTGCAAAAGTGAACGATTTGGAGCCACGTTTTAAGGATCTTTCTGACGAGGCTCTCAAGCTCGTGACTATCGAATTCAAAGAGCGTCTCACCGCAGGTGCAACCTTAGACGAGCTTGCACCGGAAGCTTTTGCTGCCGTACGAGAAGCCGCACGACGCACCCTTGGCCAACGGCACTTCGACGTGCAGCTCATCGGTGGGATGATTCTCCATAACGGAGATATTGCAGAAATGCGTACCGGCGAAGGCAAGACGCTTGTCGCGACTCTGCCAAGCTACCTCAATGCGCTTACGGGCAAGGGTGTACATATAGTCACTGTCAACGATTATCTTTCTCGACGTGATGCAGCATGGATGGGTGCGGTTTATCACGCACTCGGACTTTCGGTTGGCGTCATCAATCATGAAGCATCATATGTGTATGATCCTTCGCACGTGACTCGGGAAGATATCAAAACAGAAGATGAGGTTGGCAGCTTCAAGGTCATGCACGATTTCCTCCGTCCTGTTAGTCGTCACGATGCCTATGCCGCCGATATTACCTATGGTACAAACAACGAATTCGGCTTCGATTATTTGCGTGATAGCCTCGAATATGAACCGGAAAAGCTGCGTCAGCGACTTCCACAAGATGGCGCATATCACTTCGCTATTGTTGACGAGATCGATTCGATACTCATCGACGAGGCACGGACGCCACTCATCATTTCGGCACCGGTGGCTGATGCAGAATCTCTCTACGCACGCTTCGCCACCATAGCAGCGCATCTCATACCCGAAGATGATTACACGATCGACGAGAAGCATCGACAAATAGCGCTCACGGATGCCGGTATCGAGAAGGCGGAGAAGGAGTTGGGGATCGAGAATATCTATACCGACGCGGGCATTAAATTTGTCCACCACCTAGAGACGGCAGTACGCGCGCAGGCTATTTATCGACGCGACAAAGACTATGTTGTCCACGGCGGGGAAGTAGTCATTGTGGATGAGTTGACTGGTCGTATGCAGCCGGGGAGAAGGTGGTCCGATGGTCTGCACCAAGCTATTGAGGCAAAAGAAGGCGTCACCGTCCAGCAAGAGTCGCGCACATTTGCCTCTATAACATTTCAGAATTATTTCCGCCTCTACGAGAAACTTGCCGGTATGACGGGTACTGCTATCACTTCCTCTGAAGAATTCTATAAGGTGTATGGACTCAACACGGTTGTCGTACCCACCAATCGCACATCGAAACGCATCGATGATGAAGACCTTATTTTCCAGAGTGAGAACGGCAAGATGCGTGCCATCGCGAAGACGGTCAAGGAACTCCACGAGAAGGGAACTCCGGTCTTGATCGGTACTGCGTCTGTCGAGAAGAACGAATTACTCTCGGCATATTTCAAACAAGAAGGTATTCCGCACGAACTTCTGAATGCGAAAAATCATGAGCGCGAGGGCGAGATTATCGCGCAAGCAGGAAGGAAGGGTGCAGTGACTATTGCAACCAATATGGCGGGACGCGGTGTCGATATAAAGCTCGGTGGCAATCCAAGTTCAGAAGTTGAATATGCTACCGTTCGGGATTTGGGTGGATTATTTGTACTCGGCACGGAGCGCCATGAGGCTCGTCGCATCGATAATCAACTTCGTGGTCGTTCGGGTCGTCAGGGAGATCCCGGCAGGACACAATTCTTCGTTTCGCTTGACGATTCGCTGATGCGCGTATTCGCATCAGACACACTCAAGCGCGTCATGGGCACGTTCAAGATTCCTGAAGATGAGCCGATATCCAATGCAATGATCACGCGTTCACTCGAGAAGGCACAAACCAAAATAGAAGAACTCAATTTCGATGCACGCAAGCACGTGCTCTCGTACGATGATGTATTGAATGTCCAACGTCAGAGCGTGTATGGTCGACGTCGCGCGCTTTTGACCGGTGATGCCGTTACGATCGATACAGAACTCAATTCGATCGGAGGCGAGGACAAATCATTCTACCAACTTCTTGAAGAGAAGCGGCGCGAATTTGGAGAATCATTCTATCCAAACACTCGGCGACTTCTCTTGCAGACGATTGACTTCCTTTGGGTAGATCATCTCGAAGCAATGGAGTATCTTCGTAGTAGTGTCAATTTGCGTGCATATGGTCAGCGAGATCCACTCGTCGAATACAAAAAAGAAGGACTCAATCTATTCCATGCAATGGAAGCAGCATACAACACTCGCATACGGGAGCTCATACCTCAGGTGACAGTGAATCCGCAGACACCTGTGCCAGGGACACAGGAAGGGGAGGCGATTCGCCGGGCGGCAATTGCAATAACAGCGTCCACAGAAGATAGTAAGAAAGAATACGGACGTAACGAACATGTCACCATTACGAATGGATCTGAGATACAGGAGATGAAGTATAAGAAAGCGGAGCGACTGATTGCGAGCGGGCAGTGGCGTCTCGTGGAAAAGACCTAGATTCAAAAGGCTGCCTGGGGATAACACATCCGGACTATAGTACCTAATCCGTTATATCGTCTCTCCGATACACGCATATCGGATTCCGAGATATCCATATATATCAATGAAATCTCGGCATTAGGAATTCTAGGCATTCTAACAATCCTTCAAGTACTTCTGAGGTCATCGCAGACCTACAGGGTACCGCTTGGAAAGATGTTTGAATTTGTTACAGTATCAAAATGACAGATGAGTATGAGACTACAATAGGCCTTGAGGTGCATGCAGAGCTGAAGACCAAGACAAAGATGTTTTGCTCGTCTAAGAACGATCCAGATGAGACGAGGCCGAATATGAATATCTGTCCGGTTTGTCTTGCACACCCTGGGACGCTGCCGGTGCCCAACTGCGAGGCACTAGAGCTTGTTTTGAAGGTTGGTGCCTCTCTCGGCAGCACACTGGCCGATTACACGGAATTTGACCGTAAGAATTACTTTTATCCAGACCTTCCCAAGGGCTATCAAATAAGTCAATTCGAATTTCCATTAGTCGCCGGCGGAAGCCTTAATGGCGTTGAGATCACACGCATACATCTCGAAGAAGACACCGCAAGCTCAATACACGATGACAATACTGGTACGACCCTTATCGATTACAACAGGTCAGGCGTGCCTTTGATGGAGCTTGTGACTGAGCCCGTCATGCACAGCGCCCAAGAGGCGGGGGACTTTGCGCGAGAGCTGCAGGTTCTGCTACGGACGCTTGGTGTCAGCGAGGCCAATATGGAGAAGGGTCAGATGCGCGTAGAGGCCAATGTTTCAGTTGCCAAGAAGGGGACTCGGAGTGCTGCATACGTCGAGATCAAGAATCTCAACTCCTTCAGAGCAATGGAGCGTGCTGTCGCCTATGAGATTAAGCGTCAGCAGGGAATGCTTGATCGTGGCGAGATCCTTACCAAGCAGACGCTCGGATGGGATGAGGCAAAGCAGGAGACGTTCCCACAGCGAAGCAAAGAAGGCAGTGCAGACTACCGTTACTTCCCAGACCCCGATATTCCATCACTTCGTCTTTCCGAGATACCATATTACAAGCCATCTCGGATACAATCGAGTTTGCCAGAGCTACCAAACCAGAAGCGCGTACGATACGAAAGTCTCGGTATTAATCCAGAAGATGCTCAAATGTACGTGAATCAAAAAATACTCGGCTCATTCTTTGAGGAGGTTATCGCGAACGAGACTGATAGCACGAAGATCAAACTTGCCTCCAACTATATCGCCAATGATCTGGTGAAAATAATCCGAGATTCTTCCAGCCGAGATACGGAATCAAAGGAAATAATTGAAATATCGGTACCAATTTCGGCAGATTATTTCAGATCAATAATCGATCTCATTGCGAGCAATAAAATATCTTCCCGTTCAGGCAAAGATCTCTTGAGGCTTACGATCGAGGAGAACCGACAACCTGAAGAGCTGGCGAAAGAGAGAGGCCTTATGATGCAAAACTCGGCTTTCGACCTCGACGCATTGATTGCAAAGATAGTAGCTGATAATCCGAAGGTTGTGGGAGAATACAAATCTGGTAAAGATTCGGTCCTTGAATTCCTTGTTGGGCAGGGCATGAAGGCATTGCGAGGATCAGGTGACCCACAAGCCTTGCGCAAAGCTTTTCTTAGCAATCTGAAGCATTAGAATCAATTCCCGAATCTTCTGACCTTAAGGACGTTCTTATTGTGCACCATTGAGGCGAGCACACTCGAACAGTATCGAGTATACTCTACCTTATATGGTTGAAGAGATACCAGTAGGCGATAGTACATATGTCTCGTCTAAGCGAGCATCAGAAATAAGCGCATATGCACAAGATTACATCGGCCAGCTTGCTCGGGCGGGTCACATTGCGGCGAAAAGAGTCGGAGGACTCTGGTATATCGACATGAATTCTTTGGAAGCTTACAGATCAAATCCGATCGCAAACCAAAGAGACCATAGGTCTAAAGAAAATGGCTATCAAGAGGACCAAGATACAGAAGCACTCGTATCATTCGATGGAAAAAACTATATCTCGGCTAGTCGAGCATCGAAATTGACAGGTTATAACCAAGATTATGTCGGCCAACTAGCACGATCGGGCAAATTACTCGCAAAGCAAGTCGGCAGCCGTTGGTACGTGGAACGAGATGGTTTACTGGCTCATAAAAAAGAAAAAGACTCCTTATTAGCAGCAGTGCAGGCGGATGCCGTCGGGATTGGGCTATATTCGCCTACACCAGTTCTTACTGATGATCATCTTGACATTCAGGAAATGCCGTTACTCCAATACTCCCCCGAATCAAGAGACTTAAGACCGATTTTGCGTTCTAAAGATACTCACGATATAGAAATAAAGAGACAATCTAACGAATATAGCCAGAAGGGACAAAATTCAGAGACATTTGAAGATATCGGAAGCAAGAAAAGTATTAAAATAGGATCACAAGACGACAAAAAAACACCTCCAGAGAACTTCAAAAACAATACGAAGAAAGAATCTCAAAAGAATCTCATTTATCTCGCTTTTGGGGGATTCCTGTTGTTATTAATGGGATTGGTTCTCGTTTTAATTTTAAAATTGAAGACTCCTTCGGAAAAAAATTCGAATATAGTAATTATCGCAAGCGAGAATGCATTAAATCAGCTGACAAGATCCTTTGAAGACACATTTTCACCTGAACTCCAATATAAAAGAGATTGATTTACTCGCCATGAAAGAATATCTAATAAAATATAGTAATTTCGTTTATACGGACGAGTAAATAAATGTAGAATAGGATTGATAATTATTACTCGTGTAGACGAGATCCTATCTCCACGAAGCATAGATGCACTATAAAGTAGGGCATCTCGAGTAATATCTTTTCGAGACCCATTCACAATAGGATAAGTTTCAGTTTAAATTGAACTCAAAATTTTAAAAATCTCTATTATTTCTCGACCCACATCATTCCGAGTCGTAATAAAAAACAAATTAAGTGTAAGAAATTCTTATCCCCAGATTTCCAAGAAGATAAAATTATATAAACGAATTATCTAGTAATATATTAATGATATCGTGTTGCCGACCTGCTCATGAGTGACGATTTATATTTTGAAGGACTTAAATATATTTCCGCAAACGAAGCGGCAACCTCTTCGGGGTTTACACGTGATTATATTGGAAGACTTTGTCGCGCCGGAAGAATTCGTGGAAAAAGAATTGGTAAAAATTGGTATGTCGATAATACATCGCTGCAATCTTTTTTGATCTCACAAGAATATCTACGAGGCAAGCGTCGTGAATCATTGGTACAAGAACGAACATCCGAATATCAACAAGCTCAAGCAAATGGAGTTATAGCTCGTAGCATTCAACCAGTAGCTAAAGCTTCTTGGGGACCAAGCTATAAAGCCCCGAACCCGCATAATTTTTCAGGGATTGATATCAAAGCTGCTCATAACTACGAGTTTTTTAATAAGAGTACAAAATCGCACGAGAAAATTTCCGCCGGATTGGACTCCCTATTAAAAATTCCGGCAGGTGTCGGGCATGCGGCGCTGCAGGTTAGCCATATACCTGTGTCGAATGCACTTCCGTTTATAGATATTGTACATAAAATGACGGCGCTGCTTGCGATTTCGATCATTGCATTTGGGGCATATGCCATGGTGAATCCTCAGGGAGCGTCACTGGTGCTGAATAATGTTCAGAAGGATATCGCTCGTACAATGGGTATAGAAGCTACTCCCGTTGCCGATGATTCATCGGGTAGGTTACTTGCCGCTGTTGCCAGTCCCACGAATCCGATCTCATCCATTGAACAAGTGTTCGAGGGGATTGCTCGTTCCATCAACACGAATGCCAATGCATTTCTGTATGCTGTCATCCCTGGCATGATGCCTCAAGATAGTGTGAGTGCAGGACGTGGCACAATCGCATTAACTGTAACGTCCTATGATCCTGTTACTCAGCACGATACTAGTAGCGGGACCTCATTGGCGCAGTCCAACACGCAGCCAATTCCACAAGCAAGCACGACGCTCGTTACAGCTTCAATCCCCATCCCGACAACGAGTCCCGTACATACGAATCCCTCACCTGCGACAGTCGTTACCAACACACTGCCAGTTGTGGTTCGTACTATTGAGACGGAGCGTATTGTGAATGAGGGAGGTGTCTCTGAGAATGAACTCACAGAACGTTTACAAGAACTGAACAATTCTCTGACGGCAAGCATCTACAGACTTTCAGGTGCGAATACTCAAGTGATCGGTCAGAACTATAATGTCACTGCACAAACGAATGCGATCGATCAGCTTACTGGTACGGCGATCTCAAATCCTACGATAACTGGTGGATCAATATCAAATACATCTATCGCTGCATCGGACTTGTCAGTCTCGGGGAATGCCACGTTCGCTTCCATTGTTGCTGGCACTTCGACATTCACGGGGCTCTCACTCACCTCAACCAACTGTTCAGGACTAGGCAACGGTGGCAAGCTTACGACAGATGCATCGGGGAATATTATATGTGGTGCCGACCAAGGGGGTGCAGGCAGCACAGTCGCTGGAACAAACGGACAAGTCCAGTTCAATGCTTTTGGTGGTTTTGGTGCAAGTTCTAATTTTTCTTACTCTACAACTACCAACACACTCACATCCGTCAATGCATCGACGACGAATGTATCAATCTCAGGGACGGCGTATCTCGGTACTGGCACCACGACCGCGAGTAACGGATTCAATATCAACACCGGGTGCTTCGCCGTGAATGGTACCTGTATCACCGGAAGTGGTGGCGGCACTTGGGGCAGCATCACGGGCACGCTCTCGAATCAAACCGATCTCCAGAATGCA
>DATKNP010000005.1:0-28149 GCA_035541295.1 Minisyncoccota bacterium
TATCCTCAACTTCAAGAACTCTGGAGGCACGTGGCAATCACTCCAGCAGGTGGTTGCGACGCTCGTCGGTGCGAGCCAGTGGACTGCTGGCACGGGTGGTTCGATCTACTACAACGCTGGCAACGTTGGTGTCGGAAGCTCATCGCCGAGCACCGCGCTTGCGGTCGAAGGCACCATCACTGCCCCGACTGTCACGGGACTCCTAGCTCCCATCAATCCGAGTGATGCGGTGAACAAAGCGTATGTGGATGCGAGTGGGGGTGGAGGAGCAGGGACTACACCGGCGATGTGTGCTGTTACTGAGCAGACTTACAACGGCAATCTCGGGGGAATCGCCGGTGCCACAGCAAAATGCCAGGCAGAGTTCGGGAGTGGGTGGAGTTTCGCTAATGCTGCAAGGTTGGCTGCGTACTTTGGCTCGAATAGCAATACTAATACCGGCTACAGCAATCTAAATCTAAATTTATTGATATTTCCTTTAATTAGCTTCACTACTATATGGCTTGATCCAATGGGAAGTGTGAATAGTTATAGTTATAGTGTTTACTACGGTGTCTGTGATCATTGGACTAATGGTAGCGGTGGAATTTACGGATTTTCTTATGGAATGAATCCCTCTAACTACTACCCCTCAGTCGAGAAATCCGACTGCTCACTTTCTAATCCAATCTTCTGCTGCAACTTTTGATCTACCGTCCGCGTATCTCCAAGTCATATGGAAAGCATAATTAAAGGCGGTTCTCACCTTGTCCCCGAGAAGCCAGCGCTACACAACATCTCCGTCTTAGCAAACCGTCCCCGCATGTATATCGCGGCACTCGTACTCATAGCGATCTGCATCGTCTGGTATGCCGTATCACGCGCCACAGCCTGTCCCACCACGTCCTACGAAGTCCGCGGCACAAGCCTTGACGAGAGCGCCCCGCCCGGCTCGCACGTGACGGTTGCCGCGATTTCTTGCACAACCATCCACCGCGGCGACTTGGTCCTTTTCAATACCCCTGCCGACCCCAAAGCCCCCGTCATCAAGCGCGCGGCCGGCATCCCCGGCGACACGTTTTCCATCGCCACCAGCGGCTCGGTCATTATCAACGGCAACGAAGCCGCCGTGCCGTCGGGAGCGCCGTACCAGCTCACCACCAATGGCATCACGATGCTTGATCTCTATGCCACGGACTACCACCACACCATCCCTCCCAAAAGCTACCTGCTCCTCGGTGACGTTCCGAGCGGAGCCCTCGACTCCTCGCGTCTCGGACTCATCTCCTTGCAGGAGATCGTCGGCGTCGTCACACGGGTACAAAAATGACTTGCATAGGCACGTCGCATACGGGAATTTGTGTAAATTTGGTTCCAAAGTAATGCCGCACAGCTTGCTGCGCGGTGGTTCATATTCCAAGTGAGCCTATTTTCGGCACCTCAAGCCCGATGTGCTCGTAGCCGCGGGGTGTAATGGTGCGGCCGCGCGGCGTGCGCTCGATGAGACCGGCTTGCATGAGGTAGGGTTCGTTCACTTCTTCGACGGTCGCTTCTTCTTCGGAGAGTGCGGCGGCGATGGTCTTGAGACCGACGGGACCACCGTGGAATTTATCGGCGATGACGGTAAGGATGTCGCGGTCAGTCTGATTCAAGCCCAGCTCATCGATCTCAAGGAGTGCCAAGGCTTTTTTGACGGTCTTCACATCGAGTGCCTCTTCATTTACTTCAGCGAAGTCGCGCGCGCGTTTCACCAGATAATTAGCGGTGCGTGGCGTTGCACGCGATCGTCGAGCGATCTCATGGAGCGAGTCATTCTCAACGTGTATACCGAGAATCTTCGCCGACCGACGCAAAATTTCAGTAAGTTCGTCCTCAGAATAATATTGCAGACGGAATGTGCCGCCCGAGAAGCGACTGCGCAGCGGCGCTGAGAGCATTGAAATGCGCGTGGTTGCCGCGATGAGTGTAAAGGGAGGAAGCTCGAGCTGCACGGTGCGTGCGGCCGGGCCTTTACCAATGACGATATCAAGTACGCCGGATTCCATTGCGGGGTAGAGAACTTCTTCAATCGTGCGATTAAGACGATGGATTTCGTCGATGAAGAGGACATCACCTGGAGAGAGATTGGTGAGAATGGATGCAAGGTCACCGACACGCTCGATAGCAGGTCCCGACGTCGCACGCAACGATGAGCCGATCTCTTTCGTTATCAAATGTGCGAGCGTGGTCTTACCCAAACCTGGTGGTCCGTAGAGTAAGATGTGCTCGGCTTGGTGGTTGCGGCCACGTGCGGCAGTGAGGAGGATGCGAAGATTCTCCTTTATTCCCGGTTGGCCGACGTATTGTTCCCACGAATCGGGGCGCAGCGCCTGGTCGAGCGAGCGGGGACTCTTTTCTATAGTCTGTTTCTCGGGATTTATCATATTATCTGGCTCTCCGGCCGCGTCAGACGTGGGCGATGAGGCAATTCAAGCTCTATTTCGGGACTTGCCCCGTGAGGATGGAGTCCTTGTACGGGGACAGTACCGTGAAGACGAAGCCTTTTTACGGTATTGACTTTTATTTCTAGTATGCTATACTCCCTCCGGTTTGAGGTACCCTATTTCATCACATACCAACTCACCTAAGGTGAAGACGGAGATAGAATTCTCTTAGCAAACGTATCTTTTTCGAGGACGGATGCGGTCTACTGGCTTGCCACTAGTACTGCTCCTATCCTTAGATACCGGTACACCTTTCCATGAAAGTGTTGCTAAGAGAATTCTGTCTCCGTCTTTTGACTTATATCAGCGTATCATCCAAACGCAAATTGCAAACTGTCCTCTCGGTGGATTATGTTGCGTATTCTAGGCACATACGAGTGCCTATAGTTCATTAACGATTAGTCAACTATTAATCCCATCAAGCATTGTTTCATCGGTGAGGTCGACCACGCGCGAAAGTTCCTCGAACGACGTCACTCCCTGGAGAATTTTGACTGCACCATCCTGCGACATGCGGCGGATATTTTGTGGGCGCGCCGCTTTCCATATTTCACGTTCGCTCGATGTCGCGCGAATGGTCGTCTCTATCGCACGGTCCATCGTAATAACCTCGACGACCGCGATGCGTCCCTTGTAGCCGACGCCACCGCATTTCTCACAACCTTTCGGCGTCCACATTGTATCGCGGTTCTCGGGTAGCTCGTCGGCGTGCGGAATATTCTTAAGCAGGAGATCCAAAATCCTCCGCTCTTCTCCGATAATTGGTGTGGGGACACGGCAATGAGGACACAGCCGACGCACGAGACGTTGTGCCATCGCTATCGTAAGCGATGCGGCGAGAATATCGGCACTGATGCCCATATCGATGAGTCGGGGGAAGGTGCCCGCTGCGTCGTTGGTGTGCAATGTTGAGAACACGAGGTGACCGGTGAGTGATGCTTGTACGGCGGTCGATGCCACCTCGGCATCGCGGATCTCGCCGACCATGATGACATCCGGATCTTGGCGCAATGTACTGCGAAGCCCCAGTGCGAACGTATAATCTTTTGAAACCTGCGTCTGGACGACGCCGGGCAGGTGGTATTCGATAGGATCTTCGATCGTCACGACTTTGATACCAGGTTCGGAGACCTGTCGCAAAAATGCATACAAGGTCGTCGTCTTTCCCGAGCCGGTCGGTCCCGTATTGAGGATCATACCGTTTGGCTTGGCTATTTCATGCTGAAAAAGTTCCATAAGGTATTTGTCGAAACCGAGCGCCTCCATGGGCAGCGCGATGGTCGAAGGATCGAGTACGCGCATAACGATTGTCTCGTTGTACGCGCCCGGCAGAACGCTCGTACGTATCTCTATTTCTTTCTCATTGACGACAATGGAGAAGCGTCCATCTTGTGCGGTATTCTTCACGTTGAGCTTGAGACCCGAGAGCAGTTTGAGCCTTGAAGCTATCAAGGCATAGGTCGGCTGGTCGAAGGTGGTAACCTCGACCAAGACACCGTCGAGACGATAGCGCATACGAACGGATTTTTCCTCTGGTTCCATGTGCACATCGGATGCACCGAGTGAGAGCGCCCCCGCCATGATTATTTCAAGCACGCGTGAGATACGATGAGTATCTTTACTGCCCGCATGCGCTGCTATTTCGTTGCGGACATCATCCATCGTGCGGAGCTTCTGGAGCATCTGCATGATGGTTTCGTTGGAAAGGGTGAGGATGCCGGCTTCTGTTTCGGTCGCGAAGGAAATGTCGTGGTAGCGATCCCAAGCATGTTCGAGTGAGGCTTTCGAGGCAATGAAGCGTCGTACCGCATAGCCCATATGCTCGAGATTCGCTATGGAGGTGAGTGAATCAGCACGTTCCGGGGAGCGCATTGCGACAAGGAGGCTCTTATTGAGTCGGTGGAAGACCGCTACCTCTGCAGCGCGTGCTTCTGCTTCGGGGACGAGACGGAGCGCATCAGTATCGATGGACTTGTCGGTGAGATCGACGTATTCGATGCCATATTTATTCGAAAGCATCTGTGCGAGCTGCTCTTCTTCGCGGCTCCGCAGCTCCTGCAAGCGCTCCTCGGCTTTTTTCTCATTAAACGGTGTTGCCATTGCGCCTATTGTAGCGCATCTCTGAAGAGAATTCCCAAATGCTACAATCCCACCATGGAAGTTCGAGGCGCAGCGGAGATGCAGGTAGAATCAGCTCGTTTGGTCAGCATGCTCGCGCCGCGCGAACATAGCGCGACACTAATCGCCCTCTCTGGAAATTTAGGAGCGGGCAAGACCACCTTTGCCCAAGGTATTGCGCAAGCACTCGGCGTGGAGGAGCAGGTGACGAGCCCCACATTTGTCATCGAGAAGATATACCAGCTCATGGGTCAAAAATTCACCCGACTCATTCATATTGATGCGTATCGCCTGAAAGATCCGCACGAACTCGAGGTGCTCGGATGGAATGAATTAATTACCGACCCCACGAATCTCATCGTCATTGAATGGCCGGAGCATGTTGCCGCACTCCTCCCACCGGACGCCACCCACGTTACTCTTTCCGGAATGGATGGTTCACGCACGATCACCTATGGCTAAGAAACAATCAAAAACTGTCGGATCAAAACCGGCACGGCTCGTACTGCTCGATTCGCACGCGATATTACATCGTGCGTACCACGCGCTGCCCGATTTCTCATCGACCAAGGGCGAGCCGACTGGTGCGCTGTATGGGCTGATATCGATGCTGCTGCGGATCGTCGATGATCTCAAGCCCGAGTATGTAGTTGCAACGCGGGATTTGCCCGGCGGCACGCATCGGCACGAACTTTTTCAAGATTACAAAGGCACCCGCGTGAAGACCGAAGATGAGCTCATCCGTCAGCTCGAACGCGCACCGGATGTTTTCAAAGCATTTGGCATACCAGTCTATCAAGCACCCGGTTACGAAGCAGATGATTGCCTTGGAACGATCGTCCATGAACTGAAAGGGCAAGATGATATCGAAACAATCATTGCCTCGGGCGACATGGACACACTCCAACTCGTTTCACCGTCGGTAAGTGTCTACACGATGCGCAAAGGTCTCACCGACACCATTCTCTATGATGAGGATCGCGTACGTGAGCGTTACGGATTCGGGCCAGAGAGCGTGGTTGATTACAAAGCACTGCGTGGAGATCCCTCCGACAATATTCCTGGGGTGAAAGGAATCGGCGAGAAGACTGCGACCGAGCTTATACAGAAGTGTGGCTCACTCGATGAACTATATGCTGCACTCGACACCAAGCCAGAGACACTTGCTCACATTGGCATCAAACCGCGCATCATCGAACTACTCAAGGAACATCGCGCTGAGGCGATGATATCGAAAACGCTCGCGACCATTAGTCATGACGCACCGATTCAATTTGTGCTGCCACCCACACCGTGGCGACTCGCGGAACATCTTGCAACTGTCGATGCCTTGTGCGATGAGCTCGAGTTCAAGTCGCTCAAGGAGCGTGTGCATACAGTGAGCCACGTGCGTGATGCCGCGGCAGGAGCGGTGTTCGAACAAAACCCGGAGGCTGTAGTAGCGCGCGCCGACATCGATGCACAGTCGCTTGCAGAAACATCGGTGGCACTCTGGCTCCTGCATTCGGATACCAGCAACCCATCGCTTGAAGATATTCTGACCGCACGCAATACCGACGACTTCGAGCAGGCACGTCGAGAGATTTTTGAAGATCTTGCAAAAACCGGCCGGCTCATGGAGATATATGAACGCATCGAGAAGCCGCTCATTCCCATTGCACGACGGATGCACGAAGACGGTATACGGGTTGATGCGGTGAAGCTCAAGATGCTCGCGAAGGAATACAACAAAGAGCTCGGTATGCTTGCGGGGAGAATCTTTGCTGCAGCCGGACACGAATTCAACATCAATTCACCCAAACAGCTTGGTGTCGTCCTCTACGACGAGCTCAAGATCGTCCCCGAGAAACAGAAAAAAACGGCGACTGGTGCGCGCACGACGCGTGAAGAAGAGCTGGCGAAACTCACTGGCGCACACCCTATCATCGCGGACGTGCTCGCGTACCGCGAGCTCCAGAAGCTCCTCTCGACCTATATCGAAAAGATACCCGCGCTCATCGCCGACGACGGCCGCCTGCACGCGCAATTCCTTCAAGCGGGGACGACGACCGGACGTATGGCGAGCGAATCACCAAACCTCCAAAACATCCCGATCAAAACGGATCAAGGGCGCCGCATCCGAACCGCATTTACGGCCGATGCTGGTAATGTGCTCGTGGCAATTGATTATTCGCAGATAGAGCTGCGCATCGCCGCCGGACTTTCGGGGGATGAAAAACTCATCCACGTATTCAAAGAAGGTGGCGATGTACATACGGCTGTTGCTGCCGAGGTATTTGGTGTGGCACCAGAGAATGTTGATCGCGAAATGCGCCGGCGTGCCAAAGTCATCAACTTCGGTATTCTCTACGGTATGGGTGTCAATGCGCTGCGAGCGAATCTGGGGGTCGGTGTCTCGCGCGACGATGCGGCGCAGTACCTTGCGGATTACTTCAAGAATTTTTCCGGTTTGCGCGAATGGATCGACAGAATAAAATTTGAAGCAGCACAGAATGGCTACACCGAGACACTCTTCGGGCGTCGCCGCTATTTCCCCGGATTCAAATCCTCGCTGCCGGGTATCGTGGCACAAGCAGAGCGTATGGCAGTGAACGCCCCCATCCAAGGCACCCAAGCAGACATCATTAAGCTTGCGATGGTGGCTGCCGATGCGCTCATTGAGAAACATAAGTGGCGACAAAAGGTCAAGCTCGTGCTCCAGGTGCACGATGAATTAGTCTACGAAGTTTCGAAAGAAGACGCCGAGGAAATCGCACGCACACTGCGCACCGTAATGGAGCAAGCGGCACCGCGTGAACGATTGTCGAACGTGCCCATTGTTGCCGAGGCATCCATCGGGGAACATTGGGGGGAGATGGAGAAATTATCTCGCGATTGATATCATGCTGTATCTTTTTACCGGCATCGATAGGACGAAGGCGCGCACGGCAATGAATGCGGTGGTTGCGACGTCACAGAAAAGAAGTGGAGCGATCGTTCGCATCAGTGATGCAAATAAACCCGAGGATTTGCGTGCGGCACTTTCATCCGGCGGCATGTTTGCCACTGAGCGCGTTGTGGTGCTAGAAAATGTTTTGGAGAACGACGAAATGCGGAACCTCCTTTTAGAGGAACTCTCCACCCTGAAGTCTTCGGCCGATCGATTTTTCATACTCGAAGAGAAGCCGGACGCTGCGGCGAGAAAGATGCTCGAGAAATATGCCGAAAAATCCGAACGTTTCGATATGGCGAAAAAGCCAGATGCTGGTACGACGATTTTCGCACTCGCGAACGCACTGCGCGCGGGCAACAAGAAGGCACTCTGGATCGGATATCAACGTGAGCTCTTGAACGATGCCGCACCTGAGGCGATACATGGTGTGCTCTTCTGGGCGGCGAAGGATATGTTGATCAAGTCCCGCGGCGACGCCGATGCTCTCCGTGCTCGGCGATTCATCGCCGAACTTGCACAATTACCCCATGAGGCGCGGCGGCAGGGAGAAGACCTCGAATATGCACTTGAGCGGTTTGTGCTCTCGAGTGTGTGATAAGATTTGAGATATGTTTTCTCTTTCGAGAGAAGTGAAGGCGTTACTTTTTGTCACGGTACTGTGTGTTCTTGCTGTGTCTGCTGCGGTCTTCATGCCGCACCGTGCGATGGCACAAATAATAAATACTGCATCTAGAGCAGACACGGCTTGCATTGCGGTATGCACAACACTACAACGACAGGCATATTCGACCAATCCGCCACATCCTGAAATACAATGCATCGGTAGTCCCGGGGGAGCCGCTTCTCATCCATGTGCGAGTCCATCGAGTGGGGGAGTTGCCAGTGGATTCTGCGAAATAACCGGTTGTAAGGCGACCAGCGCATCAGGCCTCGGCGGTATAGGCAACGCACTTGGTCCGCTCGGCCAGCTCGGCCAAGCACTCGGCCAGCTTCTCGGCCAGCTCATGCAGGGTAAGAGTGGGAGTGGATCTGGCTCCGGCTCATCCAATCCACTTAACACAAACGGCACGACGCCGGGAGCTGTCACGTGTCCGAACGGCTACTATCAAGTCTCGACACCATCATCCGACCCGTGTGCCTACTATGTCGCGCCGACCACTCCCACGACGCCCGGCAACACCTGTGACGCACTCTCCCAAGCGCTTGGCGAATGTTCAGCCAATACAACTAATAATAATGGAAACAGCAGTCCTGACAGCACTTCTATATCACCCACGACGCCCGGCAACACCTGCGATACGCTCTCCCAAGCGCTTGGCAAATGTTCAGTCAGTACAACTAATAATAATGGAAACAGCAGCGCCGACACTATTTCTGTATCACCCACGAGTGGAGTTGCTCCACTTACGGTCACCGCAACGTTTTCCTCCGAAGCCGCATGTGCTGATGCCTATGATCTTTCGTGGGGCGACGGCTCGACCGATATCACGATGCAATATGCTGCGCCAGCAAGTGGTTCAGCTTGTGAAGCGATTGCTCAAGTAAATACTCCCACACACAGCTATACAACACCCGGTACCTACACCGTGACACTCAAATCTGGCATCTCACTCCAGTACAGTAATACCGCTACGGTCGTTGTGACGACGGCGTCAAACACGAGTACAAACAACAATGCAAACAATAATACAAATAACAATACAAACACAAACAGTAACACCACTGACACGACTACTACGATAAACCCCGATCTCACCACGACCGCGAACGTGACTGGTACCTTCCAACCGCCCAACACCCAGACTGCAACACTTACACCCGGCCTTACCGGTGCGATACAGACGACCGGCTCGGGCGGGACCTTCGTCGCCAACAACGTCGATACCAATGCCAATTCCGAGACGTCGAGCTTTTTCGGTGGAGATGCGATCGGCGGATTCGTCAACAATCTCATAAGCGGTTGGTGTCAGTCACGCCCCTGGGCGAGCGGATTCATCGCCAGCATCATCCCACCATCGTTCTTCGATGGCCTCTGTACACAATCAGGATTCACCGTTGGTACTCCTGTATCAACTACTGCGACGACGCAAACAGCATCAACACAGATACAAACCGTTCTCACGCAGACACCAGTGCAAACGAGCGCCACTCCGAATCATTCAACGACTGCCCCTTCATCTCCTGTTCCTACACAAGCACCGTTCATCCCACCGCGCGTCGACATCTGGGCCGTGCCATCGACAGTGCCGCTCGGCGCGCGCACGACCATCTTTTGGAACACTGAGAATGTGACCAGCTGCAGCGAGACCTCACCCGATGGAAGCTTCAATCAGTCATCACTCTCCGGTGGCGCCGCGACTGTCCCCCTCACGCAGGCCACGGTCTACACAATCTCCTGTCTCGACACGCAAAATAATCCAGCAACGGATTACGTGACGGTCAGTATCTCAGGCTAGCCATTGTATTACTTAAGAGACCGGTTCGAATCCAAGTCTGCCAGCCAGTAGTGTTACAATTTCTGTCTATGAAATCGATAATCATTTGCGGTTCTATTTCAGCATCAGACGAGATGCTTAAAGCCGAAGAAGCCTTAAGACAGCAAGGCCTTGAAGTAGAAATACCATGGGGCGTAAAGAAGTACAGAGACAATAATTTTATACATGTGAGCGAAGGCGAGCGTGCTAAAGATAAAAAAGAAAATGACCTCATTAAGCGTTATTACGAGCACATTAAGGAATACGATGCTGTCTTAGTTGTTAATGCAGATAAGAAGGGGATACGGTATTACATAGGCGGAAATACTTTTTTGGAGATGGGTTTTGGCTATGTCCTAGGAAAGCATCTCTTTGTACTCAATCCGCTTCCTGACGTAAGTTATCGAGATGAGATGGAAGCCATGTCCCCGATAATTCTTAATGGAGACTTGAGCCTAATAAAATAGTTCCAATATCGTCCCAGACTCCCAGCAAATAAGTTTATGCAAAAAAATGTAAACCGCGCGACGAATGTCGCGCGGTCGAAAGTAACACTAATAGTCAGTACGGTATCGGATCTAAATCATCCCACTCGGGCTCTTTCGGTTTTGGTTTAGCCTCCCATAAAACCTCGACCTCTTCTTCCGGATCAATGTCCTCTACCTCGCCGATTATATAGGCGTGGAGGGACCCATCTTTCTTTTCTTCCACCTCCACTTCAATTTGTTGTTTGGGGGGAAATGGGAGATGAGATTCCAGTCCAGTCACAGAACTGTAGCTGTATCCTCGAGGAGGGAGGAGACAATAACTCTTGCCGTTTGCACGGCGAAAAGTCGCCAATGTCGTGTCGCTCTCGACGAGTTCGCCGATTTTCTTTCTTACCATCGGACAGACTCCTTTTTGCGCTTGATCTGCACAGAACCCTAGCATGGTTGTAAAAAGGTCCCAACATCGTCCCAGACCCCCAGCAATTCTGCCAATCAAGAATGGTGTGTTGCTGTTACCGAGGATTTGTCGTTACGAGTCAGGTCACGGATATTCCAGACGGATCCGTTCGCATCTTGCGCATCGATGATGACCATTCCTCCGCCGACCATCTTTTTTGCAAATATACGTTCCTAGGATCTCTTCTAATCCTTTTCGAAATTCATCGAACTCATCTTTGGACACTGCCTTACCATCAATTTCAAAAGCAACAATCTTAGTGAGTGTCCCTGTGCCATCGCCTTGTCCTATAATGAGTGAATTCTACATCGTGAGTAACACAAGCGAAACAATACCGGCGACAATGCAGTAGAGCGCGAATGGCCTGAGCGTTTTGGTTTGGAAGTATGTGGTGAGATAACGGACGGAAAGGTAGGCGGCAATGAAAGCAGCACAAAAGCCGACCAATGCAGGGCTCCATTCGCCGTGATGCGTGATGATGCGTGGGACTTTCAGTAATGCCGCAGCGAAGATCACTGGCGTCGCGAGGAGGAATGAATATCGCGCGGCGTTATCGCGCGAAAAGCCGTTGCCGAGCCCGGCGGCCATCGTCACACCAGTGCGCGAAAGCCCAGGGATGAGTGCGAGGCACTGCGCAAGCCCGATCGTAAACGCCTGCATCCACGACATCCGCGCGAGCTTGCGGTCATCCGCGCCGCTTTGTGCACTCGAACACAACCACTCCGCGATAAAGAGCATAATGCCGTTACCCACAAGTACCAGTGCAACGAGCTTCGGTGCAGCGAAGAGTAGTTGCAACTTGGTCTGGAATAAGAGACCGAGCAAACCGACCGGCAGCGAGCTCATCACGATGAGCAGACCGATACGTGCATGCACGGTCTCGATTCGTTGATTCAAGAATGAGCGATAGAGGTCGCGAATGATGCGTGCCCAATCACGATAGAAGAAGAGAAGGAGCGCGAGTGCGGTCGCCAGGTGTGTGAGGACGACGAACGAGAGGAAGGCATCACTCGATTGATCGATATTCCAATGCAAGAGTGCCGGCACGAGCACACTGTGTCCGAGGCTTGAAATGGGGAAGAGTTCAGAGACGCCCTGCAGCGTTCCGAGAATGAGCGCTTGAAGAATGGTAAGCATAGCGACTAGCCTACCACATTGCTGTTGCTTGTGTTTGCTGTGTTGTTGCGTGTACGCACCACTCCGTACTCATGCCAGATAAGCCACACCACCATGATGTCGAAGATCGTGAACATAATAAAGAGCAGCGAATGTTTGAATATCACCTCGTAGATCTCAAAGAGCAGGAAGAGCCCAAGCACCGCAAGTGCCGCTGGATACGCCCAGATTTTGTTCTTAAGAAGTGCAATGACGAGGACGAGTTTGATGACACCACGGGTCAAGAGATAGAGTGCGAAGAATGCATGGGGAGTGAGTGAAAAAGCCCGCGCTAAGGGCAGCGCATGAAGCGCAATGAAGCTGTCTGGGTCATCAGCCAGACGATTCTGGCTCGCGGTTATGATGGCGTTGCCGATAGAAGCCGGACTGACGAATATTGCTGCTATACCGACAAAGATTTCCACCAGTGAAAGCATTCCCTTGAGGAAAATACCAACCCGGAAGAGTTGATAAATATACCTTTCTTGTAGAGCGCGCAACGTGTCCATATGCCTAGAATACTATTGTTCAGTCGTTTTGTCTGTTGTGCTACACTGGTGCCCAATGCATGAGGAACATCTCAACCTCAAAGCGACGAAAATCGCCCTGCTCCAGAGCAAGTTTCATCGCATCACCAAGCACCGACTTGCCGCGGCGCTGCGCCCCTTCCAGTTGCAATCGGTCGAATGGATAATCCTCGGACTCCTCAATCACCGCAAGAAGCCGATGGCCATCACCGAAATAGCCCATGAGGTGGGCGTCCAGCAATCGTTCATGACGGTCATCGTGACGAAGCTCGCCAAGCGCAATCTCATCACAGTCACCGAAGACAAAGTCGATCATCGCAAGAAGTACATCATCCTCACGAAAGAAGGCGCGAAGATCGTGCATCTCATGCAGCGGCAATTCATGGAATTCTTCATCCCACTTGCGCGCGGACTTTCAGCCAAAGATATGGACACGTACCTGAAGCTCGTGACGACTATCATACGGAACGCGGAGGGGAGTGGAGTCATCAAGTAAGACTTTTCTAAAAAGAAAAGGGAGCCGCGCACGGCTCCCTCGATCACTCAACCCTTCGGCTTTTTGTAAAAGATGAGCCCATGACACTCATCGAGATCGTCGCATTCAGAACGCACCCTCAGCAATGCGATTGGTTCACATCCCTCTTCTGAAAGCCTGTCTGCGTCTCTCGTGAGGTCATCGTCACCATCTTCGGGGTTCCCATCCATCACAACTACAACCCCGTATTCAAAGTCAATCGGTTCGTTGACGCTTCTGCACCAGATCTCAAACTCACCCTCAACACCGATCTGCCGAGTCCTTGTAAATCCAATCTGGACCACAGCCTTCTCTTTGCGGAGGAGTTCATTCAGTGCCATCACGACTGTCAATTTGTCTTCGACAGGATCATCAGAATGCATTCGAGATATAGAGTGTCCATGGTTCATTCTCGCTCCCCTCACTTTGTTGCAAGCAGCAGCTCCGTCTCCGCCACCGAAAGCAGACGGAATTCGTCCCAGTCCTCGAAGGTCCGCAAGCGTAGTTCTGCAGCCCTGCGAATATCTGGCCGCGCCCAATATACAGGCTTTTCCCGTTCGACGAAAGCGTTTACCACAAACGCGATGTAGACACTGACTCGTGGCTTGTTTGATGGTAGCAGCTTCTTGATCGCCATCGTCTCGGGGAAGGGGACGAAAAAGCACGTATCGCAGGATTCGGCAACATTAGTCCAGTCCCTCAACTGACTATCATCAGGATTTACGACCTCATATCCACGAGTGGTAAACACCTCGATGATCAACTGCTCGACACGGGCACCAAGTAACGGTGGACGCGCGAAGTACATACGTGCCCGTCGTGGCCGGGTTCGTTGAGTGGTCGCGACAAAAGGCCGCGACCCAGATACGACTTGTACAGACATGCGTTTCTCCCTCAGTGAAAGAACATCGGGAAACTCCCGAGAAGCCGACCACGTAAAAGGCCGTGCGCCTCACGTGGCAAGCTTCAGAAGGAGGAGAATCGTGAGCGATTCTCCAGGCACTCCTCACGGTTTGCATTTTTTGCAGGCTCGATAGCCGGCGTTGAGTGCTGCCTCTCGAGAAGAGAAAAAACCCGATTCTTTTGCTTCATACGCATGCCGCTTGTGCAATCCAACCGTCCGTAGATTTTCCCCCTGCGCCAGCCCGCGAGAACTCCTGGAGTCGAGGTCGAGACCTCGACTCCCCGCCCATTGATAACGCGATAGCTGTGAGGCATCAGTAAATATCCTTCTCGTCCTCCCGTGCCGGGAGTCCGTGGAACATGGCGCATTTCTCGCCGAGACTGAGCACACAACGAAGGTTCGCGAGCGCTACGGTCTTGTCATAGTTCAGAACCATCGAATTTCTCGCCGCCATAAGGTAGGTTTCCATCATATAAAGCCAGTACTCGACAGGCTTTTGAGCGTCAGCAAGACTTCCCTCGGGGCGATTATCGTCCCACTTCTGGGCGAATGCTGTTTCTCCGTCGATAATCGTACGGACTTTTTCTAGAGTGAGCTTCGACATAGCAACTTCTCCATAAGTTTGAAAGACCATCGGGACTACTCCCGAGAAACTCGCGACTGTGGTCATGAGTTTCAAAGGGAGGAGAATCGCGACGCAGAGTCGTGATTCTCCAATAGCCACGCGTCTAGTCCATCACAGGCTTAATTGATACCCGCACCTTTTGTACACGGAAGTACAGGATGAGGTATATGTACCAGCTGTTGACGAGGACGATCAGTATTCCGCCGTACCAACTCAGGTACTGCCCGAGGTGTGGGTAATAGTACAGATTCCAAAGACCCCACAGCACGTAGAAGCAGAAGGCGATTAGACTCGCCCCCTTCAACTCCTGGTCTCGCAGGATCGCCTTGCAATTGAGTAGAGAGAAAATTCCACCCCCAGTCTCGAAGAATCCGTTCAAGGCATCTGGCCAGGCAGAACCTGCATGATAGGTAAATCCCATGCGAGCGAGCAATAGACCGAGCGCGAGGTAGACAGCAAGCGTCATACTCTGCCCGAACAACCTCCACATTCGGACTTCTTGTTGATTGTTTCGCTCGAGCCATACGTAATAGAACACGAGGAAGATGTAGTTGGTGTATTGAACATTTGCAGCGAATGTTCCCCACACACTTACCGGCTGTCGTAAGCTCGCGTAATAGAACACATTCCAAATTGTCCACGTGACGAAAAATAAGCTTGTGATGAGACTGAATCCTCGCACCTGTTTATCGCGGAGGATGGCGAGTAGATTGAGCCCGGTAAAACCGATGCACAAACTTTCGAAGGTGGCATTTGCGATGTCTGATAAGTCCATGGTGTGACCTCAATTTCAAAGAGCAGTAGGGTTTTCCCTAAAAGCCGACCACATGTCCCGCGTGGCAAGCTTCATGGGGAGGGGAATCCGCGAGCGGATTCCCCGAGTCTTGGCGACTTGTCGAGTCGCCGTTGCAGGTCGATTCGGCAACCAGGAACTATTCGTTGGCTGCGGCCTCGCCCGTGCCGTCAACGACCTCGTAGCTGACATCGAGTTCGTCTTCGACCGAGACGCCGCCTTCCGCACGATCCTCGAGCTTGAAGCTCACGCGGAACTCGCTCTCGCCGGCGTCGGAGTCTTCCAAGTACTTTTCCGTCGCCGACAGGACATCGTTCCTGTCGCTCTCATCGTTGTAGCCGATATCGAGTTGAGTCTCACTTGCCTCGGCGCCATCGAGACCGGTTGCGCTGAGGGTGAGATACAGATTGGCAGAAAGACGATCGCCGCCCGCGTCGTCGAATTTCTCGAACAGTGCGTCCACCGTCGTCTCAAGATCAGTCTTGTAAGCCTCAAAGAGGGTTAGAGGAAGTCGTTTGGTCATTGCACGATCCATCCAGTTGAGCCAGGCACCACCATTGATGCCGAGCTTGCTGGACAGGGTATGCAGAGACCGCACCGCCTCAACAGAAAAGAACATCGGGAAACTCCCGAGAAGCCGACCACATAAAAGGCTGTGCGCCTCACGTGGCAGGTTTCAAAAGGAGGAGAACTCACCGGGCAGAGTTCTCCGATGCTAGAAACGTTCGTAATCAATCCTAGATATGCACGGATGAGTCACCGAAGATACGTACTTGCAGCGGGACTTTGGCAAAGTTCGTGAATCCGACAGAGAAGATCTCCGTGCCCCAGTCTTTGAGACGCGTGGTGAGTGTTCCTTGGAGAGATCGTTCGAGCTTGCTTAGATCTGTCACGAGGTCTTGATAGGGTTTCTTTCGGACCTCCTTCGCGAGGTGGGTCATCGCCAACGCCCGCGTCGATTCAATGAAATCCTGAACGCCACAAAAGTGAGCGACTACATCCACAATATGGAAGCCGATGTTGACCGAGAAACAAACCAACTCCCCATCTTGCGTAATGACTGACTGGATCTGTAATTCGATCACCTGATCTACCACAGACATCCGCTCGATTTGGTGAAAGAACCACCATTTCCAATGAAACCCAGGCTTTAGTTCACGAGGATTGCGACCCAAGGTCCACCGGACGCCGCCTTCGTAAGACATGATGATGACAAACGGTAAGAGCGTCATCATGTTATTCAAGAGCATCTCGACGAATGTCTCGCCCATGATGCATCCCTCTCATCTTGAGTTGTGAAAGAACAATTCCCAAGAAGCCCGCGACTCGAGCGGACTTCAAAAGGAGGAGAATCGCGCGAGCGCGATTCTCCGATAGGTATTCGATGTCACCGATGCTTGTGCTTTCCGTTGCCCCATTGACGCTCTCCATACCATCGCGCGACGCCGCCGATAGTGACGTAGTTGATGATCATGCGCTGGCCACTTCTAAAGATGATCCCATCGCTTTGGGACCATGCCGTATCGGGGAACTGCACATAGTGTTGCGTTCGAGTGGTCTTCGTTCCCACACGCCATGCCGGCCCATCGATCTCGGCCGAATGGTTGTGGCCGAGGAAGGTACGCCAGCCCACCTTACGGAGTGCCTTCGTACTTCTTGTATCGCCGCCCCGGAGCCCGATGTCGCCGTGAAGCGAACATAGGATCTGGTGTTTGCCTTTTTCCGGAAGGAGCAGCGCATCTTGACGGGCGTGCGAGATAATCTCCGGGCAATGTTCCCGGAAATACCAAATAACGGGATCGATTGCTCGTTGGTTGAGTGATCCCGGTACGAAGTCTGGATATGTCTCGTCGCCAATCTGCACCGTGGTGAACTGTGGCGGTGGTAAGCTATCTTGCATGGCATTGAACATCTTCCCGCCGATGCGGCGGTTGATCTCTTGGCCAGGCCTCGTGAATTCTCCCGAGTCGATATACCTGCTCACCATCTCCGGATGATTAGCCGCAATACGATGGACCCGTGCGTTTGGCACGAAGGATGTCGTTTGCTTGTAGACCCACTTTAGCTTGCCGGTCGCGACGCGCATCTCGAGCTCGAGGCTATTGAGTCCCCATGTTGCTTTCCATGCTTGTCGAGAACCCTGCAAGACGCGGTCGTACCAATTCACGCTCCACGCATCGATGTCATCTGCGACGACGACATGCTTTGGACTGAGTGTGTGAACGACGCCATGCTTGCCGAATGTTGCTTGCTCGACAAACGGATCGGTCATCCCGATATGGAGATCGCCACCATAGAGTGTATCGACATCATCGGGGCAATGAGTGACTCCTTCAGGAGTGAAGAAGTCCGCACCACCTTTCTTGGGGTTGATGTCGTAGAACTCGCCCTTTTTGTTTGCCAAAAGCTGACGGAAGTGGAACGAGTTGCCATCGATTTCGACAACAATCGCCGCGAACGTGTGTTGATCGGTTGCGATCTCACCGACACGGTCCTGCTGCCCCAGATTATCGACATGATACGCAGGATAATTTGCCGCACCGCTCGTCATTACCGCTTTCGGGTAGTGGGCGCCCATATTCATCCGATGAACGAGTTCGAGCTTCGGTGCCGCATAGATGTGCGATGCAACTCCTCCACGTTCGCACACCGCGTCGGTGAGGAAGCGTTCCAAGGTCGGGCGCATACGCATGACAGAGAGTATGAGTTCCCCGCCACATAGCTTCAGATCCTCGAACAGAACATGCCCACGGAGTTCTCCAGGGAAGGTGCTGGTGAGGAAACGCGTCTGTGTCGCTTTTTGGTATGCCGTCTTCACCGGCCCATACTTGATCGGTAAGACGACGATCTGTGCATCGCGCTCTTTCTCTAAGTTTTTGAGAGAAGCCCAGAACCAGCTGTTGATGTTGCCACCGTATTGATGCCCGGTGACAATGATACACTTTGCGGCCTGGACTTTTTTGACGTCGATGCGGAACTCGTCGAGCTGACTTCTAACGCCTTCAGGAACAGCTGCGATGCCGCCAGTCTTCGATTGTCGCCAGAAGAGTTCCGGCAACTCAAGGTCACGGTGCCGCAGACGATAATCCGTGAGCGCCTGGAATTCGGCTTGTATCGAGGAGAATTTCTTCCCAAATACTCGCTCGAGATCGTATCGTGCTGGGTAGCTCCGCACGTCATTCCATATCTTGGCGAAATGCTTGAAGTGCTTTGCCTTCTTGCTCTGCTTCGCCGCTGTCTTTTTTGCGCCATGGTTTGCCATGACCGGTACTCCTCTAGAGTTGGATTGTGGTGGGGGAGAGTCGTTACGACTGCTTCGGCTTGTGCCGAGTTGCGATCTTTACGATCTTAGCTCCTTTGCGAGCAGGGAAGTCGACGACGTTATCTGCGGGCACCTCTGTCAGCTCCCGGACGATGTCCAGACAATACCTGATAACATAGGACGGGTAGACTTTCGTATGCTCATACTTCCCATAGTCGTCTACTGCTGGAGCAGCTGACGTTGGCAGCTTTCCATGCACGGCGCGACTCGCGACGTACGCGTGTTTGAAGAGTTCGAGACGACTGCGACCGCACCGACGCATTGCCTCGATGACGATTCCATCGTCGGATTTGTCCACGGTAACCTCCCCTGTGTGTTAGTGACACCGAATAGAGTGTCAAAGATCGGCCACGGATAAGGATCCGGGCTGTGTCAGTGAGTCGGAACCAAGGCAAGCAACTGAAGGGATTGAGTCGTCGTTTGCGCTAGTACCGCCGTCTCGCGGACACAGTGCGAATTCTTTCTGTCTGCAACGAATGACCTCACTCAGCTCGAAAGAGCATCCATGGACCGAGTTTGAAGGGAGCGAGAACCCAGCCCATGGATACGCTCTCGAGAAGTATCGATGCGGTCTATGTCGATAAAGAACAAAAAACAACACGCGAGTGGTCCCGCGTGTTGTGTACTCGCGCTTTCGCGAGCAGGTTGATTTTGATGCTGATATTTATTCCGAGATTTCATGGCGAGAAAAACTTGCGCTACTTAGTTATCTAACTTATATAACTTAGTGCACGTATAATCGCCTGGCGGGCGCATATATGCAAGAGCACTTATCCACACACCATTCGAAGCCCAAAATGGGGGCGCCGCTCCCTTCAAGGAAAACGCCCCCATTTTGACCGAGAAGCCACGGCAGCACTTCTCACAATGGCAGATCAAATCTCATTACAGCACGTTGTACAAGTGCCTACCGCATTATCCACAGGGAGCTGTTTGCGAAGCTATAAAGTCGAAAGGCCGCTTATTGAATACGGCCTTTCTCAAACACGCACTTCATAGGTGTATTTGATACCTGAGAATTCGACTCCGAGGCAAAAGAAATTGTTCCATCTCAATTTATATTGACCCAATCGTACAGGAATCTCGGTAATCATACCTGCATAACGTGCCGGCATAGTAGGTGTTTCTGCGGCGAAGAAATCTTCCAGAACTCCAAATGGATGTACAAATATTCCTCCACACTGATGGCATGTTGTCAGCCGAGAGAAGAAATCCCCGTACTCTTTTCTCGAAGTAGACCTCCACACCCATGTTTCTGGTAGTTCACGATGCGGATTTCCAAGCCAAAATGCCCACCTCCCATCATCGGAGAAATACGAGATTTTTTCTACAGGACTTACAGTTGTGTGATACATGAGGTAACCTCCCTCATAAGTTTGTTTTCCACCTTAAGCCTAGCGCCGCTCGGTTTGTTGTCAAAGGTATATTCCCATAGTGAAAACCCCTGCTGATTCAGGGGTTTTCATACTACCGGACGGTAGAAGCTATTGTGTAAAGAATGGCTTACCGATGGTCTCTTGGAGATTGCCCGAACTATCAGTCGACACTATAGCTAGTCAGCCCAACGGTACGACATCAGAACTGCTTTTCAGCTTTAAACGAGGGACAAACTCCTTACCTGTAGGAAGACAGAGCAAGTCCTAATAGCCTGCGCTTCTCAATGGATTTTAGCCAAATACTATTTGAACGTTTCCCATTAATACGAACACCGGGAGAAAAGTCGATTTCTTTTTGGAATTTTTTGAGATTCTCTTTTCCCACGATTACTACTTCATTCGGAAGCTTGATTGATGATGAGATGTCAAATTCTGTTAAAAGTCTCTGGACTGTTCTCAAAATGTCACCGTCTTTTTGGTACCCTCGCACCTGTCTTTTATTGAAATCTGGTCGGAAATCCATGCACCCCTCATCGTCAAAGAATGATTGTAGAAATACCCGTTTCAACTCGGGTCTGAATCCGGAGATGTCCCTCATTAGCTCTACAGATTTTTTCTTTATGTATGCGGCGAGTGCGACATTAAAATAACTAATCCTGGAGACTCCAGTGTCTTGATTCAGATATCGTGTCGGCTCGAAATCATAGATCTGACACATTGAACTTTCGACGCGTTTGATCAGGGACTTATTCCGATTGTTGTATGCGCAAACCCCGTAGGATATTTCGCCGTCAAATATAAAATGAGAGACCACAAAGACCGTGTGAGTATTCCATGTAGAAAATGTCCTGAATGGCCGTGCGCTTTTCCCTCGTCTACGATCCGCAATTTTGACAACCTGAGCGCGGGCGACTTCTCGTATGAGATCTCTCTTTTCTGAGCTTAAAGGAAGATTTCGTATATGAAAATATATGGAAGTCTTTGATCTACCAGTCAACTTTGAAATCTCAGTTAGCGTATAATCTTGGTTTCGTAATTTTATACATTGTTCCTTAAATGTATTCATGTCCGCCCAGTTGGATTCGAACCAACGACCCTCTGCTTAAAAGGCAGGTGCTCTACCAGGCTGAGCTATAGGCGGAGACCTTTTTAATATAGCAGACAGCGGTGCTAATTACCAGAATATTTTCTCGATACTACTAAAGTGGCAAATCGAGACCGAAGGGACCGGCGCCAGTAAGAAGTAGTGCAGCACACATAAGGAAGAGCAATGCATACGTGCTGCGCGGGAGCGGTCGCAATGATTCGTAGCGCTTCGGAAGTACAATGTGTTTGAGAGCGATAACCATACCGACGATCGCAGCTACTTGCGTACCATATCCGAGGAGAATGGCAAAACCATCTATCGTCACGACAATGCCCGAGACCCACAACATCCATCGTGCCGGATGGCCGATGATGGGCAGTTGCAGATTGATATATTCACCACGACGCACCATGACGACATACCCGACGTAGATGAGGGTGAGGCCTGCACCGAGGCGCAGTATGGTCGAGGAGAGCGGTGCAAGCCAGAGGATCTGTGGAATGAGGGAAAGCATGGTGTGAGTATACAATATCTGTTCTCATTTGTGATACTGTGCCGACTATGAGAAACACGGACGAAGTTGCAGTGCTTCTGCACAACATACGCAGCGCACACAATGTCGGATCGATATTCCGCACAGCCGACGCCGCCGGAGTATCAAAAATATATCTCAGCGGCTATTCCCCGACGCCGATCGATCGTTTCGGTCGGAAGAGTAACGAGATCGGCAAGACCGCGCTTGGCGGTGAACTGAGTATCGAGTGGGAACATCTGAAATCTCCGCACGATAGTATTGCCACTCTAAAGAACAACGAGTGGCAGATCGTCGGTGTCGAGCAAGATACACGCGCGATCGATTATCGTTCGTTCAAAATCTCTAAGCCGACGCTTTTTATCTTCGGCAATGAGGTACAAGGTATATCAAAGGCACTGCGGGACGCATGTGACACGCTCGTAGAGATTCCGATGCATGGTAAGAAGGAATCGCTCAACGTGTCAGTTGCGGCGGGCATTGTACTTTTTAGCCTTGCTCAGTAGTATCACTCGCCACCTGTACCACCGTTCGACCCAGGAATATATATCGTCGTCGGGCCGTATGAAGTACTCGCGTTGCTGGTCTGACTCGGCATCGAAATGGTCGGATACGTTGAAGGTGTCCCCGGGAGTTTGAAGGTTTCGCCGGTCGTTGATCCTATCTGGAAGAAATAATCGATGATGCTGTGATACTGCAGTGGGTTGCGATAATGATTCACCGCAGCTTTTATGTTTTGGAAGCCACCGCTCAAGATCCACATCGCAATGAATGCAATGAAGAAGAGAATGAGGAGTACGAGGAGGATGCGTTTGATCATACGTTGGATAACAAGCGTATTATAATGCCTATTTTGAAGTGAGGTGTTTTGCTATTTCTTCGCCAGCGACACGAGCGTCGCTCCACGGCTCTTTACTGCCGTGCGGTCCACAGATGCACGGGTCAGTACCCTTGCCCGTGATCAAGACCGCGTCGCCTGTGTGTGCGAGCGAGAGCGCGTTGCTGATAGCTTCGCGGCGATTCATGATGATAAGTGGCGAGCGCTTCATGCCACGCGCGAGCCCCTCCACAATCGCATGCGGATCCTCATCATACGGGTCTTCGTTGGTGAGGATGACGACCTCGCAGCGACTATCTGCAATACTGCCCATCACCGGACGTTTCCATATATCGCGTCCGCCACCGGTTGCGCCTAGGACACAGATTTTGCGCAGTGGAGCATAGGCGTCATAGAGTGCGGTGAGGGAATCTGGCGTGTGTGCGTAATCAACGACGACTGCGTAATCTTGTCCTCCATTGATGCGCTGTGCTCGACCGGGAATGGTGGTGAGCGTATCGAGTCCACTTGTGATCGTTGCGGTAGGTATACCGAATGCACGACTCACCGTAGCTGCCGCTATCGCATTGCGCAGTGAAAAATCGCCGGGCAGATGCACGGTCATGTCAGTATCGTCGAAGGTGAACTGCCCGCCATTTTCATCGGCATGGTACGGTGCGGCACCCGCAAGCGAGAAGGGGATCGCATGCTCGACACGAAGGGTGAGATAGCGACCACTTTGTTCATCGTCGGCGTTGGCGACCATCACGCGTGGACGCTTCGAAGAGCGCGCGAGCTGTCGCCCGATCTCAAACTTACTATCGGCATATGCCTGGAGTGATCCGTGTGACTCGATATGCTCAGGTGCGAGGTTGGTGAAGACGAGCGCGTCGAGTGCGATACCGCGATGGCGATGTTGCCGCGCGCCCTCGGAGGTCATCTCAAGTATGGCGACCGTACAGCCGCGCGTGACTGCATCCGATAGAAAACGCTGGATGAAGAATCGCCCCGGCATCGACATGCGCAGTTCGTTCGGGCTCGAATCGTTTCCCACCTTGAAGCGAATCGAATTGATGAGTGCTGTCTGGTGCCCCGCTCGCTCAAAAATAGCATTGATCATTTCGGTCGTTGATGATTTACCCTTCGTACCGGTCACCGCAATAACGATGATGCGTTGTGACGGAAAACCATATACCAGTGCACCGAGCAACGCAATGCAAAAATGATATCCACTCACGACCCATGAGGGGATGATGCCGCGTACGAACTCCTTACATTTCCAAATGAATCTACGCATACAACGTATGTTATTGTCGACGTGCGTCACGCCGTACTCCCAAAAGCCGCAACGCTTCGCGCAGTCGTTCGCTCGAACCTTCGATCTCGCGGGGAACTTCGCGCAGTGCGCGGCGACCCTCATCTGCTGAATAGCCGAGTGCGCGCATTGCCTCAAGGGCTTCGATGTCACCGTCGGGCATTGCCGGTCCCGCACCCTCACTACCCATGATCTTGTCTTTGAGTTCAAGGACTATTTTCTCGGCCGTCTTCTTACCGATGCCGGAGACGTTGGTCAGATATGAAGCGTTGCCGGACGCAATAGCGCTCCGCAAGGTCTCGGAAGATGCGATGTCGAGGATACCGAGCGCTGACTTCGGTCCGATGCCAGATACGGAGAGGAGTAAGGTGAAGGTAGCGAGCTCTCCTTCACCGAGGAATCCGTAGAGATCAAGGATATCTTCGCGCACGGCGAGGTGCGTCCAAAATTCGGCTTTTGTATCAAGGGTGAGACGCGCGAGCGTCTCTTTGGTCGTGAAGACCTTATAACCGACGCCGCCGACCATGAGAATGCAGTTGCCCGCACGTATCGCTCGCACCGAGCCCTCAAGATAGCCGATCATAGGTACAGAATACAGCTTCCAGCTCCGAGCTGCTAGCTTTTACCCAAATAGACACAGGCATTAGCAGCCACCAGTTCTTAGCCACGAGAAGCTCTTCGAGCTTGATACTTCGGTTTTTACAGTGTAGTATCGCGGGAATGGCAAAAACAAGTTCAGCGAAGAAAGCTCATCGTGTAGCCGGCCGCCGCGCCGTATTCAACGTGCGTCGCAAGAAGGTGATGAAAGAAGCGGTCAAAAAGACGGGCAAGTTGATCGTAGCCAAGGATCTCAAAAATGCAGAGAAGAGCATGCCAGATCTCTATAAAGCTATCGACAAAGCCGCCAAACACGGCACGATCAAGAAGAATACCGCCGCGCGCATGAAGTCGCGCATCGCCAAGCGCCTCAGTGCAGCCTCGAAATAGGGCACGCATAGTGGTAGAGTGTTGTATCGCTCCCGTCGTTCAACGGATAGGACGCAACCTTGCGGAGGTTGTGATGTAGGTTCGATTCCTGCCGGGAGCACAAAAAGCAAACGTGCAAATTGTCCACAAAATAAGGCTGCAATTGCATTGCAGCTGAAGGCATTACGCGCGATGATTGCGCTATGCGTATGCTGCAGATAGCGAGGAGAGGCTCTATGAAGAAACGCGGCGCCTCTGTCCTGGCAGCCCTCGTCCTCGTCGCCATCCTCGGCGCAGTTTTCGTCGTGCTGCAATACGCGCGATCGGTGGGGAGTTTGGCGTATGAGCCCACAGCGCTGACGGCTGCTGATGCAAGTGCAGCTCCTCAACCCGCAAGTGCATCTACTCAGCCGAAACTTCAAGGTTGTAATTATGATCCAACAACAAGCAAGCAAACATGTCCTTGTAATCAGACAGCTGCAACTCCTACTATTGCTGGCGGTATACAAGAGAGTGTTGAACAATGCCAGTTTGGATGTAAATATAAAATTATCCCAGGCAAGATACCCAAGGTATCCTCTCTCGATCCTCCGGGAAAATTTTCCAACCCGAATGCTGACGCCTGTACTATCAGGGTGTGCACGACAGATGACGTTTGTTCCGAATTTGAAAGCACGGGTGATTATCAGTTGAGTAAATACGGTCCACAATTGAGTGCGTTGGGTATAGCCAATGCCACCAGTCCAGGTATCGCAACTCAGCTTGCAAAAACATATACGACAAATTCAGATTCTGGATATCTTACTGATTTACAAAATAGTCTTACTGGTGCCGGAGGAGAGTCCAATTATCAAACACCCCAGGCTCAAGCAAATATTGATGCGGCGCAAAAGCAACTTACAGATCTAGAAGGTGATTCTGGAACTGGTGATACTTCCTCAATCCCCCCGACAGGTGGACAGGTGTGTGTGGGGGGGGAATGCACGTCCCTAACAAATCCCGATCTTTCGAAAATTGCTCAGCCCTGCGCCATCACAAACGGTCAGGCAGGTACCAATGATGTGCCATGTTCAAATCCAACGACAGCACCCGACAATACGAATCCGGCTTCGGGATGCAAGACTGCGGCGTGTGTGGATGGCAACACAAATAATTATGGCGGGTCAGGTGACACGTTCCAAGGTCCATGCCCCCAGGGTCAAACGAACAATGGAACAGGATGTTCTGGCACGACACCTCCTCCTGGTGGCGGAGCTGGGACTGGCGGAACTGGTGGAACCGGCGGCAACGGAAATAGCGGACTCGGTGGTCTCCTCAGCAACAACGGCCTCACTCAGTTCGCGACGGGACTCTTCTCGGGGATCGCGAAGGGGATGGCACAGCAGCAGGCACAGCAGCAGGCGCAGCAGGCTTATCAACAAGCCCTGCAACAGCAAGCCGCGGCGAATTCACCGTATGGTACTGGAGCCGATGGCAATGCGTGCCCGCAACCACAACTGCAACCATCCGCATCTCTGTGCACGGTGGGTGTTTGGCAACAGCAGCGGTTATCCAACGGATGTCCGACGACGTGGCAGTGTGTCGCGAATGGATCAAATCAGACGCAGCAAACGATTCAATCAAACACTCAATCGAACACCCAGTCAACATCAACACAATCAAATCAAACGACTCCAACGCAGCCGAGTGCCAGTCTCTCGTGTCAACCGCAATCGGCCGACGTCGGCATGACGGTCTCGATGTCATACTCGTGCACCGATGCGACTGGTTCGAGCGGGGGCGGTTTCAGTACGGGCAATCAACTTTCAGGATCGACCCAAACTGTTATCACTGCACCACCTCCTGGCAACAACACCGCCTCGTACACGCTCACGTGCCTCAATCAATCACTCACCGCGAGTGCGCAGTGCGCCATACAGATAAACCAGCCATCGATCGTCCTCGTGGCCAACCCGAATGTTGTGACTTCCGGAAGTGCGTCAGCTATCGGCTGGGTCACGAGTGGTATGAAGTCCTGCATCATATCAAGTCCTGACTCCTCATCGTTCACCAGTGCCAATGCTTCCAATACGAGTGTCAACGGTATCGCAACGACCTCTGCACTTACCGCCCCGATGACCGTTGCCTTGAACTGCACGACCATAAACGGCGGCACACGTCAGGCGACGGCGACTATTACCATAGGTACGAGCACTGCTGCAACAGGATCTGGATCTGAGGCGGTGACCGTAAGCGCCACAGACAATGGCGCTACCAGCACTATCGCACATGGCGACAACGAAACGATCACCTGGAATTCGGTTAACCCACCTTCTGGCTCAGCGATGTCCTTGTGGCTCGTCAATAACCAAACGCAGAAGACGCAGGCGGTCATTGCGGGCGGTCTTGCACCCAATGGGGTCTATACGTGGCATGTCCCTGCAGTTGGTGCGACGTGCAATGCGAATGCGTCAAATGTCTGCGACACCGACCTTGTCGCGGGCGGGAGTTACGCGATAGAAGCAGTCTTGTACACGCCGAGCAATGCCTATGTCGGCGATGGTACTGAGCCGAACAATCCCATCCAGCCGACGTATGGCAATTCCGGCGTCACGAATTCATTTACCGTACAAGACGGGGGAGAGTAGCGGAATTACAAAATTATAATCCGAAGAATTCCAGTATCTGGTGAGACAGTGGTTCTCGCATCGGCACCTCGTCACAGTGTTCTTTGAGGTAGCTGCGCACGAGATGTGGATCGATGTGTTCGATCGGTATGATGATGTTGGGATGCATGAACTTGACCGTGTCGACGAGCAAGATCGGAGCGCGATCGTGTTCGTCCTCCACCCAGAATGAAATTATTTCGTCATAGCGGTGGAGCTTACCTGCGACACGGATACCGCGTTCTGAGATTTCAAATTCGACGAGTTCGGGCGGATGGAAGGCGAGTATCGCGATCGTCACTGCCGCGATGATAATTACAACAGCGAAGAGGAAATCATGGAAGAGGATACTCACGAGTGCGATACAAACAGCGATGATCCCCAATGCCCAGAACCAATCGCCCCCGCGCTCGATATGCTCGTGTTCGTAAGCACTCCAGCGAAGTATTACGCGTGACTGAGGCATAGATACGATCAATTGTAACATCATAGAGTGCGTAAAGTGTTAGCTTGTGGTACAAAACACTTGTGGAAGGGGAATCTTTCGCACGACGGAGGAGTCGGATAGTGGTTTATTCCAGCGCACTTGAAATGCGCCGTGCCGCAAGGCACCGTGAGTTCGAATCTCACCTCCTCCGCC
>DATKNP010000006.1:0-7101 GCA_035541295.1 Minisyncoccota bacterium
GCGGGCTCGCTGAAGAAGAAGTCGCAACCGTCCACGCGTACGGATTTCCATTGGGGATCGTTGTCGTGGAATTGACTGAGTAATTGACCAAGCCGCCGCCAAAGACCGGGGTGCCGGCAAAGGTAGGGGAGGTTCCGAAGACCAACGATCCGCTGCCGGTATGATCAGTAACGAGGCTGGCGAGAAGCGCCGATGTTTGCAGTGAGGTCGACGCGAGCTTGCTATTAAGAGCGGTCTGCAAGTCGGTCTGGTTTGAGAGCGTGCCGGTGATGCTGCCCCAGGTGCCGCCGCCTCCGCCCAATATACCGAGTGATGACGTTGCGGTGAGCGCATATCCGCCACTGCCGTTGCCGACCAGCACTTGGCCATAGGAAGGCGCAGAGGATATGCCGGTGCCACCGTTGGGTATCCCCAGTATGCCGGTCACATCGGAGGTGAGATTGACGAGAGTACTCGTGATTACACCGGCAACTGCACGGAGAATCCCGGAGAGGCTGCCGACCGAGACATTGCCTGAAACAGCGACATTGCCGGCGAACGTTGATGTCGCCGAGCTTGAGGTAGCAACAAAATAGCTACTGGTCGTATTCGGAACAACAACACAGGTCGGGTCAGAAGGGGCACAGCTTGGATTGAGGGTTTGTCCGGGGAGATATGAGGTGGCGGAAGCAGCGAGCGGGAAGCAGAGTGAGAGGAATGCTATGACAAATATGCGTAATCGGGAATTCATGGAAGAAATGTACATCCGTTATTGTAGCATCTAGTTTGAAAGCAAAATGTACTTTTATGACACTGTTGTTGATAACGGCTGATGATCAGATGTTTGAACGGAAGAACTGCAGCAACTCAAACCACCAGCAGGTGAGCCATGTGCATGCTGGTGAGACGGGAGTCGGTGTTGGTGAGACGATTGGAGGCGGGGCGGGAGAGACAACAGGCGGCGCGGTAATGGGCACGGTGGTAACAGTCGGCTCGGCGGGGATCGTGGTAGCTACGGGCTGTCCCTGCACCGGATTTGTTGTCGGCTGATGGTATGTCGATGGTGCCAAATGTGCCGATGGTTTGGTTTTTGGTTGGGTCTTGGGAGGCGGACTTTTCGGTATGAGCGAGGGAGGAATGGCCGCTGAGGTGGTGGTAGTAGCAACTGGCGTTTGATATCCGAACGCGAATGGGCCGCTCGGTGGCGGGCCGTTACCTCCGGAAGCAGGACTTGGAGGAGGTGCAACGTACGGCGCGTGCCACGTAGACATGACCTCACAGTAACTGCAGTCGAACGTCATGGTGCCGAAGGTTGATTGAGCGACAGTGTGTCCGTGGAAGACGCCGCTGCTGTCGATGGTGACTCCGGTGAAATCAATCCAGCCAACGTTCGTCCCCCAAGCCCAGCCGCCGAGTACGCCAGCGCTATTGGTGACGCCGCCATTAGTAGGGGCGAGGTTGATCCATCCGAAACCAGCCGACCAGATGTAGCCGGTAATGCCTGTATCGGAGATAGTGACAGTGCTTGAACTGTCGGTTGCTGCATTCCAGTTTACATAGCCGCTGTTGTCATCCCAGGCGTACTGATTAGGGGAAATGATAGTGCCCGTGGCAGCAAAGACGAAGGGTGTAGTAGCTGTAATTGCAAGTATGGAGAGGACGAAAGCCGTACTCGTGGCGACAAGGCGATACATCATTGCGTGTGATTGTACTATGAAATTTTTTTTAAAATGGAGCATCAGTTGATAACTTAGAATCGTGAAAATCTATGTATGCGTCGTGAAGCACAACGTCACACAAGCCTCTCAGCCATTGTAAGTGCATGATTTACTGCCTTATTTACTACAGTCATATGTCGCAAAAGATATATTGTGCGACATATAGCATTGAGAATCTCGGCCACACTAGACCACTACCCTGTCAAGTTATCCACAGTCGTTTTTTCTTGACTCGCCACTTTGGAATATGTGGGTGCACGCATTTGTGCGTGCCAAAGAATATCCCCACGCATATTGTCGCGAAGATGGAAAATCTTTTCTGAAGGGGTTAGGGAAGGGGTAGCTACCGGGGGAGGAGTAGGTCCCCTATTCCCTATCCTACAATCCCCTTCAAATACTTATCTCCACGGAATTTCAAATTGCATAAACTCCGGTAATAATTTTCTTCCGTACAAAAGCCGTGCGATTACTTCCGCATGTGAGAGCGCACCGGTCAGTGCGTTGTGCGGATGCGGCTCTTCAGGGATGCCACAGTAGTTGAGAACCGCATCGAGGTCGAGGGCACTACGTTTGTGACGCACCGGCGGCTGCAGGCCATGGGTGACCATATGCATGTAGCATAAGGTGTGTGTGTCGATCGTGCGATAGGCGAACGGCCAGTCGGTGTGCCCCGCGCGCTCTGAGGCGTACTTAAGGAAGTCGCGATCGAAGGAGACGTTTTGGCCGGCGAGTGTGCGCTCTTCCAAATTGTCGCTCCAATGCAGAAATGAATGCGTGAGGTCGGCCTCGCTTTGTTTCTTAGGGTCGGTGATTTGCTCTTTGGTAAACCCATTCACTTCCAATGCACCGTCCATAATGTGTGCCCCGTCCCAGATGCGGCATTCTTCATAGAAACGATTCTCCGGATGTGCGAGGTCGAGAGCTCCCACACTCACGATAGAATGTTTAGAGGGGTCTGTCCCCGATGCTTCGATGTCTACGACTAACATGGCAAGAGTATAGCGTGTTTTGTTGAAATCTTCGAGGTCAGACCTTTCGTAGATTCTTCATTGCAACCCCTTACAATTCTTAGCAGGCGCGTATCCCGCTGCTTTGGCGGCATCGACCGTTTTGAACCAAATCTGGGCATCTTGGGGGATATCCTCCCCTCCGATACACCACGGGAAGTAGTAGACGCTTCCCGTCCGCGAGGCGATGTATTCGCCTCCTGGGTACATCCCTTGCGGTGAGGTGAGGGTTGGTGCCATCGTGATAGATACCGGCGGCTGGACGCTCTCCATGGCCGAGAGGCGGCCCAATCCGAAGGCACTCAGGCCAAGCAAAAGGACGAGGATATAGAGCCCCCAATCCCCTATCCCCTGCTCAAGGACAAGCTTGCACCGCAGCACAAAATCATGTATATTCTCTTGACCCCACATACGGGAATCATACCAAATAAACCACTATGGCACATACTAAAGCAGGCGGTAGCGCTCACAACCTCAACGATTCCAATCCTAAATATCTAGGAGTAAAGCGTGCGGATGGCGAGAAGGTTGGCATCGGCGAGATAATCGTCCGTCAACGCGGTACCGCTATCATGGCCGGCAAGAATGTCGGCATCGGAAAGGATCACACTCTCTTCGCACGTATCAACGGAGTGGTACATTTTCGCAACGCGCGCAAGACCAACTACGACGGTCAAATAGTTCGTCGTCGCATGCTCGACATTCTCGCGTAATTTTTTGCGCTTGCTTAACTCGCTTTCGTAACGATAGTGACATTCGCAATGTTGTTGCCGATTTTTATCTTCGCCTTCGATTCTCCTGTCGACTTGATGGGGTTTTGAAACGCGATCGTGCCGGCGTCGATACTTATCTGATGCTCTTTCTTGATGGCTTCAGCGACTGCGTCCGATGAAAGCTGCTTATAGAGATGGCCTTTGTCATTTGCTTTTGCGCTAACGGTAACGGTCGTTCCATCCAATTGTTTTGTCCACGCACTTCCCTGCGCTTCGCGCGCGGCATCTTGCGCCGCATGTGCTTTCATTTCAGCTTGTACTTTCGATACCTTGTCTGGGGTCGCTTGTTCGGCGAGATGCCTCGGAATCAAGAAATTGATCGCGTAACCATCAGCAACATCTTTAACGGATCCGCGGATCCCGACCCCGCCGACATCTTTGAGAAATACAACTTTCATATCTAGTTACCGTTCAGTACTTTTATTGCGGCCTGCATTTGTGGATCATCCCCTGCTGCTATCGCCGCATCGCTTGTGGTTGCCATCACATCCGGAATGATACCAGTATGTGGGATCTGCAATCCGTCCGGTCCGAGCCAGCGTGCGACGGTGACCTTGAGTGAAGTTGTATCGGTTATGGGGAAAAGTTCTTGCACAACTCCTTTGCCAAAGGTATTGGTGCCGACCAGCTTTGCAACGCCGTAGTACCGAAGTGCGTCGGCAAATATCTCGGATGCCGAAGCGGATCCCTGATCGACGAGAACGACCATTTTGAGATTGTTATTGAAAATATTGTAGCCGAAGGAACGATGAACAACGTTCGCTTGATGACCGTCGTAGTCCTCAGTGACAATGACATCCCCCGATGGCAAGAACCAACTCGCCATATTGACCGCCGCATCGAGGTATCCACCGGGATTACCACGCAGATCGAGAATGAGCTTGTTGTCAGTCGATTGTACGAAGGTGCGCAATGCATCGCGAAAGAGTTCGGGTGCATTAGAGGTGAACTGAGTAACGGTGATGACATAGATGCCGCCGGGTTGTGTTGTGCTCGTCACGATGGGGACGTTGATGATGGCACGCGTTATCGTGAAGGTTTGCGGTGCCGACCATCCGGAGCGCATGATGGAGAGTGTTACCGTAGTTCCTGAGGGACCGCGTATATCATCAACTGCTGTGCTCACATCCATACCAGTAGTCGGTGTCCCATTAATGGTAAGTACTTGGTCACCGCTCTTAATACCGGCAGCTTCCGCAGGTGTTCCTTTGAGTGGGGAGACGACCGTGAGTACACCGTTTTTGACATCTATCTGCATGCCGATCCCGCCGAAGCTGCCACTCATACTCGAACTGAAGTCGGTGTTTTGTTGTGGTGGGAGGAAAAACGTGTAGGGATCATTGAGAGAATCCGCCATCCCCGATATCATTCCCCATACCTCATCCTGATAGACACCCGCAGTCGTCGTAGCAAGCGGGGTCGAGGTAGCGACCGCATCGGGTACGAAATTCTGGTTCAAGATATTCCACGCTTTCCATACGGGTGAGTAGTCGACGTTCGATGGTTCGCTTGTCGAGTTACTCAAGTTGACCGTTTGATCAGCGGCATGTGCCGAAATAAGAAAACCACAACCGAAACCAACGATAAGGACAAAGAATGCGGCGAACGATGCTGCTCGCAGAGAGAAGAACCACTTACCATTGTGCTCATACATATACGGTCAGTATCTCATATCTAACTACGAGCGCAAAATGTGTTCATCTCCACAACCCTCACCTCATGTCGGCACATGATGACCATGGATTAATAAAGATGTTGTATACTGACTCCCATGTATTCGCGTTATGAGCATGACGGTCTCGTGTGGATCGATCTCGAATCGCCCACGCGTGATGAGGTCACCCGCATCAGCAATGAGTTCCGCATAGAGACCCTCATCGCCGAGGAACTCCTCTTCCCTGCCACCAAACCTCGTGCGGAGTTTTATGATGAGTATGCATACTTGGTCATGCACTTCCCTGCGCTGCGGCATAGCCACAAGACGCGCGAACAGGAAATAGATTTCATCGTCGGCAAAGACTTCCTCATCACCACACACTACGACACCATCGATCCTTTGCATAAGTTCGCGAAGATTTTCGAGGTGCATACGATACTCGATAAAGGTGAGGCGGATGGGCACGCGGGTTTCCTCTTCTTCTATATGTTGAAGAAGCTTTACAAAGCCGTCGAACATGAAGTTGAATACGTGCGGCACGAGATGGCTGAGATCGAGGAACATATTTTCCTTGACGAGCAGGTGGAGATGGTCGTCGCGATTTCACGTAGTGCACGCGATCTCTTGAATCTCCGTCAGATGATCGAGCCACATCGCGATGTCTTGCAGACGCTAGAGGCTGACGGCCCGCGACTTTTCGGTACGGATTTCACGCCGTATTTACGCGCGCTTTCTAATGAGTATTATCGTGTGCACAACCACGTCATGCGCGAGCTCGAGTCGCTGCGCGAACTGCGCGAGACCAACAACTCGCTCTTAACGACCAAGCAAAATGAAACGATGAAAGTGTTCACCATACTTGCTTTTATGACCTTCCCGCTCGCCCTTATCACGAGTATTTTTAGCATGGATGCTCCCGACACTCCTATTGTGAGTTCGCCACATGGCTTCTGGATCGTCATGGGTATTTTGGCCATCGTTGCAATTATCATGATGTGGTACTTCCGAAGTAAGAAGTGGTTTTGATGTATGCGGATTTCTCGCATCTTCGCGCGCAGGCACGTCGAGAGTCGCGCATCGACCGGTGAACCGCTCTATTTGCATAACACGCTCGGTGGCAAGACAGAACGCTTCGAGCTCCCGCCGCGCGTACATACCGTGCGCATGTACAATTGCGGCCCGACGGTCTATGGCGTTCAACACATTGGCAATCTTTCAATGTTTGTCTTTACCAATATCCTACGTCGCGCGCTCGAATACAACGATTTCAAAGTGAAACAGGTTATCAATATCACTGACTTCGGGCACCTCACTTCCGACGCCGATGAGGGTGAAGACAAAATGACCAAAGGCCTCAAGCGCGAGAAAATGAAGGTCACGATGGAAAATATGACTGTGCTCGCGGAGCGATATACCACCGTCTTTCTCGAGGATCTTATACGGCTCAACATCGATACGACACGTATCGAGTTCCCCCGTGCCTCTGCCTATATCGCGGCACAAATCGCGATGATCCAATCGCTCGAAGAGAAAGGATACGCGTATCGAACGAACAGCGGCGTCTATTTCGATACCGCACGTTTCCGTGACTACGGCGTGCTCGGCGGCATCGATCTTTCGGGGCAGAAAGAAGGCGCCGGCCTTCGCCAAGGCTCCGGCGGGCAAAGCACGCATGTCGAAGTCAACCCCGAGAAGCATAGCCCGCACGATTTCGTCTTGTGGAAATCAGATGCTCACCTGGGTTGGAATTCACCCTGGGGCATGGGATTCCCGGGCTGGCACATCGAATGCTCGGCAATGATACGCGCGGTTCTCGGCGAACAGATCGACATCCACACCGGCGGCATCGAGCACATCCCGATTCATCACAACAACGAGATAGCACAGTCGGAAGCGGCGACCGGCAAGAAGCCACTCTCACGCTTTTGGCTCCACCGCGCGCACATCCAGATAGAAGGAGGTAAAAT
>DATKNP010000007.1:0-8646 GCA_035541295.1 Minisyncoccota bacterium
GCAAGTACGAAGATAGCGTGAGCGGGCGGCTCTTCAAGCGTCTTGAGAAGTGCGTTCCACGCCTCCTTGGTGAGCATGTGCGCCTCGTCGATGATGTAAAACTTGTACGGCGATGAGAACGGCATCGCATAGACACCTTCACGCAGCGAGCGGATGTCATCGATCCCGCGATTGCTCGCCGCATCGATCTCGTAGAGATCTTTGTCTGATACCCCCAAGGCTGCAGCGAGAATACGCGCAACACTCGTCTTCCCTGTCCCGCGGCCACCGGAGAAGAGATAGGCGTGCGCAATTTTGTTGTTCTTGATTGCCTTCTCAAGCGTCCCCACCACATGCTCCTGCCCGCGCACTTCGGCAAACGTTGCCGGTCGATAGGTGCGGTACAAAGTCGCGTGCCGCTGATTATGTTCCTTATCTTCCTTTTTCATGCGGGCAGTATACAACGAAAAACATAAAAAGAGACGGCCGGCGGAATTAGTATTCCGCCGGCCACTATTCTTAATTCGTAAAAGATTCAATGTCTGCGAGTATAGGTAATACCTCATCATTATTCTGTGTTTCCATCAGACGCATCCGCAATTCCTTCGCACCATCCCAGCCGTGGATATATGACTTAAAATGTTTCTTCATTGTAGAGAAATTCAGCGTGTCGCCGAGGAGCTCGTCGAAGAGTTTTATGTGCTCCTTGAGTGCTTCGATGCGTTCGTGCGGCGTCGGGATGTAAGGGTTTACGAAACCCTTATTTTGTAAGTTGCTGAAAAGCCATGGGTTGCCGAAGATGGCGCGGCCGAGCATCGCGCCGTCCGCACCTGATGCGGCAACTTTTTCTCGGGCATCGGCAAGACTCTGCAAATCGCCATTGCCGATCACGAGCGTATCGACACCAAGACTGTCACGTAGCTCGACGACTTCCTTCACACACTCCCATCGCGCGGGCACATCCGACATTTCGTTGCGCGTGCGCGCATGTATCGTAAGTGCATCAATGCCTTCTTCGAGCAATGTGCGAATCCATGTCTGGATCTCGTTCGTCGCATAGCCGATGCGCGTCTTCACTGAGACGGGCATCTCGCCAGCACCACGCTTGGCCGCGCGAATTATTTCTCGCGCGAGGTCGGGGTGTTTGATCATTGCCGAGCCACAAAGACCCTTCTCAATAGCCCTATCGGGGCAACCCATGTTGATATCGAGCCCATCAAATCCCAAGCCCGCGACGAGTCGTGCCGCTTGCTCCATATGATCGGGATTTGCCGTGAAGAGCTGCGCGACGATCGGTCGTTCGGCCTCCGAATACAATAGCTTCTTCAAGAGCTTTGTCTTCCCGGCCTCAGTCGCCAGAACAAGACCGTCGGCCGAGGTGAATTCGGTGAATATGACGTCGGGCTTGCCATAGCCAGCAATGAGTCGCCGAAACGCGGCATCAGTCACGTCCTCAAGCGGCGCGAGGGCAAAAAATGGTTTTGGAAGTGTGCTCCAAAATCCTTTCATTGAGCCACGATAGCATATTCTGCTAAGAGATATGCACTTTCGTGCCTTGACGATGAGTATAAATCGGCGTACAAATTGCTACTAGGTTCGCGTAGCGTGTTCAACAAAAAAGTAAAGAAACTCTGAAGACGAGGGAAGAGAAGATCAATGTGTGCTTCAAATAAAAAACCTGGGATCGCAGAATGTAAAGGTTGTAAATATTTCGAAGAATTCGAGAGGGAAGAGGAGGAAGATAGATTTACCGGAGTATTATGTAGTTATGGTAACACACATAAAATACGAAGAGTTCCAAAGAAGCATTGCAAAGACTATCAGCCGAAATAGTCACCGTCGACCTAAGGGACCGGAGCCACAAGCTCTCGGCCTTTTTGATTTTAATGCTTCGAAGAATCCCCTTGCATCTGCGCACTTCCCTGCAATTTGTAATACACGCGATCACCGAAGCGCAGATCGACGTACTCGAGTTGATTCTCTTTGCCGCTGAGCGCATCTGATGAGAGCACGAGGTTTAGATTGTTTACGATGGTTTGCGGATTTTCTCCGAAGGAAACTTTGATGTAGAAACCCTGCCCGCCGGCAGGCAGGCTTGTGTTAAGCGGCACCCAGAAGTCTTGATCATTCTCGACAGAGGCACCCGTCGGTGTGAACCCGGCTTGTCCAAGATCATTTAAGAGTGTGATGATGCCGGGCATGTGCGCACCCTCGAATTGATGACCGATGGGATTTGTTATTGCTAGCGAGGAAGTTGATTGTGTCGACGTTGCAAATCCCCCTTCGAATATAAATTGTTGATTGGTTTGTGGAGGCATTGAGGTTGAGGCCACCGTACTAGACGCACTCGTCGTACTCGATGCAACGACGATATTCGATGCGGAAGATGCCTGCGCCGGAGATGCTTGCGCGAAAATGAACCCGGTAGTGTCCATCTCATAACAATTCGTTTGTGTATCGTCACTGCACCAGAGCGCGTACGGCTGGCGCTCGTGCACCGTCACGGTGATAGCGGTCGCCAAGAGCGAACTGCGTGAGATGGACACCGACGCGATGCGCGGGAAGAAGCCCACCACTTCGCGTTCAAGGGCTTGGGGATTGTAGAGGAAGATGTTGTCCTTCGACAAAAAGGTGTAGACGCCCTTATATAGTTGCGTCTGTACATAATCATAGACGAGTTTCGACGGGACCGTCTGTGTACCGATGACGTTCACCGAGTCGACCGAGTATTGCGGAAGGTACGATGCCCACCCGATGCCGTACACACCGAGGCCAAGGAGAACCAGGATGAGTCCCGCGATAATGACGCGCACACGTCGCCGACGAGCACGAACGGGTGAAGTGCGTTTCGTACTCGCCATCGTACGCGCCGGTTTATCAGGCAACAGCGGCAGCTGCTGCGGATCACGCACCGCTTGCTTCTTGCCAGTACTGCGGAGATCAATCGTGTTTCTTGATGACATCTTTACCCATATATGCCCGAAGCACCTCCGGGATAGTTATCGAGCCATCGGCTTGCTGGTAGTTTTCGACAATCTGACAAAGTATGCGTGGCATGGCGAGCGCAGTGTTATTGAGTGAATGAACGAACTTCAATGTACCATCATCATCACGATAGCGAATATTAAGACGACGCGTTTGGAAATCATGGAAATAGGAGGAGGAGTGTGTCTCGCGATACCGTTTCTCGCTCGGCATCCATGCCTCGATATCATACTTTTTGACCTGGCCGAGACCTAAATCGCCGCCGCAATTTACAACCACGTGATACGGAAGTTTGAGCTCTTTGAGGAGCTCTTCAGAATTGGCCGTCAGTGTTTCGTGGTGCTTTACCGACTCTTCGTGATTCGCCTCACAAAGAACGACTTGTTCGTATTTGACGAACTCGTGAACACGAAAGATCCCTTTAACATCTTTCCCGTGGGCACCAATCTCTCTTCGGAAACAAGGTGAGTATGAAAAGAATTTCAGGGGCAACTGTTTCTTATCAATAATCTCTTCCATGTAGTAACCCATGGTCGCGACCTCCGCTGTACCTGCGAGATATTCGCCGTCTTGTGTCTTATATAAATCTTCTTCTGATTGCGGCAAATAGCCAGTCCCAAGGAATGATTCCCGCCGCACCATCGAAGGAACGATCATCGGAATGAATCCATCCCGATTCATAAATCTGTCTTGTACGAACCGTTCGAGCGCCCAGAGTAATCGTACCCCATCTTCCTTTAAGAAATACCCGCGGAAACCTGAAACTTTCGCCCCACGTTCATAATCAACCATCCCATTCTGGATCATTAATTCGACATGACTCTTGGGCTCGAAGGCAAACTTGGGCAGCTCGCCCCATGTCTTCACTTCTTGATTATCGGCATCGGAATCGCCTTCTGGCACAGACATGTCGGGCACGTTGGGAACTTGTACCATGAGCACGCGCCATTCTTTGAGGACTTCGGCCAGTTTTTCTTCTTCTATCTTAAGATTTTCTTTCACCGACTGCATCGTGCCTATAAGTTGTTGTCGATCAGCGTCGGTCTTTGCACTTGCAATAGCATCGGAAGTGGTATTTTGTACAGCACGCATCGAATCAATCTCAGCCTGGTGTTTGCGTCGCTTCTCGTCAACGTCAATAAGTTTATCAATATCGACGACAATATGTTTCTTCTTCGCCCCAGCAATGACGATATCCTTATTCTCCCGAATGAATTTGATGTCGAGCATACGTGGTAGTATTTTAACACTATGGGGGTCGAACTCAAACTGCTCGGGTTGGAGGATTTTCCGCCACTCCTCAAGGAGATTAATGACCGCCCGAAGCGGTTGTATACACGAGGGAATCTGCCAGGCTTCGAGCGTAAATGGCTTGCTGTCGTGGGCTCGCGCGCGTGCACTTCCTACGGCGAGCGCGTCGTGAAGTACCTCATCGACGGATTGCGCGGGTATCCGGTCGTTATCGTCAGCGGTCTTGCCTATGGCGTCGATGCGCTCGCACATCGTTCGGCACTTGATGCAGGTTTGCCGACGGTCGCCGTCCCCGGCTCCGGACTCAATTGGAACATTCTGTATCCGAAGGCGAACGTCGGACTCGCGCGCGAGATAACCGAAAAGGGCGGTGCGCTCTTGTCTGAGTTCGAACCGGATCAAACAACGATGGATTATATGTTCCCGCAACGCAATCGCATCATGGCGGGCATGTGTCAGGCAACGCTCGTCGTCGAGGCCAAAGAAAAATCCGGTAGCCTCATCACCGCCAAACTCGCCGCCGAATATAATCGCGATTTGCTCGTCGTACCCGGTTCGATATTTAGTGCCGAGAGCAAAGGTGTGCATCAATTTCTAAAATTAGGGGCGACACCCATTACATCGGTTGATGATTTGCTGCGCGCACTCGGGCTCGCACCACGAGAGAAGCGTGAGATCCTCCGTGGTGATGTCTCAGAAGATGAAATGCGCGTCATCGACATACTCGCCAGTCCCCTCCCACGCGATGAGCTCATCGAGGCACTCGAACTCTCAATAACGGACGCGAACATTTTGCTCTCGACGATGGAGATCAAAGGATTGATCGTGGAGGAGCTGGGAGTGGTGCGAGTGCGGTGAACGTTGTCTTTTTGAAGATTTGATATACGCTCTAGAAAGTCAAAAACGGGGTGGTAAAATGCTAGAAGAAGCTGTGGTAAAAATTTCGCCGATGGGTGGTTCAGAGAAGTTTAGAGTGCTTAAGGATCAGCACGGAAATCCTAGCTACATCGGGCTAGCTTGGTACAGACTCTCCAAACAAGAGAAAGGTGAGGTCATCAGGAGTTTCTTGCAACTATTCCCAGATATTACTGCGGAAACTATGGCGAATGCGGTCGGCAGAATAAGCAGAAGTTCAATTATCGGGTCTGCACATCGCAACGGCATTAAAATCACAGATAAAGGGTATTCTGGTAGGTGCTCAGATGCCGAACGTGATATGCTCAAAGACACACAACGACATAGATCGGCTTCTGTTGCGTCAGGCCAAAAAAGGACCTCAGCGAGAGAATTTGTTCGTCCGGTAAGTGGAGGGGGCAAAAAGGCTGGGATCGATCAATTTTCTGATGACCCTGCATTACGGTATTGGCAAGATCGAGAGCTAAGCCTTAACATTAAATGCGAGACGGAAGGTCATGGCGGTCGTCCTGCTGTTTTTAAAAAGGGATATTGTCCCGAATGTTGTAAAAAATTTTTCCGACCAAAACGTTCATAGAAATATTGCTGTGTCATTGCGATATTACGAATTAGGCGCACTTGGGTCTTATAGATACCGAGTGCGCTTTTTATCAAATGTTTATTTCACTCCAGCTTGACTATGCTAAGCTGCTGTAGTATTTATCACTGCTTATGAAACTTGTAATAGTAGAATCACCCGCGAAGGCCAAGACCATCGAGAAATATCTCGGTAAGGGTTTTACCGTGCGGGCATCGGTCGGCCACATTCGCGACCTTCCGAAAAGCAACAAAGACGCCGTCGATATCGAGGATGACTTCAAGCCGAGGTATCAAATCGTGAAGGAGAAGCAGAAGGTTATCGATGATCTGCGCGATATTGCGGCACATGCTGATGAAGTCATCCTTGCGACAGACCCCGACCGCGAAGGCGAAGCGATCGCGTGGCACCTGGCGGAGGCGATACATCTCAAGAAGCCGAAGCGTATCGTCTTTCACGAGATCACCGAGCATGCGGTGCAAGAAGCGCTCGCGCATCCGCGACTCATTGACCAAGACCTGCGCAAGGCACAGGAAGCTCGTCGCGTACTTGATCGCCTTTTCGGCTACGATCTTTCCGGTCTTGTTTGGAAGAAGGTTCGCTATGGGCTCTCAGCCGGCCGCGTACAATCCCCTGCATTGCGCATCATCATGGAGCGCGAACGCGAGATTCGGGCATTTATTCCCGAGCCATTCTTCGTCATATCAGCCGATCTCAAGACGCCCAAGGGCGAGGCCTTCACCGCCGTTTGCAAAGATGAACCGAAGACTGCAGAAGAAGCAGGGCGGATCGTTGACTTGGGAGAAAAAGGTTCGTGGCACGTCCGCTCAATAGAAGAGACTGAGACCACGCGTGCGACGCGTGCACCCTTCACGACCTCAACCTTACAGCAAGTCGCTTCGACGCGTTTCGGGTATTCGCCATCCAATACGATGCGTATCGCCCAGAAGCTCTACGAGGCGGGACACATCACCTACATGCGCACCGATAGCACCAACCTCGCGAAGGAGGCACAAGAAACGTTGCTCGGTGCGGTGAAGTCTGAGTTTGGCGAGCAATACGTGCAGGCTAACACTTACAAGACCAAGAGCAAAAGTGCACAAGAAGCGCACGAGGCAATACGCCCGACCGATGCGAAACGCGCGACCGCCGGTATGACCGACGAACAGAAGAAGCTCTATGGACTCATCCGCGCACGCGCACTCGCGAGCCAGATGACCGAAGCGAAGATCATGCGTGCGCGACTCGTTGCGAACATTGCTGATAATTCAATTCCCTCCTCCGCACAAGGCTCCGGCGCGGCAATGCCTGACTTCATCGTGAACGGCTCCCGCGTTATCTTCGACGGCTGGCTCGCGGCCGACCCCGACGCACGCGGTGAAGATGTCGAACTCCCGAAGGTAACCGCTGGCGAGAGGCTTAGCCTCACGGCAATGCACCGTGAAGCCAAAGAGACGCAGCCGCCGGCACGATACTCAGAGGCAGGCCTCGTGAAAGAACTCGAGAAGCGCGGCATCGGGCGTCCTTCGACCTATGCCTCTATCATCAAGACACTCACGGATCGTGGGTACGTAGACAAGCAAGGTCGAACCTTGATGCCGACCGCGACGGGTGATGTCGTTTCGACCTTCATCGAAACATATTTTACCGATTACATTTCGGACACCTTCACTGCAGGCATGGAAGACCAACTCGATGAAATAGCCGACGGCAAACGCGAGTATGCAAAGACCTTGAAGGAATTTTACGGTCCATTCCACAAAGCAGTAAAGAGCAAGGATAAGATCGAGAAGATTACCAACATGGGACCAGCACCGAAGGAATTCCCCTGTCCGGTGTGCGCGAGCGATATGGTCTACAAACTCTCCAAGAACGGCCGCTTCATGAGCTGTTCGCGCTTCCCCGAATGCTTGGGCGCGCGCAAAGAAGACGGCTCTATCATCGAACCGCCCAAAGAGCTCAACGAAGCGTGCCCCGTGTGCGGCAACAAACTCATTGAACGCGAGGGCCGCTTCGGGCGGTTCATCGCGTGCTCGACGTATCCGAAGTGCAAATTTGTGAAGCAAGACCCGGCCGAGGAAGCGCGGACGAAGACGGGTGTCATGTGCCCCGTATGTATCAAAGAAGGTCGCACCGGGGGTGAAATGGTCGAGCGCCGCGGACGATTCGGACTCTTTTACTCATGCTCAAATTATCCTGATTGCAAATACGCGATCAAGGCGAAGCCGACCGGCAATCTGTGTAAAATCTGCGGATCACTTATGATGGAAGGCACAAAAACAATCCCTGAACGATGTTCAGACAAAACATGTCCAAATCACAATCCGCATAAGATCGAGAAAAAATAGAACAAGACGGCGCTCTACGCGCCGTCTTTCTTCACTCCCCCGAAGAGAAATCTCCATATCTGCGCTCATCGAAATATCGAGCATTCCCATCACTCGTGAGTGGGTTTCCGCCGGGATTCGGCTGAAAGTCCTGACCCCCATAAGGTGCAAGGCTGCCAGCATCTTCACGTTCCCCGCGAAGAACTCGAAAAGCTTCTTCCATGTTTTCGACGCCAGCTTCAATGTGTGTGTCGAATCCAGAAGCCTCAGCATGCATCGTGCACTTCGGACATGTCTCGAAATGGGAGTTGTAATTTGTTCCACAATGTTCGCAATATTCAAGGCCGTCTTGGTATTTTGCTTTCTCAACCATGTGATTTCATCCTCTTCCGAATTTAACTAACACGAAGTATGATATGTACTATGAACACCGTCAATCCCCGCCCGCTTCAGGAAATCATCGACGCGATGTCGAGCAAAACGCCTGAAGATATCGCGCTCGTCACGAAGGCATACGAATTCTCACAAGAAGCGCATAAGGATCAGAAGCGCTACTCCGGTGATCCCTACTTCATCCACCCGGCCGAAGTTGGCTACATGCTTGCCGAGACC
>DATKNP010000008.1:0-5256 GCA_035541295.1 Minisyncoccota bacterium
CCTGCTGCTGAGCTTCTGAAGAGTCTCGGCGCACAGGTATCGATCGTCACGCGTCAATCCGGCTCACTCGAGCAATTGCACGATGCGGACATCATCGTCCTCGGGGCAGGGGATCCAGGATTCGTGAAGCCAGAGATGATAAAGAAAGGCGTCATACTCATCGATGCGGGCACAAGCGAATCAGCCGGCAAGGTCGTCGGCGATGCCGACCCTACCTGCGCTGAGAAGTGTTCCGTCTTCACGCCGGTCCCCGGCGGCGTCGGCCCGATCGCGGTCGCGATGATATTCAGGAACCTATTCGATCTGGCGAACGTGAATAATCACCAAACGTAGCTGTCCCCAGGAACGACTGGACAAATCCAATAGGTACTATATAATAAGGCGTATGAAAGCCAAACAAATGTTTCAGGGCGTTACCCCTATTTTAGTGGCCTCTTTGTTGCTTATTAGTGCTGTCTTTGTTATTCAGGTAGGTGTGTCAAATGCGCAAACCACCTTTACAGAAGGAGTGAAGGTGCAGGCGACTTCCCCACTCAAGGTGCGTAGCACTCCAGGCGGGACACGCGTTGACACGGTAGATGAGGGCACCTCGGGTACCATCGTCGACGGTCCGCAGGTAGTGGGGGATTATACGTGGTGGAAAATAGATTACAGCACCGGCGTCACCGGATGGAGTGCTGATGCATATCTCATTGTTTCGCCTTCTGTTGCAGTACCAGCGCCAGCGCCAGTAACTGCTTCCAAGAGTCAGATGATAGATACACTTTCTTCGATGAGTGTCGTCCAGCAGAGCCAACTTGCCAACGCGCTCTCTTCGATGAGTTCAGTACAGCTCGAGCAACTCATCTCATACTTAAAGACCAAACTTGGTTCCCTGAATCAGTAACCCCTTTGTAGGTTCAAAGAAAAACAAACCTCGGCAATCGCCGAGGTTTGTTTTTGTCGAATAAGCCGTATTCCATAATCAATGTTAGTCTTGTCAATGTATCTCTTTGTCCAAATATCAGTATACTTCTCGCCATGGCAAAAAGACGCCTCATCGCGGTATTGATACTTCTCCTTGGAGTAGGGGTTGGGTACTTTGTCTATTCCTCCCAATTGCACTCGTGGCGGCCGTTTAAGCTCGGCCTTGATCTCTCAGGAGGAACCGAGCTTACGTATCGCGCCGATCTCTCGGCGATACAAGGTGCTGACGTCAGCGATTCGATGGCAGCACTGCGTGACACCATCGAGCGTCGCGTGAATCTCTTCGGCGTGTCTGAACCACTCGTGCAGACGGAGACGGGTGGGACTTTCGCTGGTTCGCCCGAGCAGCGTCTCATTGTGCAGCTTCCGGGCATCACCAATACCCAACAGGCGATAGCGCTTATCGGGCAGACGCCGGTCTTGGAATTCCGCTTACTCAAGGTCGGAGCCACCGCACCACCACAAGGTCAATCACTTGCAAGTTCGAGCGCCGATGCGCTCTTCGAGCCTGCGGCCATAACCGGCAAGGATTTGGCAAGTGCATCACTACAATTTAATTCCGGAGTAGGAGCGATGAGTCAACCGCAAGTCGTGTTGAAGTTCAATAGCGATGGCTCCACGAAGTTCGCCAATCTCACCGCACAAAACGTAGGCAGAATATTCGGTATCTTCCTCGATGGTGTGCCCATCAGCGAGCCTGTTATCGAGCAGTCAATTCCTGATGGTACAGCCGTCATTTCCGGCGGCTTCACCGCGACACAAGCGCGCGATTTGTCTCGCAATCTCAACGAAGGTGCGCTCCCGGTCCCGATTACACTCCTCTCAACCGAAACGATCTCAGGCACCTTGGGCGGTGCAGCGGTGCACGATGGCATCATTGCGGGATTGTGGGGCGTCGGACTCGTCATGCTCTTCATGGTGCTCTGGTATCGCTTACCGGGCATCATCGCGGTCGTCGCACTCTCGATATACGTCGCCTTCATGCTCGGTATCTTTATGTTCTTGCCGGTGACACTGACTGCAGCCGGTATCGCAGGCTTCATTCTCTCTATCGGTATGGCCGTTGACGCCAACATTCTCATCTTCGAGCGCACCAAAGAAGAACTCCGTTCAGGCAAGCCGACCACCAACGCGATACACGACGGCTTTCAGCGCGCGTGGCCTTCAATACGCGACAGCAATACTTCATCGATGATAACTGCTATCATTCTCTTCTGGTTCGGTACCTCTATCATCCAAGGGTTCGCACTCGTCTTTGGACTCGGTGTATTGGTCTCGATGCTCACAGCTATCTCTGTTTCGCGCACCTTGCTTCTGGCGCTCGGCATCGAAGCGAAAGGTGGCTTCGCGCGCATCATCTTTAGCAGTGGTATTTCTAGAAACTAGCCCCTAGAAGCTAACACTTATGTTCATCATCAACAACCGTAGAATATTCTTTACACTCACCGGCATCGTCGTGCTTGCCGCTCTCGCTGCTATAGGTATCTTTGGTCTTCATACCTCGATAGACTTCACCGGTGGCACGATGGTGCAGGTCACGTATCCGGCCGGCCGGCCGGTGCAAGCAGCGCTCGAGCAATCGCTCAATGCGGACGGCTATCGCGATTACTCACTGCGTGCGGTCAGCACCAATGACTATGTTTTGCAAGCCCAAAACATCTCGACGCAACAGCGCGCCGACCTCACGCCGACCTTCTCGATCGACAACGCATATCCAGTGATGGTGGACGAACTCAACGACATCGGCCCCACGATCGGACTCGAGCTGCGCAACAAGTCCATCGTCGCGATGACCTTGGTACTGGTCTGTATACTCCTTTTCATCGCGTTTGCCTTCCGCAAAGTCTCGAAGCCAGTCTCATCGTGGGTCTATGGTGCAATGGCTATCGTCGGCCTCATCCACAACGTCATCGTCACGACCGGATTCTTCGCGCTCTTAGGACATGTTGTTGGCGCACAGGTGGACACGCTCTTCGTGACTGCCGTGTTGACAGTCTTAGGTTTCTCCATCCACGACACGATCGTCGTCTTCGACCGTGTTCGTGAGAATCTCCGCATCAACCAGGAGCAGAATCGCAAAGAAGACTTCGCAATTACCGCCGGTCGCTCACTCAACCAAACCTTCGTCCGCTCGATAAATACCTCGCTCACGGTCGTATTCACGCTGTTCGTCTTGTACCTCATCGGTCCCGTATCTACCAAAGACTTCGCACTGACGCTCTTAGTCGGCATTATCGCTGGTACGTACTCATCGATTTTCCTCGCGACACCACTTCTGGTCGAGATCGAAAAGCGCCGCTCGAAATAAACAAAATTACGATGAAAATAGGTGTTTCAGGCGCGCGCGGAAGCTTCTCAGAAGAAGCGGCGCGTTTCTATGTCCATAAGCACAAGCTCAAAAGAGTCTCCTACGAATATCTCATCACTGTTGAAGTGGTACTCGCAGCACTCGAAGCGGGAAGTGTGAACCTTGGCATCTTCCCGATAGAAAATTCGACGGGTGGTGTGGTGATCGAAGCCGTGCATGCCATGGCGAAGCATCTTTTTAATATTAAATCTATCTTCGGGCTCGAAATCCATCAAAATCTACTCGTCCGTCGCGGTATGACCGCCGACAAGATAAAGACCATTACCTCGCATGACCAAGCGATCAAGCAATGTCGCATGTATCTCAAACGCTTGTGGCCGAGGGTGAAGCTCGTCGAATATCCCGATACTGCGAAGGCCGCAGCCGACCTCGCAAGTGGCAAGCTATCAAAAACTACGGCCGTCATCGCCTCGCGCGCGGCGGCCGATGTCTACAAACTCGACGTGCTCGAAGAGTCGATACAAGACCTCAAATTCAACATCACGAACTTCGTGGTCGCGGAAGCGACGGTGCGTCACTGAATTGACACTCTCCAGCCGAGCTGTTATAAGGTAGTAGGAAACGTTTCTTTTGGAGGTGTGCATGAGGAATGGACGGCCTCGGAAAAGAAGTCGGCATGGGCTGAAGCGTTTATTGAAACGGGCGGCCGACAAATATCAGTGTGAAGGTCAGGAAACCGAACTGCCCTCGGAGCTTTTGTCGGCACTAATCAGCGTCGCGAGACGAGGCGCGGTACGACGAGGATTCGCAGAAGGCCTCATCTGTATACGATGAGCGATCACGGGCCCCGGCGCTATGCGCCGGGGCTTATTTCTTACCTTGACTTTGCCACCGACTCGTATATACTCTTTCGACCACTTCGGAGTGGTTTTCTTTTGGTCTTTTGTCCTCAAGAATAGTATGAACTTTGATAATCGAATAGAGTAGATAGCAAATCCCGCAAAATCACTAACGTGATCGCGGGACAAGCAACACATAGCAATACAAGCAAACAATACAGGATAGAAAAAAGAACATCCCGAGAGGGATGTGCATTCTTTTGTTCCGTCCATCCTTAGAGAGAAAAAATTGAACTAATATCAAATTTCTTTTACTTAGAGTTTGATCCTAGCTCAGGGTGAATGCTGGCGGTATGGATAAGGCATGCAAGTCACGGGGGCCGCAAGGCAACCGGCAGACGAGGTAGTAACACGTAGGAAGATACCCCGAAGTCTGGTATAGCTCGCCGAAAGGCGGGGTAATCCCAGATAGTCTCGAAAGAGTAAAGCTCCGGCGCTTCGGGAGTCGCCTGCGTAATATCAGCTAGTTGGTAAGGTAATGGCTTACCAAGGCTACGACGTTTAGGGGAGCTGAGAGGCTGACCCCCACCGATGAGACTGAGAACGGCTCATACCCCTACGGGGGGCCGCAGCCAAGAACATTCGACAATGGGCGAAAGCCTGATCGAGCGATACCGCGTGGTGGATGAAGTTCTTCGGAACGTAAACACCTTTTATGGAGGAGGAAGTCATTGACGTTACTCCATGAATAAGGGGCTCCTAACTCTGTGCCAGCAGGAGCGGTAATACAGAGGCCCCGAGCATTACCCGGAATTATTGGGCGTAAAGAGTGCGTAGGTGGTCATGTTAGTCGGGCGTTAAAACCCAGGGCTCAACCCTGGAATCGCGTTCGAAACGGCATGACTCGAGAGCGTGAGAGGTGAATGGAACTCATGGTGTAGGGGTGAAATCCGTTGATATCATGGGGAACACCGAAAGCGAAGGCAATTCACTGGCGCGTTTCTGACACTCAAGCACGAAAGCGTGGGTAGCGAACGGGATTAGATACCCCGGTAGTCCACGCCCTAAACTCTGTCAACTGGCTTTCCGGAGTATCGACCCTCTGGGAGGCGAAGCTAACGCGTTAAGTTGACCGCCTGGGTA
>DATKNP010000009.1:0-19090 GCA_035541295.1 Minisyncoccota bacterium
TATCCTCAACTTCAAGAACTCTGGAGGCACGTGGCAATCACTCCAGCAGGTGGTTGCGACGCTCGTCGGTGCGAGCCAGTGGACTGCTGGCACGGGTGGTTCGATCTACTACAACGCTGGCAACGTTGGTGTCGGAAGCTCGTCGCCGAGCACCGCGCTTGCGGTCGAAGGCACCATTACCGCTCCGACCGTCACCGGCCTCTTAGCTCCCATCAATCCGAGTGATGCCGTGAACAAAGCGTATGTGGATGCGAGTGGGGGTGGAGGTGGAAGCGGAGTAGGAAACTACTGCCAAATAACCTCAAACAATTACAACGGCGATCTTGGTGGCATCGCGGGTGCAAACGCGAAGTGCTAGGCGCAGTTCGGCTCTGGGTGGACGATGGCGACAGCTGGAAAGTTCACGGCTTATGTTATGAATTCACCAGGTGTAGGATCAGGTATTATGTACTACCTTTTGATTGGTCCGATTTACCCCATTACAACACCATGGATCGATCCTGAGGGTTCTATCCTCGGTAACCCATTGTATGCGAAATACGAGGATGCAAACACTTTGAACTGTGATGATTGGTCTTCTGCGGCAGGTGTCGATTGGACGAAACCCCATCCGTTTACACTTGGAGGTAGTGTAGCAGCTGGTAACGGTAATTACGGACAAGTAACTATAACAAGCCAGGGATGTGATCAAACTATACCAATCTTGTGCTGCAACTTCTGACCTCCGTAGGCTCCAATATATTTACCTTTCACTCTTTCAAATCCATCGAATCGTACGAATGGGTCTATGGGGTCAGACCCCACAAACCGAGTAAATGGTGATATACTTTCACTATGTCTCTTGAAAAACCGCGTCCCGGGAGAGTGTCACCAGAGGGTAATGAACGACAATCACAGCCAAGTCGGAGAGGTTTCTTGACGGGTATAGGCGTTTTGGCTGTTGGAGTTGCTACTGGTGTCGGGCTCGGAATTGAAGGACATAAATCCGATCAGAAATACGAGATGGAGCATACCCATCATGGCATCGGTCGAATTACAAAGAAAGAAATTGTTAGCAGACCCCCAAACTTTGGGATGATCGGCAAAAATCCGACGGAAATACCTCAGTCACCTCGATACGTCATTCATATTGAGGTTGATGGTCGTATTGGAGAGATTGACGTTGACCAAGAACAGTACGAGAAATATGCAGAAAATCAAGAAATTAGGGTAACTTACATAACCAACGAACAGTCTTCGGACATTATTGTGAGTAAATTAGAATAAATAAGCACATGTCAATCGAGAAACTCGGTAATAATAAGGGACCAAAAGAAAGTTCATCACCAACGGATCCGAAGAAGGGCTCTGGAGGAGGAGTTATTGGGCACGCGGTACATAGTATCGCTCATGGCATATCGGTAGTGACCGGACATGAAGCCCGACAGTTTGAAAGAGACCATGCACACGAAGGGCTCGGGATAATCAGAGAAACCGAAATCAGGCCAAGGCCTCCGATGCTTACGGAGATCGGCAAGACGCCGGTGATGATCGCTCAGTCACCACTGTACGTAATACACATTGAAATCGATGGCCATTCCGCAGAATTTCCAGTACCAAAGGATGTCTTTGAGAAATTCTCCGTTGGTGAGGCAGTGAATATAACGTATGCAAAACAGCGAAACCCCACAGGCATAAAAGTGATCTCTATTGACCACTCTTGATATAAAAAACATTTATTCGCCGTTTTTTATACTGCAAACCCCTTGCTGGAGGTTATGGATTCGAGGCCTGATAAAACACAACAGCCCCTCGCGGGACCGTTGTGCTGATGCAGATGCTGAGAAATCAAGAAACAGAATTACATCATCGGCTTTGAGTCCGACATCATTGAGCATTCCTTGCAATTATTTTTGTGCATGACGATCTCGTAGACGCCGGAGAGACCGACGAGGATGTAGACGATCCACTCGACCTGCGGCCATGATCCGAGAAGCAAGTTCACGACGTTCCAGTTGGCGCCGGCGAAGCCGCCGATGCCGACCAGAAGCCAGTTCAAGGCTCCGATCATTACGAGGATCCACGCGACCATATGCAGTGAGAATTTCATTTTCATATATGGAAACGGAGGAGATTGGTTTGTAATTCGACCCTACTTACTACCCACAAGTATGAGCCAGTCCAGCCGATATACTAGTTAGTTATCCACTTCCTTCCATAGCGCCCGTCTTCAAGCCGGACTTCCCGCACAAGTCGAAGCCTGCTATGATGACTCTATGAGCCCCAAGAAGCGCGTGCGTAAGGCGGTGATTCCTGCCGCAGGTTTCGGCACTCGCTTCCTCCCCGCAACGAAGGCAATGCCGAAGGAAATGCTCCCCATCGTCGACAAGCCCGTCATTCAGTATGTGGTCGAAGATGCTATCAGTGCGGGCATCGAAGACATCCTCATCGTCACCGGCTTTACCAAACGCTCTATCGAAGATCACTTCGATTATTCGTTCGAACTTGAAAGCCGCCTCGAAGAAGCGGGTAAGCTGAAGCAACTTGCGGAGGTGCGTGCGATTGCGAACCTAGCGAACTTCCATTATTTGCGCCAAAAGGGCCCGCTGGGTAATGCCACGCCTATCTGGAATGCGAAGGACTTCATCGGCGATGAGCCCTTCCTCGTGCTCTTCGGTGACGACTTCTTCGATGCCACACCCAGTCGCAGCCAGCAGCTCATCGATGCGTATGAGAAGGAGGGTGGCAGTGCGATCCTCTCGTGCATCCGTACGACGAAGGACGAGGATTATAAACGCTACGGCTTCGTGACGGGGCATGAAAAACGACTAGGTCTGATCGAGGTCGAGAGCATCATCGAGAAGCCAGGACCCGGTGTCATCACCTCAGATTACGCTGTCATCTCAGGGTATCTGTACGAACCCTCGATATTTGACGCTATTGAGCAATCGATGAAAAATCTCGAGGTAGAAAAGTCCAACCGCGAGCTCGTCTACACCGATGCCTTGAACATCTTGCTCAAGGGCGGCCACAGTATTTATGCGCTTGAGATCGAGAACGGCACATATCACGACTGTGGCAACAAGCTCGATTACCTCAAAACCGTCGTCGAGTTCGGCCTTAAGCACCCCGACCTCAACGGTGAGTTTAAGAAATTTTTACAAGATCTAACATTCTAGCTCTATGGATACGCTCACGATCATCGGCACACTCGTCGTCCTCTATTTGCTCAGCTCGATTCGCGTCCTCAAGCAGTACGAGCGCGGCGTCGTCTTCACGCTCGGTAAGTTCGAAGGTGTGCGCGGCGCAGGGCTCACACTCGTCTTCGCACCCTTCCAGACGATGACACGCGTCTCACTACGTACCGTCACGATGCAGATCCCTTCGCAGAAAATAATCACGAAGGATAACGTCTCCATCGACATTGCCGCGGTCGCCTACTACAAGATCTCTGACCCCGAGAAGGCAGTTATCCAGATCGAGAACGTCTACAACGCGATCAACCAAATAAGCCAGACGACGGTGCGCAATGTCGTCGGGAGGTTTAGCCTCGACCAGCTCTTGGCAGAGACCGCGAAGATCAATGAAGAAATCAAAAACGTCATCGACACGCACACCGAGCCGTGGGGCACACAGGTGACCGCCGTCGAGATCAAAGACATCACGCTTCCCGACAACATGCAGCGCGCGATGGCCAAAGAAGCCGAAGCCGAGCGCGAACGCCGCGCGAAGATCGTCGCCGCCGAAGGCGAGTACCAAGCCTCGACGAAGCTTGCTGAAGCAGCAGATGTTATAGCGGCGCATCCAGTCGCCTTGCAGCTGCGCACCCTGCAGACCATGGCCGAAATAGCAACCGAGAAAAATTCAACCATCATCTTCCCCGCGCAATTCATGACGACGGTCGAAGAAGCCTTCAAGACCTTGAAGCGGGATTCGATGCATCAATAAGAGTCCAGTGATGGACGGGAATCTCAAAGAGTGGTACGGTTTTCGCAGTCAATACCTGAACCTAACACACACGGGGTGTGCGATGAAGATCATTCGACTGTTTCCCGAAAGGAAGTATCTGCAGACATATGAGTGGCAGAGACTGCAAGCCGCCCTCCCCAACAGACTGGGGGTTCCTTTTGAAAGAGGATTCTTCAGCTCATTACCGGAGTGGGTCGAGCGGCATTGGCTTATGGTGCTCGCAGACAGGTCTACGTGGAACATGAGCGAGACGTATTTCGTATTGGTGGCAATGCAAGACGACGATGATGGTTGTGGTCATGTACCCACCCCGGCGATCGTTGGAATCTATGCCAGCGATCACTATGAGGCTTCGCCGCCAACGATCGACAGGTTGTACAAGAATGGTCTCGCGGTTCTGCGACACCGTGCAGAAAATAAGGCGAGATCAAGTGGATTCACATTTTGTCTGCTCGCCCTCCTTGCGTCTATAATCGCAGTTATGTGGAGGGGTCTCGTTAGGCCAGATACGCCGCTTGATTCCCCCGCATCATATTCCTTAACGGGTATTTTGATCGTAGCAAGCATTTTGGCTGGCGCTATCTGGTGGAGGATATCACGTACGAGATACTTGAAGAAAATCCGAGGCCCGATGACGGCGTAACCGATCTCATACTAGCGTTGTAGATGTTCTCGAGAAACTGCCGCCTGATGATAGGTACTCATCGGGCGGCTTTACTTTTTGGAATAATGATGCAATCCACATTGCGAATGATGCATAAAAAGTTACACTGTTTCAACTTGTGAACTATTACGAATTTAATTGAACGCATATGCAACAAACAAATCTCTACACCGTTACCATCCCGCCGATGATGAAAAGCCTGAAGGCGCTCTCGGGCATACTCGACAAGCTCGATAGCCATGCGAAGGGGAAGCAGCAGGAATGGCATCCTGCCGGTATGCAAGAAAGCGCACTCTTGAATGATCATCTCATCTCCGACCAATTCCCCTTCGTGCGGCAAGTACAAATCGCTTGTGACAATGCCAAGAATGGCAGTGCTCGCCTCGCACAAGTAGAGGCGCCGAAGTTCGAGGATGATGAAAAGACCGTCGCGGAGCTCAAAGCCCGCATCGATAAGACGATTGCGTTCGTGAAAACCATCAAGCCCGAGCAAGTCATCGGCAACGAAGCTATCAAGATCTCACTTCCCTACTGGAAGGGCAAGCACACGACCGGCTTCGAATACGCGACCGAATACCTCATGCCCAACTTCTACTTCCACGTCACGACGGCCTATAGCATTCTGCGCAAGAACGGCGTCAACCTCGGCAAGGAGGATTATCTTATCGACTTGCCGCTCAAGGACTAAACCGATTCTTTCCGCAAGGCAACGCCTTGCGGAGCTGATTAATATGTCCGCCAAGCATTTCTTCTTCGACTTCGACAACACGCTCACGAGGAGCAAGTCACCGATACTCCCCGAACATGAGGAGATTCTCGTCGCATTCGCGAAGCGTGCGGACGTGATCGTCGTCTCAGGCTCGAGCGAGAAGAATATTTGGAGCCGCATGACCGATAGGAGCAAAGGCTCCTACTATTCGCTCACGCAGAACGGCAATCGCGCATTCGATAAAGATCGCGTGCTTCTGTGGGAGCTTCCTCTTTCTGAATCGCAGAAAGAAGCGATCAAGAAGTTTATACTGCTCGCCCGTGCGCACACACCGACCATCGTGCCCGACGAAAACGACTTGCTGGAGGATCGTGGGTGCCAGATATCATTCAGCTTCATTGGCCAGCACGCGGACATCAATCTAAAAGAAAAATTCGACCCTGATTTTTCTAAACGTCGAGCTATTCTCAAAGATTTGCATGAAGAGGTGGAGCGGCTCGGGCAAGAACACGGCATCGAGGTTACGATCGGCGGCACGACTAATTTTGACATCTATCAGAAAGGCAAAAACAAGGGCTACAATTGTCGCAAACTCATGGATCACTACACCTGGCAGAAGGACGAATGCCTCTACATCGGTGATGCACTCTTCCCCGGCGGCAATGACGAGACCGTCGTCGGTGTTATGGAGACCAAGCCGGTGAAGGATTATCGGGAGACGTACGAATACCTCGGTTCGCTGTTATAAATGTTATAAACAGGTTTGAGGCCTTCTGGGTTGCAAGGATGAGCGAAATATTGTAAGTTCAGAAGAGGAGCGGTTAAGCCAATGGGCTTAGCTGTGTTCCGATAACGCAGGAGCTTTGTGATGACGAAGACCCTAGACCTTGCGGCACTCGCCGCCACAGGAGAAGCGCGACCCATCGGCGTATTGATGACGAGGGCACAACTGCTCGAACACGTCGCGGCTTCATTCGCTCAGACCGGCAATCGGCGATTCAAGCTGCTCGTCGAGACCGAATATTGGGCGACTGAGACGCTTCGGACGACCTCGACCACCGACAACATCTTCGCGCACGTTGAAACGACGCTCGGCGACATCGGTCTCCCCACGAACGGCACGATCGGCAGAGTCATGGATAACCTGGGGCTGTCCGAGGAGGACGTCCACGACTTCGCCTGCTACTGTCACACGTGTACCAGCCAGATCGACGGCGCCAACGCTGCCAGTCGTCTTCGGACGATCGCGGGCAGGAAGGCCTAGCGACAACCGCCGATCCCTGATCGGCAAGCCAAAAGCCGTCCTTACCTTACGGGTTCGGGCGGCCTTTTTCTTTTTATGGTAGAATGGCCGCTCAATGTCGTCCGCACTCTCAATCAAAGATTTAAAGAAGACGTACGGCAACGGCGTTGTTGCGCTTAAGGGCGTGTCGTTCGAGATTCCTGAGGGGGATTTCTTCGCTTTGCTCGGACCCAACGGCGCGGGCAAGACAACGATCATCGGCATCGCGACGGGCTTGGTCAACAAGTCGAGCGGCACCGTCGAAGTCTTCGGACACAATATCGACCGAGAGACCGAACTCGCCAAGACGTTCATCGGCCTCGTCGGTCAAGAAATAAATTTCAATCCGTTCGAAAAGCTCATCGACGTCGTGGTCAATCAAGGCGGCTATTACGGCATTCCGCGCAAGGAAGCAATCCCGCGCGCCGAAATGCTCCTTACCGATCTCGGCCTTGGCGACAAGATGTACGGCTCCGGTATGCAGCTCTCCGGTGGCATGAAGCGACGCCTCATGATCGCCCGCGCGCTCATCCATAGCCCGAAGTTTCTTATCCTCGATGAGCCGACTGCGGGTGTGGACGTCGAGCTGCGAAGAAGTATGTGGGATTATCTTTCGGGCTTGAGCAAAAAAGGTCTCACGATACTGCTGACGACTCACTACCTCGAAGAAGCCGAGCAGCTCGCCAAACACGTGGCAATAATCAACAGGGGCGAAATAGTCGAGCAAGGCGCGATGCAAGCAATCCTCGAGAAACACGGCAGCGAAGAATCCAAAAAGGAGGGGTTCCGAGGAGGGAGGCTCGAAGAAGTATTTCTAAAACTCATTCGCGACGATAAAAAATAGTATGGATACCTACCATCAATGGATCGCCTTTTATACGATGCTGCGCAAAGACATGGTGCGCATCTTCCGCATTTGGGTGCAGACCTTTTTGCCCAGCGTCATCACCTCGTGTCTGTACTTCCTCATCTTCGGAAGCGTCTTGGGCAGCCGCATCGGCACGATGCAGGGAGTCCCCTATATGCAGTTCGTCGTGCCGGGGCTTGTGATGATGGCGATAGTGACCAACGCGTATGCGAATTCTTCATTCACTTTCTTCCAGTCGAAATTCTTCGCGCGCTCCATCGACGAGCTCCTCGTCTCGCCGATGCCGCCGTGGCTCATGATCGCCGGGTTCGTCTCGGGCGGTGTCATTCGCGGGGTCTTGGTCGGCGCTATTGTCCTCTTGGTTTCGATTTTCTTCACCGGTCTGCATCTCACGATTGCCAACCTCGCGATTATCTTATTCTTTGCGATCCTCACCGCGCTTGTCTTTGCGCTCGCGGGGCTGGTAAACGGTGTGTATGCAAAGTCGATCGACGCCATCAACATCGTCCCCACCTTCGTCCTCACACCACTCACCTACCTCGGCGGTATCTTCTATTCGGTTCATACGCTCCCGCAGCTCGCGCAGTACGTCACGTACGTCAACCCGCTCTTCTACCTCATCAACGGCTTCCGCTTCGGCTTCCTCGGCTTCGCCGACGTCTCGATCTGGACGTGCATCGGCATCCTTCTCGCTCTTATCGCGATTCTCATCGGCATCAATTGGTATCTCATCAAAACCGGCCTCGGCCTCAAGCAGTAAACCATATCAAGGTTTAACCTTGATATGATTACTCTTAGCCGCGCTCGAGATCTACCCAGCGGTATTTCAGTCCATTCCATTCACGCGCTTCCTCAAACGTCTTTTTTGTGAATTCGTCTTCGTATGCAGGGAAAAATGAGTCCCCTTCTTTCTCATCGTCGATGAGCGTGAGATAAAGCTTGTCGACGAGTGGGAGCGCTTGCGTATAAATCTCTCCACCACCACCAATGAATATCTCTTCTTGATCGAGCTCTTTCGCCTTTGCAATCCCCTCTTCAAGCGAATGCGCAACGATCGCATCCTTAAACTCCCAATTCGGATCACGTGTAACGACAATGTTGGGGCGATTCGGCAATCCACTACCCCGCATCGCAACGATCGATTCGAAAGTCTTACGACCCATCACGACAGGATGACCACGCGTCAGATCGCGGAAACGCTTAAGGTCGTCTGGGATATGCCAAATGAGTTCATTCCCTTTCCCGAGGACGCGGTTGTGAAGCCGGCCATTGCCTATAGCGACGACAATGCTGATACGAGGCTTGTTCATAGATCGATATCGGGTAAGTGTTCAAATAGAGGCCGGTAGAGATCATCTTTGATATCTATTTTGAGCTCGTTTTGGTCTACTACCTCCGTCCATTCGACTGGCGGATTTTCGATGATGGCAAGCGGCTGCTGTTCGTTGCCCTCGCCCATTTCGAGGACTGCCGCCGTCGCGAGGCTGTCAGCAATATCTGTTTGTGAAAGACTAAGGATGCGTCCAAATATGTCTGGGGTACCGATGTAATTGCGAATGCCATTGAACCCGGCATAGCCGAGCGCTACGCCGATAATACCGGCACGCAGGGGCAAAAGACGACTATCGGTTATAACAATACCGATGTTCTTGATCTTGTAGTTTTTCCGAACCCAATCGCGAATCTTTTCAGCAGCAACAAAACTGTCTTTCGGTAAAAGTATAAGCTTGCCATTGGCATTCGATTCATCCACGCCGGCAGACGCCATCACCGTCCCATCTTTGATCGTGAGCCATGTATATTCTGTGCGTAACATAAACTGACTCTCTTCTTTGATGATGCGTTCGCGGTCCTCTGGGGAACTAATAATCGCAGTCCTACCTTCCGAGAGCGCGACAATCTTCGAAGTAACGGCGAGGATGGAGCCTTCTGCCAATTGCGTTATATGTTCGAGGATGAAAGCGATAAGATCTTCATCTTCCTTAAACACCCGAGTTCGTATTGGCTGTATCGTCATAGTGGCAGCACATACACATGCTACGAGACAGGATTGTCTTTCTTGAGTTTTTTGATGTCCCCACTGAAAACGAGTTTCATTTCTTTGGACTTTTCTTTTTTTCCCTTATCCACAACATCTTTCATGTGCCAACGACTCTTGCGTGCCTTTATAGGGTGAACTAATTCTTCAAAGACGACTTGGCAGATGCGCTCGCCCGGATGAAGCTCTATGACTTGAGAGTTCGTGTTGTTACGTATCGGGAGTGTGAGCGGTCCTTCATAGCCGGCATCGATAATGCCAGTGAGATCAACCGAGAGTCCCTTGCGATTCACGGATGAACGCGGATAGAGAATGCCCATCAGGTCGTGGGGGAGCTTTATCGTTTCGAAGGTCGAAACGAGGACATATTCTTGAGGCAGGAGGTCAAATGATTGGCCTTGTTCAAGTTCGATGACATCAAAGTACTCCGGCCCGTGATCCTTAAGAGGGTCGATCGAGAACGCCTCCCGCCCCTTCTCCGTCATCCGCCACGCTTTAGGAATGAGGAAGGTGAATCCGAGGCGTAAATCTACCGCGTGCGCCTGTAGCTGGAAGGCATCCAGGCTTGGTGAGATGCCGATGTCCCCTGCGATAATCCGCGCGAGTATCTCTTCTCTGGTGAGGACAGACATATAGATATACGGCTATTCTACAGCACTATCTGCAATCCGGTAATGGCCGGCTGGGGCAAATATTGTTCCGAGAATTGGGCTGCGATTTGTTCGACGAGCTTCGGATCTTTCTTCTCGGCACGCTCGTACGAGTTCTTCGGCAGGACAATGTGGATCGCCTTATGGTCACACTTTCTGCTTATCAATTCCTGCGCGGCATTGTATTGGTTATCATAAATATGTGCGTTGGAGATGGAGTGCGAATAGACGCCCGGCCTCACTCCAAGTTTTTGTGCGAGCATTGTCTGCAGGAGCGCGAATCCGGCAACATCGCTCGGAAATCCGAGCACCATATCGTTGGAACGCACGATGTTGTGAAGATTCAGTCGGCCGTTGATGATGTTGACCGTAAACGTATAGGGGCACGGGACGTTTTTACGTCCAGTACCGCCGAGTCCGTCACTTGCCGGATCCCACGTAACGACAACGCCGTGGCGGGAACTCGAATCGGCCTTGAGTAGTTTTATAAGGAGTGCGAGCTGGTCGCGTCCAAAATGTTTGCGCCAACGATACCCATACGCGACGGTGACTATGTCTGCGGGATTGGTAAAGACATCCCAAATCTTAGTAAACTCACGTAAGAAATCGGCGGGCTTGCGTGCACCTGAGATGAACCATATCTGTTCGGCAACGAACATCTTGACCGGGATCTTACGTAGTGTAAGAAGCGGAAAGCCCTCCTTTTCGATATCAATAGAGAAGTGGAGTCCGGGGATCGCTGCGGTCTCGTGTCCGGTACGCCGATTCAATTCGCGCACGCCTTCTTTGACAATTCGTTTAAGCATTTCCTGGTATATTTTGTCAAACCGGGCCATGGGCCGAATTATACGGTCTCCTAGGATTCGGGCAATCGCGGCAATGATTCCCCTTGTGCCCAGATTATGTTATCCCGCCTCGGGCTGTACAATGAGGCAAACCTATGGAAACCATCATCTATCCTTATATCCCCGAGGGCCGCACGATCCAGTATGTGCCGGGAAATAATCCTTTCATGCTGGAAGCGCGCGCACACGCGCTTAAGAATTCCCTTGACGATGCAGTGAAGACGGGCAGTGTCATTGTGAAAGATGACACCATCATCGGCCGTGGAGCCAACGGGAGTGATTATCATAAGACGCATGTCTGTGAACGAGTACGTCTCGGCATCCCAACTGGCCAAGGTTACGAGCTTTGTGAAGGATGCAGTCCAAAGAACCACAGCGAGCCGCGGGCTATAGCCGATGCAAGGAAGGATGGTCGTGAGATAAAAGGCGCCGACCTCTACCTCTGGGGTCACTGGTGGGCATGTGAGTCATGCTGGAATGCGATCATTGAAGCGGGAATACGGGACGTCTATCTCCTAGAAGATAGCGAGAAGCTCTTCGACAAAAACAATCCGAAGAATATCCTGGGGAAATGGACATGACGGCAGGTCCGGAACCATAAGAAATGGTTTCGGACTCTGTAATTTATGAAAGATAATCGAGGAAAACTTATCGTAATAGATGGCTCGGATGGCTCGGGCAAGGCGACCCAGACGAAGCTCTTGGTAGAGCGACTCGGGCGCGAAGGTATTCCTGTCGAGACGATGGATTTTCCGCAATATAAAGAGAATCTTATCGGCACACTCATTGGTGAATGCCTTGCGGGAGAGCATGGCGACTTTTTACACAGCGATCCATATGTCGCGTCTATCCTCTATGGCGCCGACCGATTCGAATCAAAGAAGACCATTGAAGGCTGGCTCGAGAGCGGCAAAATCGTCGTCCTCGACCGTTACACGAGTGCCAACCAGATCCATCAGGGCGGCAAAATTGCTGATGATGCAAAACGATCAGAATTTTTGGGATGGCTCGACAAACTTGAATACGGCGTTTTTAGACTTCCCCGTGCTGACCTCACTGTATATTTACATATGCCGACCGAGCTGTCGGTTGAACTGCTCAAGGAAAAGCGTGCAAAAGACAAGAAGGGATACTTGTCGGACGGGAAAGTTGATACGGTCGAGCTTGATATCGCTTATCTCGAACACGCACAAATGGCAGCAATGTGGCTAATGAAAGAAAATGCTGGCTGGAGAAAGATCGAGTGCGCGCCGCGCGGTACGATCCGTGAACGCGCAGACATCCATGAGGAACTTTGGAGTGTTGTGGAGAAGGTCATGCCACGCTAGTATATCTCTATGATTTAGCTACCGACATGCTCCTGATTATTTTCCTAACCATTTCTACCTATGGATTCATACAACTACATCAAGAAGCAAGACAAAGAAGTCTACGACGCGATCATGGGCGAAGAGGAGCGCGAAGCGGAAGGTATTGAGCTCATACCGTCAGAAAATTACGTCTCGAAGGCGGTGCGCGAGGCCAATAGTTCCATCTTCACCAATAAATATTCTGAAGGGTACGCGGGCAAACGTTACTACGGAGGTCAGACGTATACAGACATCGTCGAGACGATAGCCATCGAGCGCGCCAAGAAACTCTTTGGCGCTAGCTTCGCCAACGTCCAGCCGCATGCGGGCGCACCAGCCAACGTCGCGATGTACTTCGCCCTGCTCGAGCCGGGCGACACGATCCTCGGCATGGATCTGAGTCACGGTGGGCATCTCACGCACGGGCACCCGGTCACCTATCTCACGAAGATCTTCAAGTTCATCCGCTACAAGATGAAAGACGTCGAGACCGGCGAAATAGATTACGACGAAATGCGCGCGGTCGCACGTAAGGAAAAGCCGAAGATCGTGCTTGCCGGATACTCGGCCTATCCGCGCGAGCTCGATTACGCGAAGATGGCCGAGATCGCGCATGAGGTCGGCGCGCTCGCGGTGATGGATGTCGCCCATATTGCGGGACTGATCGCCGGCAAATCGGTGAAGAATCCTTTTGATTACGGGTTCGACGTCATGACGACGACCACCCATAAGACGCTGCGCGGTCCGCGTGGCGGCATGATTCTCACGCGTGAGAACGCTGACATTGCAAAAAAAATCGACAAGTCAGTCTTCCCCGGTTTCCAAGGCGGACCTCTCATGAACGCGGTCGCCGCGAAGGCCGTGTGCTTCGGCGAAGCACTCTCACCACATTTCCACGACTACACTGAGCAGATATTGAAGAACGCCAAAGCGATGGAGAAAGTCTTCAAGTCCCGCAAGGTGCGTATGCTCACCGGCGGCACGAGCAATCATCTCATCCTTGCCGATGTCTTCGGTTCACTTCAGATCAGCGGCAAAGATGCCGAGACGCTCTTGGATCAAGTTGGTATCACGCTCAATAAAAACGCAATCGCTGATGATACCCGCGGACCAATGGATCCCTCAGGTATTCGCTTCGGGACTCCTGCAATTACAACGCGCGGATTTAAGGAAGCAGAATGTGCACAAGTGGCAACTTTGATGCTCGACGCTATTGCAAACAAGGACAACGAGAAAAAATTGAATGAGATTCGCGAAGAGATCCGCACCATGTGCAAGAAATTCCCGATACCGGAAGCCTTCGTGTAAAACCACCTGCAGTGCTACACTGATTAGGTCTGTATGTTCCATCAATTACTCGCGCACGGGGGGCTCATACACCTCGTCGAATTCGTCGGCTACCCGGGACTCTTCGCCGCAGTCTTCCTTGAGAGCGGAGTCTTCTTCGGCTTTTTCTTGCCTGGCTCTTCAATGCTCTTCACGGCAGGACTTCTTGCGACGCAAGGCCTTTTCAATATCTGGATACTGATACCGTTTCTTACCGTCGCGGCAGTTGGTGGCGATAGCGCGGGATATTGGTTCGGCAATACAGTCGGCGTCTCGCTCTTCTTCAAGAAGGATTCACGATTCTTCAAGCACGCATATCTTGAGCAAGCCAGGGAATTCTACGAGAAACATGGCGTGCAAGCGGTCATCCTCGCGCGCTTCATTCCAATAGTCCGCACCTTCGCGCCCATCATCGCGGGCATCGCCAACATGCGTTACCGCATCTTCCTCGCATACAACATCGTCGGTGGCCTCCTCTGGGCCGCCGGACTCACCTTCACAGGGTTTTACCTCGGACGACGTTTTATTTTCCTTAATCACTACATCACACCAATCGCACTAGTCATCATTGTCGTGAGTCTGATTCCGATTTTTTGGGAAATTCGCAAACCAAGAGAATAATAGGGGTGTATATTTTGAGCCACCAAATCCCTACAGAGATCAGATCTCTGTAGTTATCCACAGAATTTACATAGATCAGATCTCTGTGATTTCTGTGGATAACTTTTTAGTGCTTGGTAGTGGCGAGACGTGCGAGACCGCCATAGAGTCCGCCTTCATCATAGAGTGACGAGTGGAAAATCTCTGGTATCTGGGGGAATTTCTTCATAATCTCGGAGAGATGTCGCGCGACTGATTCTACAGGAATCCCGATATCGTTGAACATCGAACCTCCGAGGACGACCGTGTCTGGCGACCAGTGCAAAATAGTATTGTGCACGCCGACGGCCGTGACGCGCGCGAGTTCTTCCCACAAGGGCGTCTCCTTCCCGATATCGCGCGGATGCATGCCGTAGCGCTTCTGGATAGCACTCCCCGATATAAGATTCTCGAGTGTGATCAAGGGTTCGGTCGCCGAGAGATACTGTCCGCCGATCTCGAACCCAAGCGCAGCACGATCGATAGCACCATCGACGATCCGGATGCCGTTGACCCCTGTTGAGACCGTCACGTACGCGACGATCGAAGATCCCTTCCCCGCTCCGAATGTCGCCTCGCCGAGCCCGACGAGCGCCGTATCATTCTCAAGATATATCTTCGTGCCGAGCGCGCGTTCAAGATCATCAGTCAGAGCATGCCCGCCCCATTCGGGTAAATGTTCGGACTTACTGATCGAGCGTTTATCGGAGGTAAGCACTGCCGGTAGACCGATAGCTATCGCGGTTATAGGATCCTGCCCTGCTATAAGCTTCGCCGTCTCTACAAAGAGTGCGAGTGCTTCATCGTACGATTGTGGTGTGCCGAGGAATATCGGGGTCTCGAAATGGTCAACCTCGCGTGCAGCTGCCAATCGCATTTTGGTACCACCAATGTCAGCAACGATATACATACTAATGATCCACAACCAGTATGCCACCGAAATCTGTCGCATGTACTTCTTTGTAATGGGGGTTGGGTACGAGCGCGGGGGCATCATCTTTCTCGACGACGTAATACGCGAAGCCGTGCATCTCTCGCACGAGCTCATAGTCCGCATGCCCGGGCATCGACGCGCTGTCTCCACTACCTTCGACGGGAGAATCGTCAACCATCACGAGCCACTCACTACCCACATTGACCATGAGGTGTCCGTAGCCCGGCGGCATATAGACAGAGTCGCCCGCTTTCACCCGTATTGCCTTGAACTCTTCGACGACATCCGGCTTGCTAGAATCCGCGAGCTTCTGCTGTAAGACGACGCCTTCGCCATGTGAAAACCAATACGTCTCATCGAGTTGTCCGATGTGGTAATGACCGTAGGTTTTTATGTATTCGCCACCGACAGTGCCGGTCTCGAGTATCGTCACATTACGCTTCTTCGAACCACCGCGGACCATGTAGTAATGAATCGCCGGCCCGGAAGCGCTCGGGTCCATCAAAACCTCCTGCATCTTCTCCTGTGTCCGCGCGGCGTAGGGAACGAAAGTCATAATTCCTGCATTATATCATTTCGTGCCAAATTCCTTCATCTTGTCCAAATACTTCAAGACCGTCGTCACATATTCCCCATGCGCCCAGGTCAGCGGCGATGCACCGACTTGCTCGCCGGTTTGCGGATGGAGCTGCTCGGAGAGTACGCCCGAGATCTGCGCGTGCCGCGTGACCCAGCTGAATATTTCGCGCACACGATTGAGATCGGCAGTGGACTTCGCACCCGCGATGAGGTACTCGGCGTACCACAAGGTCGTGATGAACCAGGGGTTGCCATTGCTCGGGCCAGCAATTCGGTAGTAATCGTCATTCTGAAATCGTGCGATGCCACCGGTCGCGACTCCCTGGCTGAGTTCCCGCACTGCGCGATCCCATGCGCGTGAAAGCATTGGATCTCCGGGAGGCAAGATGCCGAAGGCGAAAACACCATAGACGCTTGAAATATCGATCGTACGGTCGTATATCAAGGTGCCCGTTTTGTCGCGATCAATCATATTGACGAACATCGCATTCTTCTCGTCCCAGAGATATGTAAGGATACCTTCGCGAATCTCACTCGCTGCTTGTCGGTACCGCGCTTCGTATTTGTCTTTGCCAAGGATATTTGAAAGTTCTGCAGCGGCAATGAGCGCGCCATAGACGGCCGATGAAGTGAATGTCGAGGTGCCGCGTTTACGTTCCCAGAGGTCGTATGATGGGAGCGGCAAGTGCGTCTCAGGGTCGCGATAGGTCACCATGAACTCTGCGGACTTTTCCACGAGCGGGCCAAACATCATCTCAAGAAATTCGAGATCGCGGCTTTGCTTGTAATGCTCGCGCAGTGCGTAGACAACGAGCGCAGTTTCATCTTCTTGTATCGGGAGCTGCGGTACGCCGTCTGTAATCCATGGATGCCATGAAGAACCGAACGAGCTATCGGGTAGGAATTTATGCAGGTAGTACCCTTCAGTGGAGATGATGGTCCGACAGAACTCGAAGAATCGCCGCGCGACATTGGTGTCGCCTGCACGATCAAGTGCAATCGCCGTGTATGCAGCATCGCGTGGCCAGACATAGCAGTAGGTGTCATAGCCGTATTGCAACATGTCGGAGTCGACTGATGCAATGATGCCGCCGCCAACATCGACCCCTGCGCGTATGTAGAGGAGTGAGCGCTTGAAGAGTGCCACATGCTCAGGTGTGAGGCCGAGGAATTCCCACTCGTAGGCGTTAACCCACGCGCGCCAGTAGTCGGTCGTGGTGCGCACGAGATGCTCGGGCGATTTGCGGACGACGTAGTCGTTAAGTTCGCGTGCATCGGCTATTGATGGTGCGGCAACAAGCCAGTAATAGGCAGTGCGTGACTGCCCTGGTGTATAACTTCCATACAGACCAATCACCGAATCGGCGGGACCATGCTCGATAGGGTTCTGTGAGAGGATGCCGTCGTCGGCGTCGCGATGTGTGCCTTCTTGGCCGTTGAAACCGGTGCGACCGGTTGCATAATCACCAAACGGTTCGTTATCGAGTCGTGCTGAGATGAGGAAGACGCGATGACCTTTGTAATGAATGATGGAGTGCGATGCCGGATCGAAGAAGGCGGTGTCGCCACCATGCGCCTTGTAAATCTCGAATTGGTGCCCGAAGTAAAGCTTGATGTCGCGCGTGCGATCGGAGTCATTAGTAATAGTCACGCGCCGAATGAAGACCGGCTTCTCATTATAAATAACATCCTTGAATGCAAGCTCGACTTTGAGCCTCGGATGTCGCGCAACGATAGATGATGCAAGCGCTTCTTCCTCGCACGCAATACTTATCTGCCATTGTGTATCGTCCGAGAGCCAGCTCATCGTACCATCGATCCAGACGCCAATACGATGGATGTAATGACCACGTACGTGATCTTCGTAGCCGACATGTGGATAGTACAAATCACGCACGAGCCCGTGGTTGTCGAGCGCTACACAAAGTTCTCCATTTGAAAGTGCGATGGAGCGGGACATATACATCACAATTATATCATCAAAAGTAATCGATTTGTCCGCGATGCCTCTTTTTCCAAGATTCCGGTAAGGCAGCGAATCTCACATCGAGGCTAAGCCTCGATTTCGCACTCAGAACCTCTGATATACTTTGTCTAATGTCACGGGGTCTGACGTTCCAACAAGGGGGCTTTTATCATGTTTACAACCGCGGTACGGAAAAGCGTGAGATTTTTATTTCGGAATCGGACTATGAACGATTCGTAAATCTTCTCTATTTGGCAAACTCCGCAAAAGCCATTCATTTCCAAGACTATCGAGGCTTAGCCTCGATGGAATTGCTCGGACTCGAGCGCGGCAATCCCCTTGTCACTATTTGTGCTTACTGTCTCATGCCGAATCATTTCCACTTGTTGCTACAAGAACATACGCCCGGAGGTCTGAGTCAATTTATACATAAGCTCACGACGAGTTATACGATGTATTTCAATACAAAATATGACCGGAGTGGAGCTTTGTTTGAAGGGACTTTCAAGGCACGCGATGCGAACGAAGATCGCTACCTGAAATACCTTATTTCTTACATTCACTTGAATCCGGTCAAACTCATAGAACCTCATTGGAAAGAGTCTGGCATTCAAAACATTCGCCGTGCCAAAGCATTCCTCAACAACTACCCGTACTCAAGCTTTGCGGATTATTCCGGCGTCGATCGTATAGAAAAAGTCATCATTACTATGGATGCATTGCCCGATTATTTCGCAGATCAAAAAGATTTTAGGACACATATATTTGATGGATTACAAAATGGAGAGTTCATCGAGGCTTAGCCTCGATGATTTAGAATGGTTGGATTATCAAAATAGCTAGTATTTCACCGAGGTCGAACCTCGAGGATTTACCTCGAGGATTTAAAAGAAACCGGCACCACAAGGATGCCGGATCTGAAATAGTTGCAAACTTCAAGTTCAAGTATTTCGAAAAACAGCTAACTTTAACAACCCCGCCATCCTTCAGCCAAATGCACTTGAAAAACTAATACGAGACGTAATTCTGCAGGTATATCATTTCGGTAATCTTCTATTGCCGAATATGGCCCTTCCCACAGCACCTTATCGTCTTTTGATCGATCAATCATCCTTGCTATCAGATCACCGACTTTCTCTCGATGTTTCAGGAAGGTATTAGAAAGCAGTTGTCACAAGTGTTAATGATTTTATTAAGTAAAACTTAGGGTTTTTGAATAATTCCGGTGAGGAAAATCTGAAGCAGAATTCTCTCACGTATTCCTGCAGGTTTTCGCTCCTGTGATGATGATAC
>DATKNP010000010.1:0-18666 GCA_035541295.1 Minisyncoccota bacterium
CCGGCAGCAGACAGCGCAATCGCTGAGGTAATGGAAAACAAAAGAAGGTAGTTGGTCTTAGTGATCATGCTTGAATAGTAATTCAAATCATCTCAATTGATAGAGGGGGGTGTTGATAACACGGGCTGAAGGAATTTGTTACAAGTAGCACGGTGGAGTATGGATGCATGCCTACTGCTGATTGCCTGCATCAAAGCAAGAAAGCAAGGCCGACTACCTTATCTGCCCTAAGGGCATAATCATTCTCATTCGCCACCTTGTTGGAGCTGTGGCTGGATTTGTTGCTGACCGAGTGGTGTGCTACTCGGGGCGGGATTACTTGATTGATGATTGATGAACGAACCGAGGAATTGGAGGGCGCCGATGAGATCCGCCTTGAGCCCGGCAAGTATTGAGAGCGCATTGCTGGTGAACGTATTCTGTGTGGTAGGCGTGACCGAACCGACGGGAGTATTGCTCAAGTTGTTTGAGACAAACGTGTCGGCAGATGGCAGTGCACCACTGTTTCCATTAGTGTTTCCATTGCTCCCATTTGCTATGGTACCCGATTGGAAATAGAGGGACGTCGGTGTGGCGACGGTGACACCGGGAATAGTCGTCGGCTCTGTTTGTGTGATGTTGCTCCCTGCAGTTCCGAGCGTGATGGAAGCTGGTGATGTAGTAGCCGAGGTGCCCGGCGTGATCTCGGGATTCATAAGGGAATTGAGCAAATTCTGCACTGACGTACCGGTACTACTAGTCGGTGTTGTAGTTGTTGCGCCAGTAATTTGAGGATTGAGAAGCGAATTGATAAAACTCTGACTCGACGAACCGGTGTTGGCAATCAGGTGTGGAGCGGTGATCGTTGAGGTATTGACGGTCGGTGTCGTGCCGGAGGTTTGTGTTTGCGAAGAACCAGTCGTACCCGAAGAGCTTTGTGTGCTCCCGCTTGTGCCTGATGTCTGGGATGTCTGACCGCTCGATCCATTCGATACGGGAGAAGAACCTGAAGAACCAGTTCCAATGGGTTGTGTACTCTGTGCGGTCGGACTGCACTGGCCGTTTTGTGATATGTAACCCGCCGGGCATTGCTGCGTGCAGGCGCCGTTGCTGCAGCCGAAGGGACATGCTTGGCCGGTCGTTGTGATGCCGTTGTAATTGTAGACGATGGTATTCCCCGAGCAGTATGGCTGGAGGATGCTTGATGATTGCGCGCCGTTGAGACAGCCCGAAGGGAACGGTGTACCAGCTGGTACTGATACCGTCACGATAGGATTCGCACTGATCATGCAATAGTAATCCTGATTCATTATTTGCCCCGGGACTGGTGCCTGTGTTGAACCGAGACCAGGAGTTGTGTAGGGTGCTGGTGCAGTTGTTGATTGAGGCATTCCGGTATTCGATGTTGCGCCCCCGCCGGGGCCGATCCCGCCACTGGTCGATCCCGAAATCGCTTCGACGTGATTGCATTCGTTATTGACATGACCATGGAGTTGATCGTATGGACCGAGATGGTACGTAGAATCATTTTGCTGGACCCAGAGATATGCAGCAGAATTTTCTCCGACATCGCATCCACCGCGACTGTTAGGATCATTGGGAAACTGGAGGTCGGCAGCGAGGCCTTTTGTATGCATTGATAGGGAATAGTTTCCCCCGAAGCCGTGGGGATTCGCACACTGCTCGCCCGCGACGCTACGAAATGCTGAATTGATCATCATGTGATAACCTGCCGCATCGCCAGCTTTGAGCATATTGTCCAGATTTACCGCGAAGGTAGGATTGAGACTCGTGATACCTTGGACTTTCGCATTTGAAAAACCTACCGCACTGCAGGTTCCGGGGTTATATCGTTTGATGAGATCTTGATACGCAGCACAGGTTGTTGGATTGAGATATTGTGCCGATGATGCCGTAGATATCGTGCCGGTCGGCAAATTGAAAAGCGAATCGCACGATGTTGCGGTGAGCGTATCTGCATGTGCGAAAATTGCTGATGCAAGGAGCAAGAAGCTCCCAATACTAGCCCCTGTCATCGCTCCTATTTTCATTACTTATGAGTATAGCGTATTTTCCCGTTTCATTTCTTCTCCTGCGTATCATGCCCGCCGAATTGATTGCGGAGTGCCGAGAGAATGCGTCCGGTGTAAGAGGGGAACTTTTGAGATTGTGTGCGGAAGTTGAGAGCACCTTCGATGATGGGAACGGGGATACCGAGGCGCTGCGCTTCTTCGACGGTCCATTGTCCTTCGCCGCTCGCGCCCACCGAGCCGGAATATGACGCGAGCTCGGAGCCTACCGTCTTATACGCGGCGGCGAGCCACCCGACGAGCCGCGATTCGATGACCGAGCCGTGGTTGTAGAGCTCTGCCGTTGCCTCGACGTCGATTGCGAGCGTTGAGCGTTTCAATAGTTCAAATCCTTCTGCGATTGCTTGCATCATCCCGTACTCGATGCCGTTGTGCACCATCTTCACGAAGTGTCCGGCGCCTGGGCCACCGGCATACAAGTATCCCTGTGGCACCGAAAGGTCTTTAAAAAGCTCTTCGTACCTCTCGAAGAGTGCGCACTCACCACCAACCATGATACACGCGCCGTTGCGCGCGCCACTCGGGCCACCCGAGACACCTGCATCGAGAAAGTTGATGCCTTGATCGGTCAATTGTTGATGACGTCGTATCGACTCGCGGTAGGGGCAGTTACCACCGTCGATGATGGTATCGCCTTTCTCGAGGAGTGGTACAAGCTCATCGAGCACTGCATCCACGGATTGATGCGGAACCATCATCCAGAGTGTGCGTGGTGCGGGGAGTGCGTCGATGAGCGCTTTGAGTGAATACGCACCCGCGATCCCTTCAGATTCGAGTTCTTTGATAGCGCTAGGAGATCTATTGAAGCCAACGACACGCCATTTTTTATCATGCGCATGGCGTGCGAGGTTCGCTCCCATTTTGCCGAGCCCGATGATACCGAACATGCCCTTTGATACTGATTCGCTGGTATCAATTGCTTCAGTCAGTATTCTCGGATGTGGTGTCGTATCTGGCGTATAGGTATCGAGCGGGATGAGTCCGCGTCGCCACGCATCTTCTATGGGGTCAACGAACTCCCAGAGCGCCTGCACTTCCGCTGCAGATGAGAAGAAGGATTGCTCGCCCGCGATGGCCGCATGCAAGACCTTCGCATACTCCTCGACGTACTGCACTTTGTTTTTCTTTTCGTAGAGGAAGAAGGATATCGTGCGCTCTTCGAGCTCGTGCTCGAAGCCGGGCTTGCGCGTCCAGAAGTCGATGATTATTTCGTCGTTGGGCTCAAGGCGGAAGGCGATCCTGTTTGGTCCATGATGTCCCGCTTCACATAGAAGACAGATGTCTGGATGCTTCAAAGTCAGCACGACTTCCTTACGCGACTCACCCAAGCGCTTGCCGGCTTCGAGATAGATAGGAATGCCCGCCCAGCGCGGGTGATGCAGCTCGGTCTGCAGTGCGAAATAGGTCTCGGTCGATGACCCCTCCTTCACACCTGCTATCGATTGGTAACCGTCGTATTGCGCGCGATAGGTCTGTGCCTTGATCGTGTCGTCTGTCCACGGAGCGAGTGTCTTCAGAATATCTGTGCGATTTTTGCGAACGGATGCCACGTCCATCGCCGGCGGGTATTCCATCGTGACGGCAGCGAGCATTGCGAGGAGATGGTTTTGACCGACATCGCGCAAGGCACCGAGTGCGTCGTAGAAGCTACCGCGTGATTCGACGCCGATGGATTCATGTAGGCGCACATCGATGCGATCGATGTTAGATTTGTCCCACATCTCTTCGAAGAGATTGTTGGAGAAGCGAAAATTTTCGATCCCTTGGACTATTTCTTTGAAAAGGTAATGATCGATGCGATAGATCTGATCCTCGGTAAAATATTTTGAAAGCTGCTGGTCGAGCTCGCGTGCACCAGCCTGGTCGTGCCCGAATGGTTTCTCGATAAGGACACGGCTCCAGCCGAGGTCGGGACTGCATGGGGCGTTGAGCTTCGCTTCGGCGAGGCGCTCGAAGATTGCTGCATACGCCGTGGGCGGCACCGCAAGATAGAAGAGTTTGTTGGCACACATGCCCCAGATAGATTCCATCTCCGTGATGTGGTCCGAAAGCGGCGCGAATCCTTCGCGCGTTTCGAAGGTACCAGAGCGATACGTAAAGAGGTCGAAGAACGATTCAAACTCATCTCTTGAGGCAGGCGTGGTCGAGGTCTTTTCTATTGCGGCCTGCACCATCGCCTTGAACGCATCGTCAGAAAGTGTCCGCCGTGCAAAACCGATAATAGAAAGCTCTCGGGGGAGGTGTCCTCCTTTGTAGAGGTGCCAGAGTGCGGGAATTATTTTCTTGGCAGCTAGGTCGCCGGTGATGCCGAATATGGTGAAGATTGCTGGCACTTCGGTACTCTTCGGCAGCATCGTTCCTTCTCGTTGATCAGGTTTTTTCATAATAATCTATATGGAGAGTAGCGTACGGGCTTCACTTACGAAATCTTCAACAGTAAGAATCTTGAGCGGATGATTCCTAGGGTATTCATTTTGAAGTCTACGTGGCACGACAAGCGTAACACCCGCTTCGTGCATCTCGGTCAGCTGATTAGATGAAATACTTGGCTGCAGTGTGAGGATATGTTTGTGTGGCACTTTTTTGCCCTCGTTCAGAATCTGACGCCACCTGTCCTTACAGGTAGTCTTTACCCCCATTACTAAAAGCTTTTCAGTAGGATACTTAGGATCAAGATACGCTTCCTTACTTGGAAAAATTACATCAGGTTTTCCGTCAATATGCGGCTGCATTTCATGCGGGATGTTTGCTTCGGACAGCACATTGTCAACATGGTTTTCAAGCGAACGGCCTGCACGGGATTTTCGTCGGTTCATAATACTTGCTGCAGTATGGAGAAAGTCATCTACATCTTTGAAAAGTCTTCCTATTTCTGTCTGACAGATTTGTCTCTCGATCACCTGAAAAAGCCGATATTCTGTGGAGTAGTACTTTAGTAGTTTGTCGTCCAAAGAGTTTTTTGGAAGCTCTTTGAAGCAATGGGCGAGCATCTCATGCGTCGCATTTGAGAAGACCTCCCCTGTGGGAAATTTCTGAAGCGTCTTCGCAAATGTCTGAAACTGTTTTTCCAAGCAGGCATCAGTATCCTCAATTTGAGCAGCACCATTTTTGTAAATTGCCCAATGTTCAAAAGGTTGTAGACCCAAAGAAGCAATCACTTCTTCAATATCATCTTCTTGATCAAACACATACGCATTGAAATTGGTCCGGTTTGTTGGAACCAGCATCAGGAGGTCACCCACAGTATCGGGGATTAGAAAAGGAAAATCGGCCCCAAATCTAGTAAGACGATATTCTGAACGCGTGCCTTGTCCATACCAATGCACCACAGATTCAGTTGTTCTTCCGTCATGCCACTCTATCTTTACATAATGTTCCGCATTTCGGCCTTTTGTAGGGGTATTAGGCGTATAAATCTCCCAAGCCGATTTTGGTAGATAAAAACCTGCCTGATGAGCGCCCGTCGCACCCGTATCATTCGGGGAAATGAACTTCAAAAGGGCGTTGCCGTATTTAAGAGCTTCGCTGATTGCCTTTTCTGATAATGGCGATGCCATATCGGAAATACTACCGCACTCTCGGAGCTTCCGCTGCTTTCTTTGAAAGCAGACACCTGACCATTGTTTTTGCGGTAGCTTCAACAGCGGGTACTACGACAGCATTACCGAACTGACGATATGCCTGTGTATCAGACACTACAACTTTGCATTCCTTAGGGAAACCCATGAGCCGGGAACATTCCTGAGGTGTGAGTCGTCGTGGTGATTTGGCTTTTTGTTCAATCAGGATTTCAGACCCATCTTTATAGTATCGAGCACTCAGTGTGCGTGTTATGCCATTAGGTTCTGCAATACCAAATCCAAATCCATTTCCTTTCTCGCGATGACGGTGGGCATAATTCTGTAGATATTGCCACAGGTGATCTGTAAGAGTGTACTTTGTATGAGGATTCTTCTCCAAAATGTCTTTGAGTTTTGCTTTGAGCGGCGGCGGTTCTGGAAACTTAAAGTCGGGATTCTCCCCGAACACCTTCTTGTTGAAAGCAATGATAAATACGCGCTCGCGATGCTGCGGAACCCAATGTGCAGCATCATACACTCGTGTAAAAACTACGTATCCAAGCTCTTTCAGCGTATTCATTATCACCATCCATGTTTTGCCCCCATCATGCGATTGCAGATTTTTTACATTCTCCAAAAAGAGTACAGACGGTTTCTTCACCTCAATAATTGTTGCGAGATAGAAAAACAAATTACCTTGATTTTTGTCTTTGAAACCATGCTCCAATCCCAAGCTTTTTTTCTTTGAAACTCCCGCCAGAGAGAAAGGCTGACAAGGAAAACCTGCCGCTAATACGTCGTGATTAGGAATATCTGCAGGCTTTATCTTTCTTATATCACCCGCGGGCATGTCGCCGAACCAAGCTTTATAGGTTTTCTGAGAATACTTGTCCCATTCAGAGGTGTAAACGCATTCCCCACCGAGTCTTTCAAGTGCTATTCTGAAGCCCCCGATTCCTGCAAAAAGGTCAATGAATGTAAAAATAGTCGGGACGTTTGGTTTGGGGAAGAGACGCCCACTTTTAAATAATTCACCTTGCTCAACCTCAGTGGAAAGTTTATTGAGCACAGTGAGAACAAACTCCTGTTGAGTCATATTACGCTGTTGACGCTCCTGCTCAATCCATTTTTCAGTCGTTGTCGGGATATTTCTTACTAAAAGTTGCTTATTCATATGGTCTTTACTCCTCTGTGTATTGATGATATCAGATATTCCCAGAAACATTTATGAAGGTGGGGATAACATCGTTAGTACTTCTAATACGAATGCTAGCGGCAGATCGATTTAGAATCCTTGTATGAAGAAGAGGAGTATACAAATGCCACACTGGAGATGGTGTTGATACGGTGACGACCTTCGATTCAAGAGATGTATAATGGAAGTGGGATTATAAGCTAACTCATATCTGTATGACACTCACGTTTTTTCTCTCGCAGGTGTTTGGTTGGTATCTCCTCATTATTGGCGCACTCTTTCTCTTCAAGCGAAACGAATTCGTCCATGCGGTGAAGGAAATGGTCCACAGCAAGGCGATGCTCTTGCTGGCAGGACTCTTCGGCACGACGTGCGGACTTTTGGTCGTCCTCTCACACAACATCTGGGATGGAGACATGATGTCGACCCTCGTCACCGTCTTGGGCTGGGTAGTCTTTCTCAAGGGACTCTCGATCGTCTTTCTCCCACAGCAGGTCGTCAGCATGTGGACGCGATGGAGCAACCTCGAGAAGCTCTCGTATCTCTACGCGGCAGTAACGATCATCCTCGGGTTGTATTTACTTGTTGGGTTTTGAACAACTACAAAAGATCTTACAGAGATCAGATCTCTGTAAGGAGGCTTAGACTTGGTACATAATTCAAAGATTATATGGATATACAACTTCAGGTAGGTGTGAAAGTTCTCTTGAAGAATCAGGAGGGAAAGTATCTGCTACTGCGACGCGCTGTTGATTCTAAGGCTGCGCAGAAAAACTCCCAAGGTACATGGGACATGCCCGGTGGTCGCATCAATCCAGGCACGACACTCCTGGAAAATCTCGCCCGGGAACTCATGGAAGAGACTGGACTCACTATGAATAGTGGCCCGTTGCTCGTCGCGGCGCAGGACATCATGAAATGGAGTGATCGTCATGTCGTGCGGCTTACCTATCGAGGCACAACAGAGGATGGCGAACCGCGGCTGAGCGAAGAACATACCGAATATAAATGGTTCACCTTAGAAGAAATCAAGAAACTCGAAGATCTCGATAGTTATTTTAAAATTCTTCTAGATGCAGAAGTGTTCGATGAGCACATATAGAAAACGGTACCGCAAAAAATACCTAGTACCATTATTCTTTACAAGTGTTTCGCTCTGAGGTAATCTCGCGCGAGCAACCTCCGGAGCCTGACAATGATCATTCTTAAAATAGGCATAACATCGGTCTTTGTTTTGAGTGTTTACTATTATCTACGCATTCAGGGTTCAGCCCCGATTTTGGATGATACTGAAAAGCTCATGGCGCAGCATCGTTCCTATGCCACAAAGATGCTCGTGAGCGCAATTGTCGCACTAGGGGGAGTGTTTATATTGATGGGGTTTGGGGCGCATGGAAACCTTGCCTTAGATATCAGCGCGATTATTCTTGGGATCGCATCAATTGGAACACTTCTCACGCTGCGCTTTTGGCTCACCGGCCTGAAAGCACCGGACTCTCATGATGTGATTGCAACCATGGTTCTTATGTTACTCTATTCAATCACGATGGGCTGCGGATTGTGGACCGTGTGGCAATGAGATGGGTGCGATCACAACGAGAACCGCTCGAGAGGGCGGTTTTCATCTTTCTATCAGACATGGAGACGTTCATTGATTCCGATTCCATCTATACACCGGAAAGCAAAAAACTCCCGTGCGGGAGCTTTTGCGTATCGAGTGGACACCCTGTCGAAAAATCGGAACCAAATTAGCCTCTGTGATGCGCTGTGCTATGCTCGCGATGCCGGCGAGGATATCATCTCGATCTATCTCTAATTCATATGAATATACAACTTCAGGTAGGTGTGAAAGTTCTCTTGAATAATCCGGAAGGAAAATATTTATTGCTACGTCGCGCCGTTGATCCGACGGCAACACAAAAGACCTTCCAAGGTAGATGGGACATGCCCGGTGGTCTAGTTCATCGAGGCGAAGCCTCAATGTGTCTCGAGGCAACTGATTTGCTATAGTGGGGGCATGAAAAGTAAGACACAAATACTACTGATTCATGGTGGGATGACGTTCAAGAACAAGAAAGATTACTTACATTTCCTTAAGACACGGAAGATTTCTCTTGAGAAGAGGATGAGCTGGAGCGGGGAGTACTTGGATAAGAGGCTCAGCGGCCCGTTCGATATCATCAGGCCACGCATGCCCCTACAGGATGATGCCAAGTACGAGGAGTGGAAAATCCACTTCGAGCGATACATCCCACTTTTGCGCAACAATGTAATTCTGATTGGTTCGTCGCTTGGCGGTATTTTCCTCGCGAAGTATCTTTCTGAACATACATTCCCGAAGAAGGTCCTCTCGACGCTCCTCGTCTGTCCGCCCTTCGATGATTCAATTCCTACTGAAGATCTCGTCGGCGGCTTCAAACTCAAATCCGACCTCTCATTACTTGAGAAGAATTCAAAGAATCTGCATCTCTTATTTTCAGCAGACGACGACGCCGTACCCGTCGCCCATGCCGAGAAATATCGTCGCAAACTTCCGCATGCGGATATCGTCATCTACAGAAGCAAGGGTGGGCATTTTGATATACCGACGTTTCCGGAGATTGTTGCGATGATTAAAGAAGATATAAAATCCAGAACCTAGAAAATGACTACTTACCAGCATTAATCTTGAATCCTATTCCCTATAAATTATTTTAATGATATATGCTTGCACCAAGCTTCGGGGAAAATCTAGAGGATGCATCAGACCTTGATCTAAAGAGATGGGTTAATACATCTGTACGTCATCTAGCAGTTTTGCCATCAGATGAACTGACGCGAAGGGAACTTAAGAGACTCAAAGACTCTATTGATGTGAATACCGATGAGATGCGCAAATTCGCGAGATCTTCCGAGAAATTCAATTCTGAGACATCGAGTCAAAGTAGCGCTATGATAAGAATGACTAGGATGATTACATTTCTTACTGGAATTCTAGTATTTGGTCTAATAATACAAATTCTTTTAGTGTTTCGATGAAGGAGAAATGGGGTCAGTTACCATTAATCCCAAATAAATGTTGGCAAATGAGGCTATTCAGTATTAATTCGTAGGTAAATCTTGCTCGTAGCGCTTAATAAGGATTTCTTTCTTATCCCGCCGCCATTTTTTGATCTGGATTTCGCGCTTGCGGGCTGAGGCTAAGGTCGGGTGCTCTTCTAGAAATACGATATGGAAAAGCGTGTCTCGTTTGGTGAATAGGGCGCCTCTGCCTTCATTGTGATATTTGAGCCGCTGTTCTGGATTGTCAGTGATTCCGATGTATAAATCGTTGTGGGAATTTTTGATCATGTAGACCCAATACATGTTGAGAAAAGTATACCCCTTCGACAGGCTCAGGGTAACAGCCCGTTCGACTCGTCCTCGACAAGCTCGGACTCGCTCAGGGCACTCGACTCGCTTTCGGGTTTGAATGAAAAAACTACCCCTGAGGGCGTTGGACTTGGGTGGCTTGCCACGAGCGAGCGCAGCGAGTCGAGTGGAGGTGTCGGGGAACGATCCCGAGTCCAAGAAATTTCCTGTAAGCGATTCTACAAAGCGTAGGTTATTCTGATTTGTTGAGAGGCAGCAGCTTGAGAATGACCAAGAATACTGAAGCCTCGAACTCTCTTTCTTTAGTCCGCTACCCGGAGTGAAGTAGCAGACGAATCCGAATATATGACGTGCGTACTATTCCTTAGGATGAGGAGATAGGGCACGGTCGCTTAGGCTAACGCGTAAGCGAACTGCAGATCAGCCAACTGAATCGGTGACTTCACTGCACGTGCAATTTGATTCGCACTTAAGGTTTGAACGATTGATAAGGAAGTTCATTCGCTCCCGCTTTGCACTCAGACAGAGATTATTTCCTGTCGAAGCCAGTCACCCCCCGATTGAATTTTGAAGGTTCTCCCAAAGGTCCGACCTTGGGATCCCTTAAAGGTCCGACCTTAAGAATCCGGCGAACCAAAATTCAATCGGGGACCGGCTGATTTTGTTATTGAGTATCGGAAGGTGGGCGGGACGAACAATTGCCGTCCCGCCACTCGATGATCGGCACCTTTAGCGCGGACCGAATTCCTCCTCGAACCTGTTTTGAAGGGGATCTTTTCCTTGCTGGGCGCGCGCGACGATTATCATCGCATCGAGCTCCTCTAAGCTCGCAAAAAAATCGGGCTCCTCCCCGATTTCCTTGATGATGTTTGCGTTGTGGCAATCTCTCCCCGAATCGGGGGGCCGTACAAATTTCTTCATGGTGGCGTCCTCCTTTACTTTTTCCACCTTCCGATACTCAATTATTTTGATTTCAACGATCTTCGTATGTCGCGCTCGGTGTCTCGTTTCTTGATGCTCTCGCGCTTGTCATGCGCTTTTTTGCCGCGCGCGATGCCTATAGAGAGCTTCAAGTTCCGGCCTTTATTATACACCGAAAGCGGGATGATTGTCAAACCCTTTTCGCCCTCGGCGCTTAAGACCTGCGCTATTTGCTTCTTGTTGAGCAAGAGCTTGCGGGTGCGTTCGGGATCATAGCTCTTCGGCGCATTGGCCGGCTGCCACGCGGGAATCGTTGCGCCCACCAGATACGCCTCGCCGCCACGGGCAACCACGCGTGCACCCTTGAGCGATCCACGGCCGTCTCGTAATGACTTTACCTCAAATCCTTGCAACACCAAACCCGCCTCCATCGTTTCGATGATCGAGTAGTCGAAGGTCGCGCGCTTGTTGTCTATGAGGGACATGGGTGTATAGTGAGGCATAGACGTTGCTTTGGCTACAGGGAAGAGGAGTGCCTGATGAGAATCTCCATCATAAATTTCCCTCAGGACAGAATGGATGCCGATGCTATCAGGGCTCTCAATGATCGCCTCTGTACTCTTTTTGCGTGGTGGGATTTTGAAGAGGGTGTGTTGTTGGATCCAATTGAAGGTCCGGAAGATGAGCCCGATATCATTATTTTCTGTAGTGAGCTCAATGCACGATTCCGCGGCCAGGAGGCGTGGTTCTCGAGGCAGTTTGCCGATACATTGGCAAAATTCTGTCTCGATTTTAAGATCGATATTCATGGATGTAGACCATGTACAATGCACTGAAGACAAACGGCCGGTCCTCGCCGGCCGTTTTTCAATAAGATGTTTTCAGTTTCGCATCGCGCTTGTGACGCGCAATGGCGAGGCTTATCAGAGTGTCGACTAATTTCTTCGGCGGAATGCCGGAGGCTTCCCAGAGCATAGGAAACATGCTTATCGAGGTGAAGCCGGGGATGGTGTTGATCTCGTTGACTAAGACATCGCCGTTGTCCTTGAGAAAAAAGTCGACGCGGCTCATTCCTTCGCAGCCGAGCGTTTTGAATGTCTGTATCGCGAGCTCTTGAATCCTCTTTTCAATCTTCCTCGGTATCTTTGCAGGTATCTCAAGACCAGCTCCGTTCTCGTCGAGGTACTTTGCTTCATACGAATAGAATTCGTGATGTGGAATGATTTCGCCGACGATCGAAGCGATTGGTTTTTCGTTTCCCAAAACAGCACATTCGAGCTCGCGGCCTTTGATGAACGCTTCAATGAGAATTTTCCTATCAAATTTCAGCGCATTCTTTATAGCGGCATCGAACTCACGTTTATTAGTTACTTTGTGAACACCGACCGACGACCCCATATTCGCGGGCTTGATGAACACTGGCAGGCCTAAGTTTTTCTTCGCATATGCAAAAGAGATCTGGTCCGACTTCGTCGCGGTGAGAAATTTGCTCGTAGGGATTCCGGCATCGCGTAGGAGTCGCTTAGTTACATCCTTGTCCATACCGACAGCTGAGCCCAGCACGCTCGGGCCAACGAAAGGGACATTTGCAAGTTTCAGTAGTCCTTGCATCGTACCATCTTCACCGAAGGGACCGTGGAGAATAGGGAAGACGACATCTATTGATTTGAGAAGATCTTCAGCTGGGAGCCAGGGTTGTGTTCGTGAAATTTTAATAGCAGTCACTTCATATCTTTTGGGATCAAGTGCGGCGACCACGTGCTTCGCCGAACGGATAGAAACTTCATGTTCGGCAGACTTCCCGCCGAAGAGCACCGCAACATGGATCTTCTTTCTCATAATCCGAGTATACACACGAAGCAGAAGAAAACTACAGAGATCTGATCTATGTAATTTCTGGGGATAACTACAGAGATCTGACCTATGTATCCTTTAGCCGTTTCTTTCTAAAGAACTTCAAATGTGTATAATGCGCCGATATGACGGCTCAAAAAGGCAATGAAAAGCGTCCTGCTCCGGAAGGTCATGGCGGTGCTCCTGAGATCCAGAAAGGCGGTCCGAGCATTTGGATCCAAATGGCAATAGCCTTTGCGATATTCGTACTCGTTTCGGCCGGCTACTCGCTGTATCACGAGTATGTCGCGAGCCAAAATCCGACCGTCCCGCTCTCGCAAATAGTGAGCGACATCGAGGCTGGCAAGATCACTTCGATAGCGGTTTCGGGTGATCAGGTGAAAGCGACCTACGGAGATAAGTCAGTGAAGGTCTCGCAGAAGGAAGCAGAAAATTCGTTCACTCAGACGCTTTACAACTACGGTGTGACGCCGAGCGAGATCGATTCGGTGAAGATCCAGGTTGAAGACCAAAGCGGGCTACGCTTTTGGTTCTTGACGCTCGCGCCCATCCTCGTGCCGGCCTTGATGCTCTTCGGACTCATCTGGTATCTCTCGCGACAACTGCGTGGCGGCGGTATGCAGGCATTCACCTTCGGCAAATCGATGGCACGACTCGTGCGCCCTGAGGACACGCTCCAGCGCGTAACATTCGCTGATGTTGCAGGTGCCAAAGAAGCCAAACAAGAACTTCTCGAGATTGTTGATTTCCTCAAAAATCCTGCGAAGTTCATTCAAATCGGTGCGCGCATCCCCAAAGGCGTGCTTCTGATGGGTGCGCCAGGAGCAGGGAAGACGCTGCTTGCGCGTGCAGTAGCTGGCGAGAGCGGCGTGCCGTTCCTCTCGATATCCGGGTCGGAATTTGTCGAGATGTTTGTCGGCGTCGGCGCCTCGCGCGTGCGCGACCTCTTCGCAACTGCCAAAAAGACTGCACCGGCGATCATCTTCGTTGATGAAATAGATGCAGTTGGTCGCGTGCGCGGCTCGGGAGTCGGCGGCGGCAACGACGAGCGCGAGCAGACACTCAATCAAATCCTCGTTGAGATGGACGGCTTCGAGCCCAACGAGAAAGTCATCGTCATGGCGGCGACCAACCGACCCGACGTGCTTGATCCGGCGCTTTTGCGCCCGGGCCGCTTCGATCGCCGCGTGATGATCGACTTGCCCGACCGCAAAGACCGCGAAGAGATCATGCGTATCTATACCAAGAAGAAGCCGATGGGACCTGACACCGATCTCTCGGTCATCGCTGAACGTACACCAGGCTTCTCCGGTGCCGACCTTGCCAATCTCATGAACGAAGCAGCGATTCTTGCCGCGCGCGAAGACCGTAAGGAGATTACGCAGTACGACCTCATCCGTTCCATCGAGAAGGTAATGCTTGGACCCGAGCGACGCAGCCACGTCCTCAACATGCGCGAGAAAGAGATAACCGCGTATCACGAGGCAGGACACGCGCTCGTCGCCTCAGTCTTGCCGTACGCTGACCCCGTGCACAAGATTTCTATCATCAGCCGCGGTCGTGCGGCGGGATACACACTCAAACTTCCATTCGACGATAAGCGGATGCAATCACGGCGAGAATTCCTCGACGACATTGCCGTCTCACTCGGTGGATATATCGCCGAAAAGCTTGTCTTCGATGATGTGACGACGGGTGCCAGCAACGACCTACAAGTGTTGACCGCACTTGCGCGCGACATGGTCACGAAGTATGGCATGTCGGAAAAGATGGGACCGATTGCACTTGAATATGCCGGTGGTCGTGCACTCTTCGGCGGGGGACTCGACGGCACCGAAGGTCAGTCAGAAGAGGTGGCCGCACAAATCGACAGTGAGGTGAAGGCTATCATCAACGGCGCGCACAAGAAAGCAGAAGAGGTCATCACCAAACATCGCAAAGCACTCGACGCGATAGCGGCTAAACTCGTCGACGTCGAAACCATCGAGCGCGAAGAATTCGAGAAAATCCTCATTGTGAACGGTATTACGCCGAAGAAGAAAGACGACATTGATCCCATCCCGCGCGTCATCGCACCGACGGCATAAGGTTGGAGACAGAGCGTCGAGGTATATATAAAAGAATCCCGCGGGCGACCATGGTTGCCCGCGGGGATATTTTGGATGGTTACTCTTGTAAAAGCTTCCACCGAATAGTTTCGCCGAGACGGAAGGGGACTATTTTTGTAGGTACTCCCATATCGCCTCCCGACTCTGTAAAGAAGGGTTCGCGTACAATCCAGTCTTCTTTGACCAAGGTGATATATTCGTCACTTGGTGGAAATCCGAGGAATTTCGGTCCATTGATCGAAGCGAAATATTCGAGTACCTGGAGCATTCCCGATCCCATGGCCTCAAATGCTTCCGCGTACAGTTCGATACCTGCATGTGCCATCAGAACACCGCCAGCACAGCAGTCCGACTCTTTTTTCTCAACCGGATGCGGCGCAGAATCACTCCCAAGCCATACGAAGCTATGACATTGTCTGACCAGCTCCTGTAAGGCTTCTTTGTGATCTTGTGACTGAATGATCGGCCACCAGGAACGATGTGGCCGAAATCCACCTCGAAATACATCTCGCCGATCCATGAGTAGGTGATGAGCGGTGAGACTACAACCTAGACGCTGATTTCCATTTTTCTCGATAAATGCAGCACCTTGCTTCGTGGAAAGATGCTCAACCGATATTCTCAGATCCGGATGGGCATCGATAATGCGCGGAAGCGTCTCAGAAATAAAGTGTGGCTCTTGCTCGTACGGATCAAGCTCGTTGCCGTTCTCATCGAAACCATCGGCGGCGTGGAGCAGCAAAGTGCCGCATTGTCGCGCGACTGCACGCAATACCTCGTAGGGATTCGTATCCGGTGTCCAGAGAGAAGCCGGATCCCTAACGCCACTATCGCTGTTGGTCGTCAACCCGCGCGGGTAGTATTTCACGGCATGGATGTATCGCATGGACATTGCATGCTCGACATCTTCCACGTCGAGCATGTCGGTGAGATAGATTGTCATGAGGAGTCCGAATATGGAGTCCCCGAGCGCATCTCGAATCTCGCTTTGATAGTCCATCGCCATGTCCGCTGAAGTGATTGGCGGGATGGTATTGGGCATGACGATAGCACTCGCGAACCGCTTCGCTACCATCGGGGCCACTAGTCTAAGAATATCACCGCGGCGAAAATGCTGATGCATATCAACCGGTTTGCGAATCCGAATTCTCGTTATTGGTTCAAGAATCGGAAAGTATGTTTGAATTTCCATTTCAAGGTCTCTTCTGTTGACTCTATTGACTGGCGACACTGTAGCAGAAGGGAATACAAAAGAAAGCGGCCGCGCTTGGCGCGGCCGCAAGTGCAATACTTCTTCTTAGTCCCCCGGTACCAACTGACTCAGTCCACTCAAGATCGTATCGATCGCATGTGGGCCGCCGAACTCCGCATATGCTGTCCCAATCTGGAATCCGTGCGCGCCGTCCTGTAGGGCTTCGAGCGCGTCAGTCCCGTCGAAGATGCAACCGACCGCTATGACCTTCATCCCGACAGGTAGATGGTTGGCGAGATAACGCACAACGCGCCGACGATGTTCGCGCAGTATCGTGCCGCCACCACCGCCTGCGTCGAGCCAAGGACTTTCTTCCGTTGCTCCATGGGGCTTGAAGCGAAGTGCCGGCCTCCCACTGATCTTAAGACGCGTATTCGGCCAGGTATTGACGCCGACTACTTTCGTAACGATCTCGCTTTCGATGATAACGGTCACGAGCGGTTCTAGGATATCGTCGGGAACCGGCGAGATCTTTACCGCGATCGGAATACCTGTGCCGACCGCGGCTCGGACTTCGGCGAGCACCTCTTTCACAGCGGCAGGATCATATGAAAGTATGGGTTTCTGTGTTCCATCCAGACTCCAGACATTTGGGCAACCAAAATTGAGTTCGATCTCGTCGACTCCTGCGTACCGTAGGGACTGCGCAAGTTTCCCAAATTCGCCGGGCTCGAGTCCGACGATGCTCGCACGAACTCGCTTCCCATTGGTATGAGCCCGCCTGTATATCTGCCGGATGTTCTCCAGATACCAAGGCAAGCCTTTATTGGGCAGACCGCGGGAGTTGACGGAGTTATGAGTTTCCGGATCATACGTATATGTGGATCCGCTGTTGCCAGGCCGCATGCGCAGTGTGATCGGCCCGATTGTGACCTCGGTGAGGCCGTTGTTGCCGCACGCATGCTCGATTTCCTCGGGAGTGCTCACGAGGCCTGCGGCATTCCCGACACTGATGCGTTCGAGTGCACGCGCGGTTACAAGTCGTTGACACATCTACTGGATCCTTATTATGTATGAGGCGACAGCAGCCCCGACTCCGGCGATTCTAGCATCTGCGGTTCCCAGATACAACGATTTGCTATACTGCACTTTTATGAAAAACGACATATCGAAAAAATCATTAGCACTCCACAAAAAGCTCGGCGGGAAGATCCGGATCGTGTCGGCGATGCCGGTACGCAATAGGGCAGACCTCGCACTCATCTATACGCCGGGCGTTGCCGCTGTCTCGAGTTTTGTTGCGAAGAATCCGAAGCTCGCACGCGAATACACAATGAAAGGCCGACTCGTCGCGGTAATATCAGACGGATCAGCGGTACTCGGCCTTGGTAATATTGGTCCCTTGGGCGCCTTGCCCGTGATGGAAGGGAAAGCCGCACTCTTCAAGACATTCGCCGACGTTGACGCGGTACCCATCGTGCTGAGCACGCAAGATACGACCGAGATCGTGAACACGATCATCCGCATCGCGCCGACCTTCGGTGGCATCAATCTCGAAGATATCTCGGCGCCGCGCTGTTTCGAGATCGAGCGACGCCTTGTCGATGCGCTCGACATCCCGGTCATGCACGATGATCAGCACGGAACCGCGATCGTCGTGTTGGCTGGTCTCATCAATGCGTTCAAGGTGACGGGCAAGAAAATCGAGAAGACTAAAATTGTGATTTCGGGGGCGGGAGCCGCCGGTAGCGCAATTGCGAAACTTCTCAAACTCGCCGGAGCGGGGGATATCACCGTGCTCGATAGCAAAGGCATCATCGGTCCGTGGCGTACGGACCTTACGCCACATAAGAAAGAACTCGCCATGATGACGAGATCGCATCGCGCGCACGGAGGACTAACCGATGCACTTGTTGGAGCCGATGTACTCATTGGTGTCTCGGGACCCGACCTTGCAAAGGCTGCCGATATCAAACGCATGGCGCCGAAGGCGATCGTTTTCGCACTTGCCAATCCAACGCCGGAGATACTGCCCGACGAAGCCATTAAAGGTGGAGCAGTGGTTGTTGCAACGGGACGTTCGGATTTTCCCAATCAAATCAACAACGCGCTCGCGTTCCCCGGAATCTTCCGTGGCGCCTTAGATCATCGTGTCACCAAGATTACCGATCAAATGAAGCTTAAGGCCGCTAAAGCAATAGCGGGCTTAGTCAAGAAACCGACCGCGACCAAGATCATCCCGGACATGTTCGATAAGCGAGTCCCGATCGCCGTGGCCAAGATCATACGTTAAAAGACTACAGAGATCAGATCTCTGTAAATTCTGTGGATAACTACAGAGATCTGATCTATGTAAAAACTATGTAAAAATCGGCGGCGGCTGGCGATTCTTGGCCGGAGCCTTATAATCGATGGA
>DATKNP010000011.1:0-36061 GCA_035541295.1 Minisyncoccota bacterium
CTCGAGGGACGGGATCAATTTCGAGAAAACGAACACACCCGTCTTAGACATGTTCCCGCTGGCGAAGTGCTATTCCGCCGAGGCATACCTGCAAGACTGTGGTTGCATACGATTGTATTTCGCACTTAACGACGGAAGCGGATATAAGATTTTTCGATCCTCTGTCGAAGACCCCCAAGGTCCCTTGAGCGAACCGAAGCTCACCGTCGACACATCAGCACAATTCTCGCATTCGGTGCACACACTCCGTGTCGTAAAGTCGGGCTGCATATACCACGGCTACGTCACGGCCTCTTCTAACGGAGGGCGAAGCCAGTCAAAGAAATACAAACACTATCGCGTGAGCGCGGACTTCCGGATTTTTCACGCCACATCAGAAGACGGCAAGACATTCGGGGGATTTAAGGAGATCGCTTTGCCGCAACACTCGTTTATTAATATCTACGGCCACTCGGTTTTCATACGCGATGGCATCGTCTATCTCATCTTTACTGGATTCGACGGTGAGGCGGGCTGCACACTCCATATTTCCGCATCGCATGATTTCGTGAATTTCTCCGAACCGCGAAAACTCTTTGAGCCGGAAGAAGACAAAGGCGAGATCGGGATGTACAGCACGTGCGTGATACCGCTCGACCACGACCATTGGCGCATGTTCTACGCATCCCGTGCCGCATGGAAGTATCGCGGTATTGCGTCTGCGCTCGTGAGTTTCTAGGACGGCATTGCGCGCTCGATTACCCTCGCATGATGGATTTTGTAAATCCGTCACGTTATCCCCAGCTTCCTTGCATTTTTATAAAAATCAGTTACGATATAAGTACTTAGAACACCTAAGTAATTTCTTTTTACGATGAATATCAAATCTCTACAAAAGTTTTTGCGGCCGGATGTAATCGTGGCCGCAACGGCGATCATTGCGGTACTCGTTGTCGGCATCGTGTATCTCATGACCTCGATAAAGCCGAGCGAGGCCTATGTGCTGCCGACCTCGGGTACCATTGTGCAGGAAGTTAATACGACAGGGACCGTCGCTGCGGCGACGTCGCTCGATCTCTCGTTCCAGACGGGCGGCCAAATATCCTATGCAGGTCCTGCTGTCGGTACGCATGTGAGTGCAGGAGCGACACTCGCCACACTCTCTGGCGCTGATCTTGAAGCACAACTTGAACAAGCAAAGGCCGGTCTTGCAGCAGCACAAGCACAGCTTGCATCACTTCAGGCCGGTGCTACACCGCAAGCCATTGCTGTTTCTCAAACGTCGCTCACGAATGCACAAAACGCACTTACACAAGCCAAGCAGAGCATCATACAAGCTTCCCAAGATGGTTATGTGAAGGCCGACGATGCGATACACAACAAAGTCGATCAGTTTTTTAGTAATCCTCGCAGTTCGAGTCCGAGCTTGAACATCACGTCTTCGAACTCTCAACTGACGATCTCTGCACAATCTGGCCGTGTCACCATGGAGGCTACACTCACAGCCTGGCAGTCATATCTTGCCTCGTTGCCCGTTAATCCCAATAGCGCCGATATCACGTCTATTGAAACAAAGACGAGCACCTACCTCACCCAAGTCGGTGCATATCTCGACCAAGTAGCATCACTTCTCTCAACTGCCACCCCATCGAACTCCGTCTCAGCAACTACGCTTCAAACGTACCAAGCCAATGTCGCAACTGCGCGCGCCAACATCTCAGCTGCTATTACCGAACTCAATAGTGTCGAAATAGCCGAACAATCCGCAGTCTCAGCTGTCGCAACTGCGCAGTCTGAGCTTACACTTACCCAAGCGCCGCCGACTCAGAATGCGATTGATGCCCAAAACGCTGCTGTCTCAGCGGCGCAAGCAAATGTCGATCTCGCGCAAGCCCAGCTCAACAAGACTGTTATCACGGCACCGATATCGGGAACGATAACCGTCAACAATGCCAATCTCGGTGAGACGGCGTCAGTAGGTGCCCCTATGATATCGATAATATCAGATTCAAAATTCCAAATGGACGTCTACGTTTCTGATGCGGACGTAGCGAAAATAAAAGTTGGTGATGTAGCTGCGGTCACCCTTGATGCATACCAGAGCGATGCACCGTTTTCCGCCCACGTCATAGAAGTCGATCCCGCAGCGACGATGACCAACGGCGTTTCTTCCTACAAGGTCACCCTGCAATTCGACGCGAATGATCCACGAATACAATCCGGAATGACCGGCAGCGCTGCGATAACGACCCAGACCGACGACGATGCGCTTTCGGTACCGTCGAGTGCCATCATCACGCAGGGGACGAGCACATTCGTTTTCGTACAAGCTTCCGGCGGAGATCGCGAAGTGCCCGTCTCGACCGGCATCACGAGCGCCGCGGGTATGACCGAAATACTTTCAGGAATTAATCCGACAGACCAGGTGCGAACGTTTGGCCAATCTCAATAAGTATATGACAGCAGAAACACACACGAGATCATCTCGAAGCGCGCGTGCGACATGGATTCGCACCGGCATCGTTGTCCTTATTATCGCCGGACTCGCGGGCGGCCTTATCTACTGGCAAGTCATTTCCAAGCGCGTCTATGTCGACACGGCTTCCATTGAGGCACCCGAAATAGATCTCTCGCCGGCGCAACCAGGAATCCTCGAAGATGTCTATGTGAATGAAGGTGATACGGTGAATGCTAACCAAACCGTTGCACGCGTCGGCGACCAACTCATCCAAGCCAAGGTCGCGGGTATCATCGTCACCGTTCCCGACACGGTCGGCGCGCAGGTGAACGCCGGTTCGCCGGTCGTTACCATGATCGATCCGACGCAGCTGCGCGTTGTGGGCGAAGTCGACGAGGACAAGGGGCTGAGCCGCATCAAAGTCGGCGACCCGGTCACCTTCACAGCCGATGCGTTCGGCGGCAAACAGTTCTCCGCGGTTGTCGACGAAATAGCACCCACTTCGCAGCAATCGCAGATCGTCTTCAACATCTCCGATCAGCGCGAGGAGCAGCAGTTCGACGTGAAGGCGCGCTTCGACACGAGCGCGTATGCACAGCTCAAGAACGGCATGTCAGCGCGGATGTGGATCTACGTGCAATAAAAGGGGAGTTCGTGTGAGGTTCCTTTTATGAACGGTGTAAACAAATGGCTCGTGCTCGCAACCGTGATTGTCGGAACGTTCTTGGGGCGTCTCGATCAGACAATCGTCAACCTTGCATTGCCGAAGATGATCGAGACGTTTAATATCACGGTCACCTCTGCTGCATGGATAGCAACCGCCTACATCATTGCGAACGCGGTCTTCGTGCCGGTGTGGGGCAAGCTCGGCGACACGATAGGCCGAAAGAAAATCTATATCTGGGGGTTCATCATATTCATCGTTGGTTCGGTCTTGGCCGGTCTCGCGTGGAATCTTCCGTCAATGATCTTTTTTCGCGTCATACAAGCTATAGCATCCTCGGCTGATTATCCAACGGCAATGGCGATACTTACGATAACCTTCCCACCTGGACAGGAGCGCGCACGTGCCTTGGGTATTTGGTCGGGCGCCTTCGCCGCTTCTGCAGTATTTGGTCCTTTGATCGGCGGTCCTTTGATCGACAACTTCGGGTGGCGCTCGGTCTTTTTCGTCAATGTGCCGGTCGGTCTCATCGGACTTGCCATGGCCTTCGCGTACATCAAGGAATCCGTCTCCGAAGTAAAATCGCGAGAATTCGATTGGACGGGTGCGGCGACCTTAGGTGTCGCACTCTCGACCCTCGTTCTCGTTCTCGACCGCGGCACGACATGGGGATGGTTCTCAGTGGATTCGATTATCTGCTACGTGGTGACCGCGGCCTTTTCCATCGCTTTTTACTATATCGAGAAGACGCACAAAGAACCTATTATCGATTTCAAATTCTTCAAGATTCCTGCGTTCACCAACGCGCTCATCAACAACTTCCTCCTGTTCATGTGCATGCTCGGTAGCATTTTCCTCATACCGGTTTTTGCGCAGACATTCCTCGGCTATACGGCAACCGAGAGCGGTTACCTCTTTATTCCTATGGGTCTCATCATCCCCATTGCGGCTGGCATCGGTGCGCAATTCTCTGGCAAGGTCGAACCTCGCTGGATCATCTTCATATCGACGGCGGGCGCTGCTATCGGCTTTTTCTTTCTTTCATTCCTTGATCCAAAATCAACCGCCCTCGATATCAGTCTCCCACTCGCGGCGATGGCACTTTTCATGGGATTTGGTATGGCACAACGTACCAATATCATCGCCGCAGTCGTTCCGCAGTCGGAAATAGGCATCGCTTCCGGCATTTTGGCGCTCGCGCGTAATATCGGTGGCGCTTTCGGTATTGCAATCTTCGGGACTATTCTCATTAATGCCGAAAATCAAAATGTGCTCTCGACCGCGGCGCACAGTATCATTCGGAGCACCGATCCGCTCGTCATACAGCAAGGCATCGCACTCATACAACTCAAGGCGCAGGTCGCCGCGTATGGTGAAGTGTTCCTGCTCGGGGCCGCATGTATGTTTCTCGCAGCATTTCCGGTACTGCTTATGCGAACTAACAAAGATGGTGCCGCAATACACGTCCATGTCGAGGCATAATGTATGAACGACTCATTATTTACAGAATTAACGTCGCTCTTCTTCACGACGCGGCAAATAATTAAGGCGCAGCTTCCAGCTGCTCGCAACCATGATCCCAATGCCTGGCTACGCTTCGAGACGCTGCGATTCATCGCCGAGATGAAAGAACCGACCATGCAAGACGTAGCCGGGTATTTGCGCATCAAGGCGCCTTCAGCGACATCGCTCGTGGCACATCTCGCGAAGTCGGGTTTCATTTCACGCAAAAGCCAAGTAGGCGACAAGCGAATTGTACGCATTACACTCACTGCACGGGGCAAAAAAGAACTACGAGACTACATGGCACGTTCCGCCGGTACCATGCGCAAGGCATTTTCGAAGCTCAACGACGGGGAGATCAATCGACTCGTTTCGATACTTCGTCATCTGCGGGATATACATCAGAAATAGAACGTCGTTGCAGTAATGCATGCGGTATGTTCTAATCCGTCCAGTCCAACAAGAGTATCGCTCGCAATGAAATGCGAGAGTCTGGAGCAATACCATGTACAGTGAAACTGGGAGAATGTTGGTAGGGTTGTCCTTCGCTGTTCTCTGGGTGCTCCTTATCCTCCATGACTATCTCATGTGGACGGATGCGGAATATGCACAAGAAATGCAGACCGTTTTCTCATCTTCGACAAGTGAGGGACTCAGGCTCATTATGAGCCCGCTTGAATTTTACCCTTGGGTCCATCATGCGGTCATGGTCTGCATCCAATCCCTGTTCGTTTATCTCCTATGGAGAAGCACTTATTCGCGAAGCATCCTACCGGATTGAAATCGTTCCCTGCACATTGAAAAGTGCAGGGGACGCTCTATTTTGCTATTATGAAGCTATGAGCGAAGCTGATATACGAGGCGAGCGCATTAAGAAGCTTGAGCTCTTGAAGGCCGCCGGGATGGATCCGTATCCTACGACAGTCGAGAAAGATTATTCGATCGCAGAAGTCCTCGCTCGATTTGAAGTGCTTGAGACTGACGCTGCGACGCTCGCGATCGTCGGGCGTATAATGGCGCGCCGCGGACAAGGTGGCATTATCTTTGCCGATCTCTTCGACGGTACCGCACGCATGCAGGTGGTCTTGCAGAGGGACGACATGGATGTGGCACTTTTTGATTTGTTCAACGATGCAGGCGATATCGGAGATTTTATACAAGTCACTGGTACGTCCTATACGACCAAGCGCGGTGAGCGTTCGATCAAGGCCACCAAATGGATGATGGCGGCCAAGTCGCTCTTACCAATTCCAGATGAGTGGTATGGGCTCAAAGACGAGGAGAAAATATTGCGCGAGCGGTATCTCGACATTCTTCTTAATGAAGACGTACGGAAGATGTTCGAACGCAAGGCGAAGTTCTGGCAAACGGTTAGAAATTTCTTGATCGAACGCGGATTCATGGAAGTCGAGACACCAGTACTCGAATCATCTCCGGGTGGCGCCGACGCACGGCCGTTCGTCACCCATCACAACGCACTCGATATTGATGTGTTTCTTCGCATATCAGCAGGCGAGCTGTGGCAAAAGAAATTGCTCGTTGCCGGATTCCCCAAAGTATTTGAAATAGGGCGCATTTTTCGCAACGAAGGCCAATCACGCGAACATTTGCAGGATTACACCCAACTCGAAACATACGAAGCATACAGTGACCTGCGCAAAGGCGGCGATTTCGTCAAAGAATTATATCGACACGTTGCGAAAGAAGTCTATGGCAAATATTCGTTCGAAATCAATGGTCATACGGTCGACTTTGCCGAGGAGTGGAAGCCAATCGTCTTTTCAGACATCATCAAGGAGACTTTCGGCATTGATCCGCTTGCATGCAGCGAAGAAGAGGCGATTCAAGTAGTTCGTGACAATAAGATTGAAGTCGGCGAAACACTCAACAAGGCGCGTGCAGTCGATCATCTCTGGAAATCCATCCGCAAGAAAATCAGTGGGCCAGCATTTCTCGTCGGCGTGCCTGTGTATCTCGAACCACTCGCAAAGCGTTATCAAGGAAATCCCGAGACTGTCGAGCGTTTGCAGGTAATACTCGCAGGCAGTGAGATGGGTAAAGGATTCAGTGAATTGAATGATCCCCTCGACCAGCGTGCGCGATTCGAAACTCAGCAAGAGATGCGTGATGCCGGCGACGACGAGGCACAGCGGCTCGACGAGGGTTATATTCGCGCGATGGAATACGGCATGCCGCCGGCTTTTGGCTTCGGCGTTTCCGAGAGACTCTTCTCATTCCTTGAAAATAAACCCGTCCACGAAACACAATTGTTCCCCTTGTTGCGCCCTAAAGATTAGAATAGCTGAGACTGAATTATTGTCCTGTAACCGGTGTCGAGCTTGTCTGTCCGGTATCGCCCGTCCGTGCCGGGCGGACTTGGATCATGGTTGCTGTTTCAGAACCATCTGAGTTCGTCGTACCATTTACGACGACACTTTGACCGACCGTGAGTGTGCTCGCCGGTACTGATTGCATTTCATTGACCTGCGTTGAATCGTCGAAGAGTACTATCCTGGTGCCGGTTGTCGCCGACGTGCTTGTCGAGCTCGCAAGTTGGATGGTCATCGTGTCATCGCCGGTCGAGATGATGGTCCCCGTAGTAAATCCGCTTCCGTTTCCACCTGCAAATCCGCCCGCTCCAGCGAAACGTCCCGCGCCGCCGGTGCGCCCCGCGTATGTGCCGGTACCTATCGTACTTGAAGAAGTCGCATGTTGCGTACCGAAGTAATATCCGCCGCCACCAAACACGATTGCGACGATCGCTACAATAATCCACATATTCTTGTCCATATGATTTTATAGTATGGGTTTCGTAAACCCTTATTTGATAATTGTCCCATCGTCACTCATATCGAAGTGCTTCGATAGGATTCAATGATGCGGCGCGGCTTGCCGGATACCAGCCAAAAACGATACCAATGCCTGCGGAGACACCAAAGGCAAGCAGAATGGGACCAACGGTGATGGAAGTCGTCACGAGTCCGATGAGATTTACTGCAAATGATATCGTTGTGCCGAGAACGATGCCGATGACCCCGCCGATAACCGTAAGCGCGATTGCTTCTACTAAAAATTGCCGGCTGATGTCGCTTTTCTTCGCACCAATAGCTTTCCGCAGACCGATCTCACGCGTGCGCTCGGTCACGGTCGTGAGCATCATGTTCATAATGCCGATACCGCCGACGAGAAGCGATATGCCAGCAATGGCGCCCAAGAGATAGGTGAGTGTCGTTGTTATCGTCGAGGCGCTTGCGAGGATATCCGCTTGGTTCAAGACGCTAAAATCGGCACTCGCAGGATTGCTGATGTTGTGACGCGCAAGCAGAAGCGAGGTGATATCGTTCTGTACCTGCGTCGTCGAGTCGGCGCTCACTGCCTGTACATCTATCGTCGTGAGGTAGTTGTTGCCGGCGAGATAGAGTGCCATCGTTTGCAGTGGGATGTAGATCATATCGTCTGGATTACTGAAACCACTACCGCCTTTCGCGACCGTGACACCGACTACGGTGAACTGTTGACCATTGATTCGGATGAACTGGCCTACTGGCTCGGTGCCTGTTGCAATGAGGTCACTAACTGCCGTGGGTCCCAGAACGGCAACTTTTGCGAGCTCAGCGCTTTGTTCGTCGGTAATGAATATGCCGTCCGAAACAGCCACGTTGCGTATCGACGCATAACTTGCGCTTACGCCGTCAACGGTTGTGTTAGTGTTGGTGCCAGCACCTGTCACCTGGTAGCGTCCAGAAATCTCATCGGCGACACCGGCGAGGTTGGTCACTTGTGATGTAATGGCATCAGAATCGGCTTGGGTTAACGTTTGTGCGCTCCCGCGACCCGAGCTGACGCCAAAGCCACCGGCATTGCGTTGTGCACCTGGGGTGATGATGATGAGATTGGAGCCGATAGATTGGATACTCGATTGGATCGATGCGGATGCACCCTGGCCAATAGAGACGAGCGCGATGACCGAGGCGATGCCGATGACAATCCCGAGGATGGTCAGCCCCGAGCGTGTCATGTTGGCCGAGAGCGCGGCGTATGTTTCTTCGAACGTGTCTTTGATGGTCATATTTTTTCTTCGTGATGCTGCACGATACGCTGCGCATGCTTCTTGTCGGAGACTATTATGCCGTCTCTAATGTGGATGATGCGTTGTGCGTGCTCGGCGATATCCGGCTCGTGCGTGATGAGGACAATGGTGCGGCCGTGTTCTTGATTGAGTCGTTGAAATGTGCCAAGCACTATTTCACCGGTTTTGGTATCGAGATTGCCCGTCGGTTCGTCAGCAAGGATGAGTGATGGGTCGTTAACCAAAGCACGCGCGATAGCGACGCGCTGTATTTGACCACCCGAGAGCTGGTTGCTCTTGTGGAAAAAATGACTCTCAGTCATCCCCGCTGCGGCGAGCGCATCTTTCGCGCGATGTTCACGCTCATCTTCAGGGACGTCCGCATAGATCAAAGGGAGCATGACGTTGCGCAAGACCGTCGTGCGGGGAAGGAGATTGAATGCTTGGAAAACGAATCCGATTTTGGTCTTGCGGATGTCAGCGAGCTCTTCGTCTGACAGTTTTGATACGTCCCGGTGATCAAGAAAATATTCACCCGAGGTAGGTGTGTCGAGACATCCGAGAATATGCATCGTTGTCGATTTGCCCGAGCCAGAAGGACCCATGATAGCGACAAACTCGCCGTCCTGTATCGTAAACGAGATTCCTTTCAGTGCCTGGAATGCAGTATCGCCTGACCCGTACGACTTGGTAATATCCTTGACTTCGATCATGGAATTAGAGGCGCACTGCCGCTCCACCCCCACCGCCGCCAAATCCGCCGCGCGATGTCGCCGTCGCCGCCGTACTCTTCGTGGCACTACTTGAGATCGTTCGCGCGACGATTTGTTGTCCTGCAGTCAAACCCGAATCGATCTCGGTATTGGTATTGTCTGAGATTCCAATCGTGACGGGTACGAGCTGTGGTGCAGTCGCGGCGACGACACCACTTGAGCTTGTTACATTACTACCCGTCAACGCGGGAACGAATGCGCGCACATAGGTTAATCCGTTTTGCGTCACAATGGCGCTTGCGGGCACGGAGAGCACGTTAGAATGCACTGCAGTCTGTATATCGGCATTGACGGTCATACCGGCCTTCACGCGTGGGTCTTGTGTGGTGAAGTCTATCTTGACCGTATACGAGACGACGCCTTGTGTCACGGTGCCTAAGGGCGAGACGTCGACGACGGAGCCGGTGAGCGAGAGATTGGGTATCGCATCGAAAGTCAACGTTACTTGCTCTCCGAGCGCGACCTTTGCCGCGTCGACTTCGTTGAGCGAGAGATCGGCAATATCGTCGGTCGTGATAAGCGTTGCCGCGTTGGTTCCACTGCTCACCGTATCACCCACACTCAAGTTGAGGTTCGCGACCGTACCGGAGAATGGTGCCGCAATAGTATAATCACCGAGATTTGTTTGTGCTTGCGCGAGTGCGTTCTCTTGTTGCTGTACGTTAAGTTGAGCCGATTGAATGTCCAAGGGGTCAGCTCCGGTCTGGAGCTGCGAAAGTGTCAGTTGACCCTCTTGAATCGACGCATTGTCGTTGACGATCGTTTGTTCAGTATTGGCTATTTGATCCTTATCGTTGAGGAGTGCAGAAAGATGCGTGTTTATTTTTGAGATGTCAGAACTCAGTGTGGTGATTGAGGTAACAGCTTCGTTGTTGGGAGTCTGGTTGTTGCTCTTGATCTCATTTTCATAAAACTGGATGAACGAATTCATCGCATTGAGCGCGTTTTGCATGTCTTGGAGTGATGAATACGTCTCGCTTGCCATCGTGGTGATCGTTGAAGTAGCGGAGCCGGGAGTCATCAACTGGTAATCGGCATAGGCTTTGTTGTATGAAGTGACTGCTGCTGTATATGCTTCGTAGGTGCTCTTGCGTTGTGCCAAAGAATCGACATTGTCCCAACTGATCGTCGCATTCTCATAGTAATCAAGATTCCATTGCGAACCTTTGCTCGCCTCGGTTCCGGTCTCGATGTCTTGTAGGTGGGATTGGATGGTGGGGAAGTCGAGAAATGTGCTGACGATGTCGCTATACGCAGTTGCAAAATCGTTCGTGAGGTTGGACTGATCCGTCACCAAGCTTGCTTGTGCTTTTGATATTGAATTCTGATCCTGCGCGAGCTGAAGCGCCGTCGCCGGCTCTTGGAGCTTTTGGAGCGAAAGCTGCGCGCTCTCGAGATTTGCCTTCGCGCTCTGCACCGCGTTGTATTCATCGGTGGCATTGATGTAGGCGAGTGCTTGGCCTTTTGCAACATGCTGACCATCTTTGACCAATACCTCGGAGATCTGTCCCGATGCTTGAGGATTGATCGTTACCTGGTTTGAAGGCGAGACCTGTCCGCTGCCGGAGACGGTAGAGATGATCGTGCCGGTCTTAACGGTCGTAAGGACGTAGCTCGTCTGTGCGACAGCTGGATGTGTGACCCCGTAGAACCAGTAGAGGACAGCAATGACGATAATAGCGATAATCGCACTGCGCACCTTGTGAGCCATTGCATACTTCCGCACCTGTTCGAATCTCTTGTGCGCTGCGTCCAAATACATTGATGGGTTCATATTTTAAAGAGGGAAAAGAGCCGAGATTAATGAAGGTTCTTCTTGTACCCTCATAGTACATTGGTTTATGGGGCTTTATTACACGCAGGGTAGTAGTAAGGGTATAACCGATACTGGGTTATAATTGCTCTATGGAACAAAACGAACAGGTACGAACGGCAGTATTCGGCGGCGGATGTTTCTGGTGCACCAAAGCAATTTTCCAAATGCTCAAGGGAGTTTCGAAAGTGGAGTCGGGCTATGCCGGAGGCGCGATGGAAAATCCTTCCTACGAGAAGGTCAGTAATGGAAATACGGGACACGCCGAAGTCATCCGCGTCACGTATGATCCATCGATCATAACGTATGAGGACCTACTCACCGTTTTCTTCGGATCGCATGATCCCACGACGCCCAATAGACAAGGAGCGGATGTTGGCGAGCAATATCGTTCGATCATTCTCTATGAGACGCCAGAAGATAAGGCGACTGCCGAGCGCATCGCCAAAGAAATCCAAGAGTCGCTCACCGACGGCTCTCGCGTGGTGACCCAAATCGTTCCGCTCGGCACATTCTTCAAAGCCGAAGACTATCACCAAAATTATTTCAAAGAGAATACTTCCGCACCGTATTGCCAAATCGTTATCGAGCCGAAGATTGAGAAGGTGAAGAAGCGATTTGCGGAGTTGGTCAAACAATAGGATCCAGATCTGCTGCAGAATTCATACCATTCAGACTGATAGATACACTTTCAGTCGATCAACCGTTTGCTCAAAGTTCCAAGATTTTGCGGCATCAGCTTTTTCTTGGGCAACTTTTATGGATGTATCAAAATGCGAGAATAATTTGCGAAGATTTGATTTTGCTGATTCATCGAGACCATCGATCTCTTGCTCGAAGAAATCTCGGCGGCCCTTAGCGAATAGCACTTGATCATCCAACCATTTTTTGTAGGCATCCACATAACGCATCTTTGTGGCATCATCGATGCCACCGGTATTGTTTATGAACGATCGGATTGCATTGGCTATCTCGAGATAATCCTCAAGAAAGACCTGATCGCCCTCTTGTTCAAAACGTACTGATTCCATAGCCGCAGAACCGAGGTCGGCAAGTGCAAGCGCGCGAACAATTGGGCTGGTACCTGCGGTAAGCGCAGGACATAACATCGTATGCCTTGCCTCGTCCCATCTGGGCACTGTCATGACTATCGCTTCACGCACGAGATTATACTCGTCTTCGGTGAAGATGTTTTGTCCATTTTGTTTTTGTTCTTTCATCCACACTATCGCTTCTTCAGCACTCGCCGATTCATTTGCTCCACTTTGCCGCTGTCGGTAACCAAGACCTTTCTTTTGATCGGGTCTCCAATCTTGGACGCTATCATGAAATGAGGCGGCGATTTGCAGCAGAAGTTTATCTCGCGGTCCGAGTCCCATCGCATCACCAATAGCGAGTGCGCGCAAGACGACAGAGCTCGTATGTTCCCAATTATGATAGGCAAGTCGCTGCTCCAGATTACGGTTCGTTTCAAATCGACTGCGAACGATATTTTCGGCATATCTGAAGGCGCTATTGCCAATCTCTGCCATTTCAGTAAACGATGACTCCTTGCGATTCTCCAGATTTTCCATACGGTACGTAGCTGGATTTTAGCACTATTCCTAGGATCGAGCGAAGATGATCTGAGACTGGAGAAGTTGTGCACACTTGACAAGAACGAATAGATTGCTAAGGTGCATGTGTGCGGTGCGACTTTCGCCCGCATATGCCCTCCTTGGGCGTTTCCTCCCCAGACTTGAAGGCCGTCTTCCCATGTTGTCACTGGACAATATCGGTGGGCGGCCTCCTTTTTTACTTGCCCGCCCGTAGCCTCTGGCGAAGGCGGGTGTTATATTTCAATACATGACCAAACTTTCCGAAGTCCTCCGCGAGCGCGGATATGTCTATCAATTTTCTTCCGAGACACTTGAAGAGATTACTGATGGGCCGAAGCGTACTGTCTATCTCGGTATCGACCCGACGGCGGATTCGATGCATGTAGGACATTTGTCTGGACTTTTGGTATTAAGACGATTTCTCGAAGACGGCCACAAGGTGATCATTCTCACCGGCGGAGGCACTGGGATGATTGGGGATCCGGGCGGTAAGAGCGAAGAACGTAATCTGCTCGACGAAGCGACGATTTCGCATAATGCAGCTGCAGTAGCGGTGCAGATCAAACAAGTCTTCGGTACGAATGATTTCATCGCAGTCAATAACGATCATTGGCTTTCTAAGCTCAAGCTCATCGAATTTCTGCGAGACATCGGCAAACATTTTACCATCAACGCGATGATCAAGCGTGATGTGGTGCGCAACCGCCTCGACGCCGAATCTCCAATCTCATTTACCGAGTTCAGCTACTCGCTCTTGCAGGGTTTCGACTTCTTACATTTAAATGAAGAATATTCATGCGACGTGCAGGTCGGAGGTTCCGACCAGTGGAGCAATATATTGAGCGGTGTCGAATTCATCCGCCGCAAGACAGGACGTACCGTATATGCCTTCACGTGGCCGCTCATCATCAACAAATCCACTGGCAAGAAATTTGGCAAGAGCGAGGGCGGAGCGGTGTGGCTCGATGTGGAAAAAACTTCGCCATTCCAGTTTTACCAGTTTTGGTTCAATACTGAGGACGAGGCTGTCGAGGAATATCTTTTGAAGATGACTCTGTTATCCAAGGAAGAGATTGCTGCGATTGTTGCAGATCATATCCTTGATAGTTCAAGGCGCATTGGGCAGAAGGCGTTAGCCCGTGAAGTGACAGCACTCGTTCATGGAAAAGAAGTTGCCTCTGTGATGGGCGCAGTTTCGGAAGTTCTCTTTGGTGATGCTACTGCTGCCACGCTCGATTCTGATGTGAAAGATGCGCTGCTCAAAGAAGCACCGAATTGTAAGATTGATATTGGAGACAACATACTCGATGTATTGATTAAATCAGAACTTGCATCTTCAAAGCGTGAAGCTCGTGAGTTTGTGGAACAGAAAGCCATATCTTTGAATGGCGAAAAAATATCCGACGTATCAAGGTCAATTACAAACGCAGATATTCATAATGGCTTTGCTCTTCTTAGAAGGGGCAAACAACGAATATCCCTTCTGACGCTTGCGTAAAATGAAGCGACCCATATCGTTCGAGATAGAAAAGCGCGGTGTTGGCTTAGCGCGCGCGGGAGTATTGAAGACGCCGCATGGCGAGATCAAGACGCCGGCCTTTGTTGCTGTCGCTACCAAGGCATCACTGAAAGGTATCGCTCCATCGCAATTTACCGAGCTCGGCGTACAGGGAATTATCGCCAATACCTACCATCTCTTTCTCTCGCCAGGCGAGAAACTCATCGAGGCGGCTGGCGGCATACATCAATTTATGAACTTCGACGGTCCTATCATGACGGATTCGGGCGGCTTCCAAGTCTTTTCACTCGGCGTTGGCTTCGGCAAGAAAATATCAAAATTTGAATCAAAAGAAATCATCGAGGCTAAGCCTCGAGAAATGCCAGTATTGTTTGACGAAGATTTCTCGACCTCACACGGTAAGCTTGCCATCGTCGACGAGGAAGGTGTTTCGTTCACCTCGCATATCGACGGTTCGTTCCATCGCTTCACACCAGAGCGTTCGATAGAGATCCAGCATGCGCTCGGCGCGGACATCATTTATGCCTTCGATGAATGCACCTCGCCGACCGCTGATTACGCATATCAGAAGGAAGCGATGGACCGCACGCACGCGTGGGCAAAGCGCAGTCTCGCAGCACATCGTCAAGACCCAGCCAAAGATGCAACACAGGGAATCTATGGCATCACGCAAGGCGGTCGATTCGAAGATTTGCGCATCGAGAGCGCGCGAGCACTTGCAGAGATGGACTTCGATGGGTATGGCATTGGCGGATCTTTTAGCAAAGAAGATATCATGGGAATCTTAGAAAAAGTCAATACAGAATTACCAGAAGAGAAACCGCGGCATTTGCTCGGTATCGGTGAACCCGAAGACATATTCATCGGCGCAGCCGCGGGTATTGATACCTTCGACTGCGTCGTGCCAACACGCAAGGGCCGCACGGGTTGCTTCTACACGCACGCCGGGCAGATCATCATCCGCAATGCGGAGTTCAAAGAAGACTTTTCACCGATAGACCACGATTGCGATTGCTTCGTGTGCAAAGGATTTACTCGTGCTTACATTCATCACCTCTTCCGCACCAGAGAAATGCTCGGACCCGTACTCGGCTCCGCACATAACATTCATTTTTTGACGAAATTGACAGGGGATATTCGAGAAGCGATTTTGAACAGAAATCTTGAGAAGCTCAGAGATGCATTTTTAGAAAAATATCAACAAGCATAAAAACAAAAACGGCCGATACGCAGGCCGTTTAGTTTCCCAGGTCAATCGCTGTGATCATCAAAGCAGGGACGGATCATTTCATGCGGATCAGGTTTTCGTGTCCTATCACACGCACGTGCAACCTCGGCCTCAAGTTCATCACCCTCAAACAATAGTTTGATAATTTTTTGTTTTCGCTTACTTATGATCTTTACGCCTCCATTCTTTTTTTTCTTTGTCATGCAAGCCTCCCAAACCGCCACGATTCTGCCACAGTTCATAAAATCAATCAATCCTGCTAAAGTAGAGGCTTATGGCACAGTTCAAAATCAAATCAGACTACACACCTGCCGGCGACCAACCCAAAGCTATTAAAGCGCTGGTGGACGGGCTCAAAGAAGGTAAACGCGACCAGACGCTCCTGGGCGTGACCGGCTCGGGCAAGACTTTCACTATTGCCAATGTGATCGAGCGCGTGCAGCGGCCGACTTTGGTCATCGCTCACAACAAGACGCTCGCGGCACAGCTTGCTGCGGAGTATCGGGAATTCTTCCCCGATGCGGCCGTCCATTATTTTGTCTCGTATTACGACTACTATCAGCCTGAAGCATATATGCCGGTCACCGATACCTTCATCGAGAAAGAAGCGATGGTCAACGAAGACATCGAACGACTTCGGCATGCGGCGACACAAGCATTACTCTCGCGCAATGATGTGATCGTCGTTGCGTCGGTCTCATGCATCTACGGTCTCGGGAGTCCTATCGAATATCAGAAGGTGAATATGAAATTGACGAAGGGCGAGGCTGTCACGCGTGCCGCGCTCACACGCAAACTCATCGGTATGTATTTCGAACGTGTCGCGGGAGATTTGTCGCCAGGAACCTTCCGTGCACTCGGCTCGAGTGTCGAAGTGATGCCAGCGGGCGAGCGTGTCATTCATCGGGTGGACCTGATGGGTGGGAAGGTTGCGAAGATAGAAGAGATCAATGCCATCACACGCGTCATTGAGAAGTCGGTCGACACAGTATTTTTCTTTCCTGCAAAGCACTACGTTACGCCCAAAGATGTGCAGGATGCCGCAGTCGCCGACATCGAAGCAGAGCTCGCCGAGCGATTGAAGCAATTAAGCAGTCCCGACAAAGTCATCGAACATGAACGCCTCAAGCGCCGCGTGCGGCAGGATGTCTCGATGATCAAAGAATTCGGTTATTGCAACGGCATCGAGAATTACTCGCGCCATTTCGACAGACGCAAGCCCGGTGAGCCGCCGTACACACTTCTCGATTATTTCCCCAAAGATTTCCTCACCGTTATCGATGAATCACATGTCACGATTCCGCAGATTGGCGGCATGTATGCCGGCGATCGCGCGCGCAAGGAGACGCTCATCCAGTACGGTTTCCGTTTGCCAAGCGCACTTGATAACCGCCCGCTGAAGTTCGACGAATTCCAAAAACGTCATGGTCAAACCATCTATACGTCCGCGACTCCTAGCACCTTCGAACTTGAACGAAGCGGCGAACCCGTCTCGCAAGTCATTCGCCCGACAGGATTGGTCGATCCAGAAATAATCATTCGACCGGTGGTGAGCAGGGATTCGTACAGTGGCCAAGTCAAAGATTTCATCGACGAAGCGCAGAAGGTGACCGCACGTGGTGCTCGTTCAATGGTTACCGTTCTTACGAAAAAGATGGCCGAAGATCTTGCTCAATTTCTCGTCGAGAAACAAATCCGGGCCAAATACATACACAGCGATATCAAGACAATCGAGCGTATCGAAATACTCACGGCGTTCCGCCGCGGAGAATTCGATGTACTCGTCGGCGTAAACTTATTGCGCGAAGGACTCGACTTGCCAGAAGTAGAACTCGTCGGCATTCTCGATGCTGATAAGGAAGGATTTCTGCGCAGTGAGACATCACTCATACAGACCATCGGTCGCGCGGCGCGCAACGTCGAGGGTCGCGTCATCCTCTATGCTGACCATATGACCGGCTCACTCGATCGTGCAATAGGGGAAACCAACAGACGTCGAGATATCCAGATCGCATACAACAAAGCGCATGACATCACACCCGCCACTATCGTAAAGCGAATTCATGACATTGTCGGTGATATTCAAAAGGCTCGTAGTCGTGCCGTCTCCGATCTTGCCGAGACCGATGTCGCGGCCTACGGCGGTGACGTGAAGAGGCTCATCAAAGAGAAGCGGCACGAAATGCACGCGGCAGCCGACGCGCTCGACTTCGAGACTGCCGCGCTTCTTCGTGATGAGATCTCTCGGCTCGAGAATCCGCCCAAAGAAGCAAAGCAAAAGAAGATTCGTACACAAGAATAATATGGCGTTAAAAATACAAGAAAACATCCCGCTTGCGCCGCTCACGACCTTCACAATCGGTGGCAACGCGAAATATTTTCTCGAAGCCAATAGCACCGCTGACATACAAGAAGCGATCCAGTGGGCAAAAGAGGAGCATGTTCGTTTTGTCGTGCTTGCCGGTGGTAGTAATGTCTTGGTTCCCGACGAAGGGATCGACGGACTGGTCATTCATATCGTGAGTCAGCGATACTCATTTGAGAGTCGACCCCTATCAGAGGAAATAGAACTCATTGCTGAAGCAGGGTGCAATCTGCTCGCACTCATTCGCGAAGCATCAAGCAAAGGGCTCGGTGGCTGGGAGAAACTCGCCGGTATTCCAGGCTCGATCGGAGGAGCAATTCGCGGTAATGCAGGTGCGTTTGGTTCGGAAATAAAAGACTTTATTCGTAGTGTATATGCGTTGAACGTAGAGACAAAAGAAACCAAAGAATTTACGAACGCAGACTGCAATTTTTCATATCGTCACAGTTTTTTCAAAGAACATCCCGAGTGGATCATCCTTTCTGTGCAAGTCAGACTTGCACAATCACAATATGAGGATATTCAAAAGTCAATCAACGACACGATTACTGAGCGTGAAAAGCGGCATCTACAAAACGTGCGAGCCGCTGGTTCGTACTTTATGAATCCCGTCGCACCGAGAGAAATTGTCGAGATGTTCGAAAAAGAAAAAGGTATCAAATCTCGCGAAGGTCGCGTGCCCGCTGGCTGGCTCATTGAGAAAGCAGGAATGAAGGGTGCGAAGGTTGGTGGCGCTATCGCAAGTCTGCAGCATCCCAATTACATTGTGAATACTGGTAATGCAACTGCGGCGGATGTGCTCGAATTGGCTCAAAAAATCAGACGTGTCGTCAAAGAGAAATTCGACGTTCAACTTCAGGAAGAAGCAGTACGGATCTAGTAACTTGCTGCCCTTGTAGCAGCCTTATTCTTGTGGTACAAAGGAAACAGGCTCCATGGACGGAGTCTGAAAAAGAGGATCTGCAACGATGACCACGCGCTCTTGCTTGGGATTTTTCCTAATAATAACTGCCTTGTTCGGCATTATGAGGTCGCCGACCTTTGCCAGCGAAAAAAACCAGACTGTTCAAGGACAAGCCGCGTATCCGTACTACATGCCCCAAGGATATGGACTACGGCCCATTGGCGACAGTAATGGAGCCACCTTTTCGGTGGCCGGTTGCCATACAGAGTCGTATGGCGGTGACGCCAACGATTGCCCCCGTTCGCAACGTCGTCAGTAGTGAGCCCGACTCCCAAGCCCCGCTCTCATCGAGAATCGGGGCTTGCGATTTTATCAAACAGCTTTTATGTGGTAGTCTCTTCATATCCAACCCCTAGCGCGAAGCGGGGGTCGGCATTGTTTGCATACAATGAAAAATTAAATCTATGGAAGACCCGAAAAACTTCGACGCAGGCAAGATCGTCATCAAGGGCGCACGCACGCATAATTTGAAGAATGTGTCGGTCGAGATCCCACGCAACAAGATGGTGGTATTCACCGGGCTCTCGGGCTCGGGGAAGTCATCGCTCGCATTCGATACGATATTCGCCGAAGGGCAGCGCAAGTACGTCGAATCGCTCTCTGCCTACGCGCGACAATTCTTGCGACAAATGCAGAAGCCGGACGTCGATGAGATCACCGGACTTTCTCCCGCGATATCAATCGACCAAAAGAGTCGTTCCAACAATCCGCGTTCGACCGTCGCGACTATCACCGAGATCTACGACTATCTGCGCGTTCTCTACGCGCGCATTGGACACCCGCATTGCCCGGAATGTGGCAGGGAAGTGAAGAAGCAATCCAACGAAGAAATCCTCGCCTCGGTCCTCGATATCGTCGAGAAAGCCAGAAAATCCAGCATTTCACCGAGGTCGAACCTCGGTAAAAAGATTACGGCAGGTGTTTCTGGTGCGAAAATTCGCATTTCATCGCCCGTGGTCGTTGGTCGCAAGGGTGAGTACTACCAGCTCCTCTACGATCTTTTGAACAAAGGTTATGAGAACGTTACTGTCGATGGCGAAGACAAATCCTTGCGGGAGCGCATCGTACTCGAGAAGAATGACCGGCACGATATCGATGTCGTCGTCGATGAAATCTTCGTATCAGAATTCGTTGATGATGCGAAAGCTGCACACGAGCGAGCATCCGAAGCTATCGAGCGAGCACTCGCAGAATCTGAAGGATTGGTAAAGATTACTGATTCCGCAGGTACACCGCATATCGTTTCGGCTAAGTTCATGTGCCCGTATGATGGCTTCTCGTTCCCCGAGGTCGAACCTCGGTTGTTTAGTTTCAACAGCCCCTATGGCGCGTGCCCGGAATGCAAAGGTCTCGGGACGCTCTATCTATTTAGCGATGAGGAATGTCCTGTTTGTCATGGTGCACGCTTGCGCCCGGAGGCGTTAAATGTGTTTCTCGGTCCAATCAAAGAACCCCCCGATCACAAAGGTCCAGCCACCGGTATGAATATCGTGAATCTCGCATCTCTCTCTATTGGAGCGGCACAAGCATTCTTCGATAATTTAAAACTTTCGCAGAAGGAAGCGGATATTTCCAAAGGTATCAATAAAGAAATTACCTCGCGCCTGCAGTTCATGTTGAATGTCGGTATCGAATACCTCACGCTCGATCGCAAGGCCAATACACTTTCTGGGGGTGAAGCACAACGTATTCGTCTGGCATCACAGCTCGGCAGTGGCCTCGTGGGCGCCTTGTACGTGCTCGATGAACCGACGATCGGCCTCCATCAGCGTGACAACGACAAGCTCATCGAGACACTGAAGCATCTGCGCAATCTCGGCAACACCGTTATTATCGTCGAGCACGACGAGGATACGATCTATGCATCGGATTACATTGTCGACATTGGCCCAGGAGCTGGCGTGCATGGCGGCACCATCGTCGCATCCGGCTGGCTCGAAGATTTACTCACTGCGAAGATCAATAAATCGGGCTCGCGTACACTTTCATACTTGCGCGAGGAGATGATGATAGAGATTCCCGAGAAACGCCGCACGGCGGACCGCGGCAAAATAAAGATCCGCGGCGCAAACAAGTTTAGTATGAAGAATCTCAACGTCGATGTGCCGCTCTCCAAACTCGTCGCGATCACCGGCGTGTCCGGCTCGGGCAAGTCAACCTTCCTTTACGAAATATTGCATCGCAATCTCCAAGCGAAGTTCGACAAGCGTTTCCGCACCGCGAAGATTTATAACGTCAAAGAATTCAGCGGCACCGAATATCTCGGTCGCGCGATACTCATCGACCAATCGCCGATAGGCCGTACGCCGCGATCAAATCCCGCGACCTACACCGGCGCATGGACTCACATTCGCGATATGTTCGCGATGAGCGAAGAGGCGCGCGCACGCGGCTGGGGACCAGGGAGGTTCTCGTTCAATGTGAAAGGCGGTCGATGCGAAGCATGTCAGGGCAACGGGCTCGTCGCAGTCGAGATGCACTTCTTGCCGACCGTCTACGTCACCTGCGATGTCTGCAACGGCAAACGTTTTATGAAGGAGACGCTCGACGTGAAGTACAAGAAGAAGAACATCTACGAAGTTCTCTCGATGACCGTCGAGCAAGCTATAGAATTCTTCGAGGATATTCCGGCTATATCCGACCGACTTAAGTCGCTCGCCGATGTCGGCCTCGGTTATCTCGAGCTCGGCCAAAGTGCGACGACGCTCTCCGGCGGCGAAGCGCAGCGCGTCAAGATTGCATCCGAGCTTTATCGACCCTTGATGACGAAGACTGTTTATTTGCTCGACGAGCCAACGGTAGGACTCCACTACGACGATGTAAACAAGCTCATCGACATACTCCAGAAGCTTGTCGATCGAGGCAACACCGTCATCGTCATCGAGCACAACCTCGACGTACTCAAGTGCGCGGACTACATCATCGATATGGGACCTGAGGGCGGCGCCAACGGCGGTCAGATTGTCGCACAAGGAACACCAGAAGAAGTCTCGAAGACTGCCGGATCACATACGGGCTACTATCTCAAAAAAGTATTGAAGAGAGCCAAGAAATAGAGTTGTCCCCGTTTGCTTAGAAATACAAGAGCTACCCATCGTGAGATAATGAGTTTTTAGAGTATATCGAAAACTCAACCAAGGAGGAGAAGTGCCGTGGGTTCACCAAATGCGGACGGTAATTCGTTCAGAGTAGAAATGCCCCCAACAGAGCATGTCAAGGGGAGACTATTGAGAATGAGCATCAGTCGTTTCTTCGGAGTTAAAGATCCTGATGATTGGAAAGCACTCCTTCGCGATGTCTTTTCCGTGATGTATCCGGATGATCCGCGACAACTGGAGAGCGCAGTGCAAACGAGCCTTGTTCGCATCAAGAATGGTTATTTTCCATCACTGATTGTTAATCAGTATCGTCAAAACACTCTCAATCGACGCTGATATTGGTTCATTCTTAGAATTGTTCTTGGTCAAGTCACCTTGAAGACAAAATTGTCTTCGCTTGCTGCAGCCTCCATACTGCGGCAAGATGTTTGGAATGACTAAAGAAGAACTCACTGCTCTCAAGCTTCCCGACGCGCCGGGTGTATATCTATTTCGCGGACCGAAGCGGGAAATTTTGTATATCGGCAAGGCGGCGTCGCTGCGGGACAGGGTTCGCAGCTATTTTGCATCCGACATTGCTGAGACGCGCAGCTCCGCTATTGCGAAGATGGCCGCATCGGCGAGTATGCTCACGTGGACTGAAACCGGCTCGGTGCTTGAGGCACTCATCCTTGAAGCCAACCTTATCAAACAGCATCAGCCGCCGTACAACATCCGCGAGAAGGACAACAAGAGCTTCAACTATCTCGTCATCACCAAAGAAGATTTTCCGCGCGTGCTCATCGTGCGCGGCCGCGACCTTTTCCAAAAGTGGCATGACAAAGACATCAAAAAACTCTTTGGACCCTTCCCCCAAGGTTCATCACTCAAAGAAGCCCTCAAAATCGTCCGCAAAATTTTTCCATTTCGCGACACTTGTACGCCGTGCAGCCACCAAAACACCCAAAAATACAGAGATCAGATCTCTGTAAAAACTGGAGATAACTCAAAGATCCGATGCAAACCGTGCTTCAATCGTCAGCTCGGACTGTGCCCGGGTGTATGCAGTGGGGAAGTCGACAAGAAGGAATATGCTCAGTATGTATCGCACATCATTACTTTATTCTCAGGCAACTTTCAGGGACTCAAGCGCCAGCTCGGCCGAGAAATGAAAGCAGCAGCATCAGAGGAACGTTTCGAAGATGCACAGACACTTCGGCGCCAGATTTCTGCACTTGAGCACATCCGCGACATATCGCTCATCAAGGATGAAAATAGGATTTCTTCTGGTGGCGGAGTGCGCATAGAGGCGTACGACACTGCACACACATCTGGCACTGAAACGGTCGCGGTCATGACCGTCGTCAGAGATGGAATTGCCAAGAAAGATGCCTATCGCAAGTTTAAGATTAAGACGGCGACGAATGATGACGTGACTGCACTCAAAGAGATTCTCTCGCGTCGGCTTGCGCATGACGAATGGCCGATGCCGCGCATCATTGTAGTGGATGGTGGATCGGCGCAGTTGCGTGCCGCCGAACGAATATTGAAAGATGCCGGAGTTGCAATACCGATTGTTGGAGTCGTAAAGAACGAAGCTCACAAACCCGATCGATTAATAGGGGATACGCATGCGATACAAGCGTACGAACGCGATATTCTCTTGGCCAACGCCGAAGCACATCGTTTCGCCATCAGTTGGCATCGTTCCCGAAGTCGCAAGAACCTCATACGCGAGTAATGGAGAGGTGATATAATGTCTATCATGGCACGCACGATCGTCGGTGTCTTGCGCGGAGGTACTTCGAGTGAATACGATCTCTCGCTCAAGACGGGTGCACGAGCACTCGCCGAGCTCCCCGAAGAGCGCTACGATACGCGAGATATCTTTATCGACAAAAGCGGGATCTGGCATCTGCGCGGGCTTCCGGTGCCGCCAGCACGTGCACTTCAGCAAGTTGATGTCGTTTTGAATGCCCTCCACGGTGGTATGGGCGAAGACGGCACCGTCCAGCGTTTCCTCGATACAACAGGCATCCCGTATACAGGCACACGTGCGCGTGGCTCAGTGTCTTCTATAAACAAGATTCGTTCCCACGAGCTCCTTGAAGCGGCAGGACTTCGCATGCCCGCATATGTCGCGTTCTCGCTCGACGACCAACTCAACACGGCGCAGATGGCACGCGTTGTATTTTCAAATTTCGGCCCACCGTATGTCGTAAAACCGCCACGTGAAGGAGCGTCGAAGGGTATACAATTTGCCGAAGGGTTACTCGACCTACCAGATGCGATCGGTGATGTACTTGATGCATATGGTGCAGCACTCGTCGAACAATTCATTCGCGGTGAGCATGTCAGCACCGGAATAATCGAAGGATTCCGGAACGAAGACCTATACGTGTTGCCACCGTCGCAACAAAAGATCCCATCGAATTCCAAGATGATCGAACGTGCGCATTATCATGACGGGTTGATTGAGCATATCGTTCCGACACACTTCACGAGCGAAGAAAAAAAGGCGATCGAAGACATGGCACGTTCCGCACATCGCGCACTCGGCATGGAACACTTTTCGCGCGCTGATCTCGTGAAGACGCCGCGCAATGTGTATCTGCTCGAAGTCAACGCAATTCCCGGACTTTATGAAGGTGCGTCGTTCCCTCCAATGCTCGAGAGTATCGGCTCATCCGTGTCGGAATTCCTCGAACACGCGATACAGCTTGCGAGAAACCGCCGCTAAAGTCATAATACGGCGGCGAGAGTTTTCACAAGGGCCGTTAGCTCAATTGGTAGAGCGCCGCATTTGCAATGCGGAGGTAGCCGGTTCGAAACCGGCACGGTCCACCGTCAAAGGTATTTTCGAAGCTGTACACAGGGTGTCATGATAACGCCTTGACTCCCCAGACAAATACGCTACTCTGGCGGGGAATGTAATTTTTCCAATAGCTACAGCCTGAGGAAATGGTTGGTTTACATTTTTAGAGGAAACAGAGATACACAGACTACATGGCAAATAAGCTTTATGTCGGCGGGCTGCCCTACAGCACGACCGAAGATCAACTTCGCGATGCGTTCGCGCAAGCTGGATCAGTCGAGACGGTCACCATCCTTATGGATAAGATGTCTGGCCGTTCGAAGGGTTTTGGCTTCGTCACAATGTCCTCCGAAGCGGAGGCACAAGCGGCGATCGATATGTGGAACGGCAAAGACTTCGGCGGTCGCACGCTCACGGTAAACGAGGCGCGTCCGATGGAGGATCGTCCGAAGACTGGCGGCGGATATCGCGGTGGCGGCAATGACCGCGGCGGATACGGCGGCAATCGTGGAGGTAATGGCGGTGGCTCCGGCCGCAGCTGGTAATTCCATTCACACCTTTCAGGCAAAAGCCCCACTCTACATGAGTGGGGCTTTTGCATTTGGGGCATATCTCCGCTATCCACACGCACACAGAGGCCTATCATCGTTTATCATTCATAATGGAGATATGAAATACATCTCCCGACTTGGCTGGGGCATCGTAATATATGCGTTGATGTATCTGACATGGAATGGGTTTGCTATATATGGATTCACCTACGGTATCGTGCCTCGCTTATGCGAACTTCTGGTACTCGTCATTGTTTCGACTGTCGCCGGTAGGTCGCTCCGTCTCAACTCTTGGAAAGACATTTTACCGTACTCATTCCTTTGGGCACTCACGGCACTCGGGCTTGATTATGTAATCACCGTCCCACTTTCGGGAGTGCAAATTTACGCGAACTGGAATCTTTGGATAGGATATGCGCTCGTCATGCTCCTACCACTTGCCGCGCCGCAGACGCGCATCTATCGCGATGATATCGGGCATATTTCCTGATATGCAGGCCGATAGTCCACTCTCGATCCATCGCTTGATAGTGCGCACCGCACTTTCGGCGAGCAACATCTTCGCGTGGATATTTATATTCGTTTTCTTTTTTGATGCGAGTGGTGATATAGCAGCATCCCTCGCGCACACCGTGCTCTTGTATGCGTTGTCGCAAACCATCGCTTGCCTTTTGACACCACTTACGGCACGAAGTCTTCGTCAAGGTGCGCAGCGGATGATGGTCCTCGGCGTGATACTCCTCGCCCTTGCGATGGTGCTGCTTGCAGAATCATTTCGCGGTATGTTTGGCGCAGGTACGACACTTGCTTTGATCACCGTTGCGATCGCCTTCGGAATTCATCGTGCCCTGTATTGGGTCCCGTACGAGACACAGCAGCATCGCTCACATTCTAGTACGTGGCATAGCTACGCCGAAGTCTTACTTGCACTCATTCCTGCATTCATCGGTTTCTTACTCGTAACCTATCGAATCTCCGAATCGTCGCTTCTCCTCGCTGCAGCAGGTGCGATGCTCCTTTCCATCATTCCACTCTTTCGCATGCAAGATTCGTACGAAGGATTCGCGTGGGGGTATCGCGAAACCTTCGGGCAACTCTTCGCTCGACCACATCGGCAACTCTTCTTCAGCGCGTTCCTTGATGGTATCCAAGGTGTGACCCTCCTGCTCTTGTGGCCACTTGCAGTCTTTCTTGTTGTCGGCTGGTCGTATGCGCTTCTCGGACTACTGTTCTCGTTCTCGCTCCTCGTGTTCATCCTCTTGAAAAGCACGATGGATCGTCGGATGGTGCGGCCATCAATGCTCGATTCACTCCCGGTGCGTATTGCCGTCGTTTCCTCGTCGTGGGTCGGGCGTATATTCATATTCAATCCCCTGAGTATCATCGTTGCCGATTCGTACTTGCACAGTGGTCGCGTGCGCAACAACATCGATCATCTCACCTTCGAGCAGTCTTCCGACGGTAGCCATTACATCGACGAATACACGGTCTTGCGCGAAGTCGGCCTCATGCTCGGCCGGATGGCGATGTGCATGATCTTCGCCATTTCCGTCTTCTCATTATCGATTTCACTCACCTTCGCGGTTGTGTTCATTCTCGCCGCTCTCAGTGCTGGTATTTCCGTCATACTCTCGGCAACGATGGAGCGGAATATCTAACTATATAAATCAAAAAGGCAGGGCGTGTTACGCACCCCTGCCTTTATTTTTCCGGTTCATCTGGATCGATAGGAAGAATATGTTCATTCGCTGCCATACGCCTCTCTAGTTCTTCTTTAGCAGCTTTTTCTGCCCAAAAATCTTTCTCAGCAGCATTGTTTGAGCGATTTTCAGCCGCCCTCTTTGCACCCTTTCGTCCCATTGCGCGAAGAGTACTTGTATCCTCGTTGTACCTTGCTCTCGCAACTTCTAAAGGGAGTTCTCTTTTTCCCTTTGGCACTAGCGCCTCCTGTTTTTTACCTTTGCGAAAAATCTCCATACCGATTCTCACCTTATGGATTAAAGTAGTCAAGCTTTTACTTGAAAAGTCCCATCACCACCTCCTTCACCTCATTTCCATCTGCCGTTCCCGCGAACTCTTTCATCACCGCGCCAGTGAGTTTGCCAATACCAGATGCATCGGTGACGCCGAGCTCTTCTTTCTTGGTCTTGGCGACGCGCTCGATATCCGCGCGTGAGGCTCCTTGTGGGATGTATGCTTCGATAACCTTCAGCTCCGCAGCTTCTTTCTCTGCAAGCTCGGGTCGACCGCCCTTCTCGAATTGTTCTATCGAATCTTTGCGCTGTTTGGCGAGCCGCTTCAAGACGACGATTGCCTCAGTATCAGTGAGTTCTTCAGTCGGTTTGCGACCTTTCGCGACAAGCTCATTGGTGAAGGCTGTCACTGCTCCGCGCAAGGTGTCGAGCTTCACGCTGTCGCGCGCTTTCATGGCGATTGGTATCTCGGAACGGATTTGTTGAGTGATCATTTCCCAAGTATATCCTACCAAAATGCTATCGTCGAAATCCCGAGGTCCGACCTTGAGCTCCCTTAAGGTCAGACCTCCGGATTTCGCTTATGCTACAATCGCCGCATGGAATGGCTGATAATCGCACTACTCATCATCAACCTCGTTGTCGTCGGGTTCTTGCTGTGGCGTAAGCCCAAGATCGCCGACAACAGCCAAAGCATGCTCTTGCTCCAGCAGCAGATGCAGGAGCTCGGACGTGCGATGGATACGCGGCTCGGAGAGGGGACTCGGACGATGAACGAATCGGTGCAGACGCAATTTCGCGAGTCGCAGCGACTCATCTCGAGCATTCAGGAGGTCATGTCGCGTCAGCTTACCGAAGTGGCGCGCGAGCAGACGAAGACCAATGAAGCAACGACCCGCTTCATGACGATAGCCGAGCAGCTCTCCAACCTTGAGAAAGTCCTCACGCATCAGAAGCAACGGGGCAATTGGGGCGAAGCGTCCCTCGAGCTCGTTTTGAGCAACTTTTTGCCGCCGAATCAATTCAAGATGCAGTACCAATTCGAGGATGGTGAGACCGTCGACGCTGCGATATTCACTAAGGAGGGTATCATCCCCGTCGACGCGAAGTTTTCGCTCGATAACTACAATCGACTTTCGAATGCTATCGACGAAGCGCAGCGCACCGAGCTCGAACGAGCCTTCAAGAACGACCTCAAGCTGCGTATTGATGAGACGTCAAAGTATGTGCGGCCTAAAGAAAACACGTTGCCAATTGCGTTCATGTTTATCCCTGCAGAAGCTATTTATTATGATCTCTTGGTCGGTGAAGTGAACCCGGGCAAGGTCAACGCGCGCAATCTCATCGACTACGCGTATCGCGAGAAGAAAGTCATCATTGTCTCACCAACGACCTTCATGGCATACCTCGCGATGGTCGCCAACGGCCTCAAGGCGTTCAAGGTGGAAGAGAATTTCAAAGATATCCAGAAAAACATTGACGCATTGGGTAAGCACCTCAAATCGTATGAAGATTATTACAAAAAGATGGGCAACTCACTCTCGACCACTATCAATCATTACAATGCTGGCAGCAAAGAATTTGCGAAGATTGACAAGGATGTCCTGCGCATTACCGGCGTATCACCGGAACTCGATACGTTGCTTTTGGACAAACCGACATTTGGAGGTGATGAATGAAAAGGCCACCGTTTGCATGAACGCTGAGGATAGGTTATAGTTGGCCGACCAAAAAGCACAAAGAGAAAATTTGTATGGCCAAGATTGCTATCATAGAGACCGGCGGGAAGCAGTACCTCGTTGCCGAAGGTACGGTGCTTAAGGTTGAGAAAATTAAAGGAACTCACAAGGTGGGCGACATTCTCACGTTCGACAAAGTCCTCTTGACCGACGATGGTGCAAAGACTGAGGTCGGGGCGCCGACTCTGAAGGGTGCCAAAGTCACCGCCGAACTCATCGAAGATGGTCGCAATCAGACTGTCACCGTCATCAAATACCGCCAGAAGAGCCGCTACTTCAAGAAGCGTGGTCATCGGCAGTCATACGCCAAGATCAAGGTCACGGCATTGCCCTAAAACTCGCCTCTCGGCGGGTTTTTGATTCTTGAGGTCTGACCTTTATTTGAATGCAAGGTCTGACCTCAGGAATCTTTTCTCTATCGTCGACTTTCAAACGCGCTTTTCAGTGTCTCCGGATCAGCATACTCAAGCTCACTGCCCGTCGAGAGGCCGCGGCCGAGCGACGTTATTTTTAAATTTGAGATTTCTGCAATGGGAGCCAGGTGCTCATGGATGAATATTGAAGTTGCGTCGCCTTCGGGATTGGCGGGGAAGGCGAGGATAATTTCTTCGAGTCCGGCATCTCCTCGTGCCGGAAGCGAATCGAGCAATTGCGAAGTGCGCAGGTTATCTCCCTTTTCGGATGCGAGCGAGACCGTGCCGCCAATGACGAAATAATACCCACGAAACGTCCCCGATCGTTCGAGTGCAAGAAGATCAGTATCGGTTGCGACGACGGCAAGTATACGTGTATCGCGTTGCGGATTGCTACAAATACCACAGCGTTTCGATGTACCTGCGTGGAAACGCATACACTGCGGACATTGATGCACACCCGAGCCGACCGCAGCGATGGCATCTACCAGCTCGCGGCGTAAGGCAGGTGAGCTTCGTAGCAGGAATTGCACGAAGCGGTTAGCCTGACGAGGTCCGATGCCGGGGAAGCGCTCGAAGAGCGTGGAGAGGCGTTCGAGCGGATCCATATCAGAATGGCGTGCCTTCTATTTCTGCTTCAGTCACAAAGTCGCCGAAATCGCTTTTTTCTATCGAGACGAAGGTTGTTTTCTCATCGTCGAAGCGTAAGTCAATCTTCCCGATGGGACCATTGCGGTGCTTTTCGATCAGGATCTCGGCGATATTGGTGCGCTCTTCGGTGCTGTCGTTGCGATTTTTCGTCATGTCTTCGCGATGGATAAACATGACCACGTCCGCATCTTGCTCGATAGAACCCGAATCGCGAAGGTCTGAGAGGCGCGGCCGGCCGCCACGTTGCTCGACCGCACGCGAGAGCTGCGAGAGTGCGAGCACCGGGATATTGAGCTCACGTGCCATACCTTTGAGTGCACGCGAGATTTCCGTCACCTGTTGGACGAGGTTATCTCCCGCATGTGCGTGTGTCGGCGTAATGAGCTGCAAGTAGTCGATGATAATGAGACCGAGATCTTTCTCCATCTTCAAGCGACGCGCGACGGAGCGCATTGCAAGCACCGTCGAGCCTGGCTTGTCGTCGATGTATATCGGGGCTTCGGAGAGCGCAGCCATACCTGCTTGGAGACGTTCAAATTCATCATCACTCGAGATCTTGCCCGTGCGCAGCTTCCATGAGTTGACGCCTGCTTGTGCAGCGAGCATGCGGTCGACCAATTGCTGCGATGACATTTCAAGCGAGAAAATACCGACGGGCGTTTTGTATTTGGTTGCAGTCTGGCGCGCGATGTCGAGGGCGAGTGCGGTTTTACCTATTGAGGGACGTGCCGCGAGGATGATGAGGTCAGACTTCTGAAAGCCTGCGAGCATGTTGTCGAGCTGTGGAAAACCCGAAGGGACGCCGCGCATCGTGCCCGCGTGCTTCTGAAGCGACTCAAGACGTTCCCACGCCTCCGAGAGCTCTTCTTTGATAGTCGTAAAGGTCCGCAACATCGGCGCTTGCGAGACCGAAAAGACGGCAGATTGTGCCTCATCGAGCACCTCTTCGATGTCGCGATCTTCTTCGAAGGCTATCTCGCCGATCTTGGCCGAAGCGTCGATAAGGCTGCGCAAGACGAACTTGGTCTGCACGGTCTGCGCATAGTGTCGCGCGCTTCCGGGCGATGCCGCGGCGTTCACGAGTTCGGTGAGGTATGCGGCACCACCGACATCCTTGAGTTGCTTGCGCTCTTTGAGCTTCGCCGAGACGGTCACGACGTCGACCGGCTCGCTCTTGCCGTAGAGCCCGAGCATTGCGTCGAAGACAATGCGGTGTTTGGCAGAGTAAAACGAATCAATACCAACAAGATCTGCAACCTCATACATGGCGCTCGAGTTGAGCATCAAGGCGCCCAAAAGAGCCTTTTCCATTTCAATGTCTTGTGGCGGGACTCGCGTGACCGTGGCTGACATAGGATGATTCTATCACCGATAGCTATCTACTGCCGGCGAAGTATTTTGTCCGATACGGGGGTTGCCTGTGGATAATTAACACTACCGGCTGTCCTCTTGACGCCCCTGCATATATTTGATAAAACATAAGACATAGGTATCTCAATAGTCAATAACTCTATGCTTTCATTTTCACCAAAGAACGTCAGTAAGGAATTGCTCGCCGGCTTGCCGGATCGCTCGCGCCGCGTGCTCTCTGATCGTTTCGGTCTCTCCGGTAAAGGCGAGGGACGCACGCTCGATGCGATAGGACAGGAGTACGGCGTGACGCGTGAGCGTATCCGTCAGATAGAAAATCACGGCATTGCAGTCGTGCGGGCTTCGGATGCATACGCAATGCATGCGGCAACCCTTGAAGACCTCAAACGCGTCATCAACACACTTGGCGGTGTCCTTGCGGAGGAAACACTTCTCGAGAAGATCGCCAAAAGCGAAGCCGAGCGCAATCATATCGTTTTTATCTTGACGGTCGGACACATCTTCAACACACGCCGCGAAGACGGCGACTTCCGCGTGCGTTGGTACACCGATGAGCAGTTGGCCGAGCAGGTTGAAGAAGCACTCTCTGAATTGTACGAATCTATCGAGGCCAATCGCCTCACACCCGAAGAAGAGTTCTTGCAACTTTTCGCGAAGCATCTCAAATCAGCCGGTGTTAAGAATCGTCCGGAGGAAGCACTTGCACATTGGCTCACTATTTCGAAGCGCTTGGGACGCAATCCATTGGGTGAGTGGGGTCGCATGGATTCACCACATGTGCGCATCAAGAACACGCGCGACTTCGCCTACCTCACCCTCAAGCGCCACGGCTCACCGATGCATTTCACTGAAGTAGCGAAGGGGATAGAAAAACTATTCAACCGCCGCACGCATCCGGCAACGACTCACAACGAACTCATCAAGGATGGCCGCTTCGTGCTCGTCGGTCGCGGTCTCTACGCCTTGAAAGAATGGGGATACGAACCAGGCGTCGTCCGCGAAGTCATCAAGGGGATATTACAGCGCGAAGGACCATTGACGCGTGACGAGATAGTCGACCGTGTGAAGCGCGAGCGTTATGTGAAGGATGCAACCATCTCGGTCAATCTTCAAAGCGGAAACTTCACACGACTCGCTGACGGTCGCTACACACTCTCGAAATAACTTGAATCGTTAGAAAAACGCCGCGTCAGACGCGGCGTTTTTCTTTTGTGTGAGTATCCCGCCGCACACGAACGATGAAATGGTATCATGCACACCATGGCTGATGACAAACACGCCGCGCCGGATGGTTTGTTCTCCGGCACAATATTTGAAGGAGGATTCTCGGGCGGTCACGCCGAGAGCCATGAGTGGGAAGGTTGGGGACATTACATCGAACACAACACGAAGTTCGGCCATTTCATTTTCGAGTATCTTGCCGAGTTCGGTGTCTCGCGTGCGCTTTCACTGTGGATAGTATTCATCGGTCTCTGGCTCGTCCTCTCTGTCGAAATACGAGATCTTCCGCTCTTTACACTCGAATGGACGATTGGGACTGCTCCCGTATGGCTCCCGATCGTACTGCTCATCTCTTCATGGTTCATCTGGATTTGGTATATACAGAGTCTTTTCATCTCGGGTCGCGACCCTGTCCTTCTCGATATCAAGATTCCGCGCGAGATAACCAAATCTCCGCGCGCAATGGAGCTGGCACTCGTAAGCTTCTACGCGACTTCCGGTGAGAGTTCATTCATCGATCGCATCTGGGAAGGCAAAGTCCGCGTCTGGTATTCGTTCGAATATGCATCGTTTGGTGGTGAGGTGCACATGTATGTGTGGTGCTGGAAGACTCATCGTCGAGCAGTCGAAGCGGCGCTCTATGCGCAATTTCCAGAAATTGAGATTCATCAAACAGAAGATTACGCTGCCAAATTCAAGTTTGATCCGCATAAGCACAAAGTATTCATCAACGAACATGTCTATGCCAATAGCGACGTGTACCCCTTGAAAACCTATATCGAGTTCGAACTCGACAAAGACCCCGACGAAGAATTTAAAGTTGACCCTATGGCACAAGGGTTCGAATATTTGAGCTCGCTCTTGCCTGGTGAACAAGCATGGATACAGGTTGTTTTTCGTGCGTCAGGAAAGTACGGCAGCATGTTCAAACCGAAGAACAAAGCAAAAGAGTGGCTTGAGCGCGTGAAAAAAGAAGTGGCCAACGTACGCAAGCTGGCTTCGCAATCCGACGTCGATCCTGGGAAGGAGTCGTTCCCGCGCCCGACATGGCGTCAGACGGAGCAGATGCGGATTATTGAGCGGCAAATGGGAAAGATTCCCTTCGATGTCGCAGTCTGTGGATTCTACATTGCCGACCAGTCTGTATACAATGGTGCTGTCGCCAACGGTACGCGCTGGTTCTGGAAGCCTATTAATAACCCCGGCTACCTCAATGCGCTCGAACCGACGCGCGGCCACAATGCCTTCGACTATCCGTGGCAAGATTTTATGAAAATACGCGATGGGATTATGGTACGTCGGTATATCGATGCGTATCGACGACGCTGCCCGTTCTATTCACCGTGGGTGATGGAGTATCAAACCATGACCAATGAAGTGCTCGCGACGATGTTCCACTTCCCAAGCAGTAGCGTTGTGACACCGGGACTCGAGCGCATCGCCTCGACGAAAGCAGAACCTCCCTCAAACCTCCCCAAATAACTCATCATGGCGTACCTCCCGCACCACATACTCGAAGGAGCGCTTGCGCGGCTTGATACGTTCGAGCATCAGTTATCGAGTAAGTGGCGCGAAAACACGAACCGCCGCACGCTCGTCATTATCGTGATACTGGGATTGCTCTCGATGTATGCGTACCTCTTTCTTATACGTCCGCCCGATCAATTCCCGCTTCAGAAAATAATTACGATACCGGCAGGGGAGTCTGGCGCACAGATCAGCAATCTACTCGAACGAGACGGTATTGTCCGCTCCGCGCTCACCTTCCGTATTATGGCGATACTCCTCGGACATGCGCGTGACTTACATGCGGGTGATTATCTCTTCACCGAGCCGCTCGATGTATACCAAGTCGCACACACCATTGGTATCGGTGCGTATGGACTGCAACCGATAAAAATACGGATCCCCGAAGGCGCCACTGTGCGGCAAATGGCGACGGTATTTAGCATCGAACTTCAAGACTTCAATGCCCAACACTTCCTTGCTCAAGCACAGCCACTGGAAGGCTATCTCTTTCCCGATACATATTATTTTCTGCCGAATGCCAACGAAAATATCGTGATCGAAGCAATGCGTCAGGATTTTGATCTCCACATTGCAACGATTCAACCGCAGATCGAAGCTTTCAATAAGCCACTCTCTGAGGATGTCGTGATGGCCTCCATCGTCGAACGTGAAGCAAACAACGCACAAGATCGCCGCATGATAGCTGGTGTGCTTTGGAACCGCATCGAGCGTGGCATGCCGCTCCAAGCCGATGTGACCCTGCAATACACACTCCCGAAGGCCGACTCGCAGCTTACAATATCAGATCTCCAAAGTAATTCGGCCTACAACACCTATACACATGCTGGTTTGCCCCCGGGACCAATAGGTAGCCCCTCGATCGAATCCCTCCTCTCGACCGTAACGCCAGCCAAGAGTAAGTATCTCTACTACCTCGCCGATCACAGTGGCGTCACGCACTACTGTGCGACGTTCGCGTGCCAATTGGCGAACGAGCAGGAGTATTTGGGGAAGTAGGATGTGGTACGCCACAGTGTCTTGGAGTATTGTGTCGATATGCAAAAAGTATATGTGGGACTCTCCGGTGGAGTCGACAGTGCGACATCAGCGGCATTGCTGCAAGCGCAGGGATATGACGTCACCGGTGTCTTCATTAAGATCTGGCGGCCGGAGTTTATCGAATGCACCTGGCGCGAGGATCGGCTTGATGCGATGCGTGTTTGTGCAGCGCTCTCGATACCATTTCGAGAGATCGACCTTTCGCATGAGTATAAAGAACAGGTGATCGATACCATGATCGCTGACTATCAACGCGGGATTACACCCAATCCAGACGTCTTGTGCAACGAGAAAATAAAGTTTGGCAGCTTCATGCAGTGGGCACTTGCGGCGGGTGCCGATATGATAGCGACGGGGCATTACGCACAAATAAAAATCCAAGACGGAATCCCAAGACTGGTCCGCGGCGTTGATACAAGTAAAGATCAATCGTATTTTTTATACCGACTGAGCAAAGATGAGCTCGCGAAAGCCATGTTCCCGATAGGATCGATGAAGAAGGCTGATGTCCGCGAGAAAGCGCGGAGATTCGGGTTGCCGGTCAGTGAAAAACCCGATAGTCAGGGATTGTGCTTCGTTGGAGATGTTTCGATGCGTGATTTCTTGAAACGATTCATCACCGTGGAAGCCGGTTCAGTAATTGATACCACGGGAAAGGTGATTGGCACGCATGAAGGAGCTGCACTGTATACGATGGGACAGCGGCATGGATTTACCGTGACTCACGACGAATCACCGCTACCATATTT
>DATKNP010000012.1:0-21418 GCA_035541295.1 Minisyncoccota bacterium
AGCGAATATAAGCACAAGTGCCTCAGCCATCGTGCGAGCCATACTACTTCTTTTTTGAGGCACGCCCTGTCGCACAGCCGAATTATCAATGCGGTCCATGCGCGTTCAGTGAATATCGATGAATATTATTGCGTTGGTATCCGGATCTGCCCCGGGGTCTCTGGTAAAGACGCGTTACCAACTCCAAAGGTTGCTTGCAGGATGTGTATGATGCCCCAAATAGAAACCATTATGAAGATCGCGATGATCGAATAGAAAATAATGGAGAGTGCCTGCGCACGGCCTTCACCTCCTGTATTATTCGTCATGATGTATTTAATCAAGCCCCAGAAGAAGACGACGATAGCGAGCGTGATGAAGAGCACCATTACGTCGTTGAGAGCGGTATTGGCCCATGAGATAAGACCGATAATACCCTGCTGTGGACTTGCAACGACAGCGCCCTGTGCGCCTGCGAGCATGGGGAGTGCAAAAGCACTAGCGAGAGAAAGGGTGGCGATAATACTTTTGCGCATAAATTCGTTTGGTTATTGTGGCGTTATTCGTATAAGTCCCTTCATTGTATAGGCATGGGCACGCTGCACAAGCGCAACGTACGCCTACTGTGGATAAAGTCATTCCCTTTAATGTGCGTCCTCAGGTGGCTTAGCAGCTCCAGTCTTACTTAAGGAAAGAACAATAACAATGCAGAGGAAGATGACGACTGCCATCCCGATGAGGAATGAGAGCGGTCCCTGGAGGATGTTTATAATTCCCAAAAGGATGGTGAGTACGAAGAGTATCATAATGCCCCAATACATGAGATACAGACCTTGCTTGCGACGCTCATTGCCAAGGACTATGAGATAGCGGATGAAGCCGCCGAAGAATGCGATCAGCGCCGCAACGAGCATGACCCCGGCAAACATATTGAAGAGTCCGAGGAAGGTCGAGAGTGTTTGCGCAAAGGCAACACCGGGCACCAGAAGCAATGGTGGTGTCGTGATGCGGACGATGCGCTTCAAATCGTACATGTGTCGAACTTACGCTAGTTATTATAGATCGTTACACCACTCGACGAGGATGGTGAGGCACCGCCGAAGAGGCTGTTTTGGACAATTTGGATAATGCCCCAGATAGAGACCATGAAGAAGATGATGATGATGCCCCAGAGCAGATTCTTCTTCAGATCATCACCGTTCGCTTCCCCGCGACTCATCTTGAATATGTTACCGACGACGTTGTAGAAAAATACAACGAATGTCGCCGTAAGGAGAAGTGCCGCACCTGCATTGAGGATGACGGCTACTGTATGTGCAAGCGCCCCGAGCGACCCCGCTGTTGCCGCAAGTACAATGGAAGGTAGCGAGAGCCATGCTGCAAGAATCGCGAGTATTCGTGATCGTTTCATAGGGATTTTGCTAGGGACTCAAGACAAGAGTTGGGTCACCGTGCCACCGATAATTTTGGCAAGAACCCACGCCGAGAGGATGAGCAGTGCGCCAAGGACGACGAAGAAGAAGTTGCGCTTGGCGGTTTCGAGCTGCGCGGCTCTTCCTTGTGCGGTCACGAAGAGGAACCCTGAGTAGACGATAAATACCGTGATGATGGGGAGCGAAATCTTCACCAATGCTTGCAATACTTCCGCAAGAAATCCTTGAATACTGACGTTGCCTGTCGGCCCCTGGAAGCACCCGGTGCCTCCGGGGCAGCCACTCGATTGTGCGTGGACTGTAATGACGAGCAATATGAAAAGCGTTGGCGCCAGAAATCCGATTTGTCGCAGGAGTGATCTCATATTATTTTCCACCAATTATCTGTGTCATTTGGGCATCAGCCCGGCCGACCGCGTCCCCGATGAGCATGGCACCACTGGTCGTGTTCCCAATCATATCCTGAAAGAGAGCGCCCGTCTTCTCTGGGTCGGGATCGATCCAACTGTAAGAAACAATAGTCGCTTGATTGAAGAGACTCTGCTCGCCGCTTGACGATTGTGAGAGCACATCGCGCCGAGCAGAAGCAAGATTGAAGGCGGTTGCGAATGCTGCAGAGTTGGCGCTGGCTGCCAAGGTCTCGGCAACTGCGAGCGCACCTTGTGTGTTCTTGGAAGCATGTGTGATCGCAAGCGCATATACGCGCGCGACATCGGTCGTATGCGCTGCATTGCGTATCTGTGGCAAGGGCGCGACGGCGAAGTTGAGGTTGGGATTTTCTTTCTTGATCGTCGGCTCTTCGCTCGCATAACCGATATAGAGGGCGAGGTTACCCTGTGCGAAGTCCTGACTTGCCTCCGGCAGCGAGCCGTTCCATGAGTAATCGTTCTTGGATGGATCCGCGAATTCGACGAAGAATCGCAATGCCGTCTCGACCGCTGGTTCTGCAGGATTGATACCTACCTTGGAGATGGCGGAGTCGAGCCTGCCGGTCGAATCGTATGAGGTGATGACCCCCCCTGCCTGCAGGATGAGTGCGGCGAGGATGTCTTTGGCATCATCGATGTTTTTATACTCACCGAGGGCGACCGCGCTTTTGAGAATGGTACCGGCATCATCGCGAGTCGTCATTTTGGTAGCCATATCAAAAAGTTGATCCCAATACTGCGGTGGTTGCGCATACGCGGCGCTCGCCAATATATCTTTGTTCCAGTAGAGGACGAGCGGATCGGCAGCCACGGGAAGTGCGACAATGCCGCCAGGAAGGAGAAACGGGTTGGCCGCCTCGATAAAGGTGTTTTGGAATTGTGTGCTCGAAAGACTCTTATAGGGTATGAGCATGACTTCGCCCGCGTCCTGATACGCTTCGTCCTGCGTTATGAGGAAGAGATCGGGACCGTTGCCCGAGGCAAGTGCCTCGGTGATGTCGGAGCTGTACGTCGACGGATTTTTCTCTACATACGTCGCTCCCGAGAGTGCCGGGTACGTATTAGCGGCATCTTGGATCATCGAAGTGAAGGTTGGTCCGTCAACGGTACCCCAAATCACGACGGGGCCGACTGCTGATGTATTTGATTTACCGACGAATAGCGCGAATATGAGTACCCCCGCTACCGCACACGCACCGAAGACAGCGAGGAGGGTTATTTGGAACGTGGATAATTTTTTCATAGATTACAGAGATGTGTGGAGTTGTGTCTGTGTACGCGCTGTCAATAGTTGTCCTAAGAGTAACCCATAATGATGGGCACCCGCATCAAACTCACGAATAAGTTCGAAGCCGTTGCTGTGCATGAGCTCAAGCGCGGCTTCTTTGGTAACGACATCTTCACGTTGCGGCCCCATACCGCCGAATGATTCTTTCCAATCAATAATCGCAAGTCGTCCGCTCGACTTCAATATGCGGCGCGCCTCGCGTATGATCGCCGTCTTATCGGGAACTTGGAAAAGGAGATTCGAGATCAACACCAGATCAAGCCGCCGGTCGGCGATCTTTGAACCCTTCGGTGACTCCAGATCGCCCCAGATAAATTCGATGCGTTCGAGAAGTCCGTGCTTATGGGCTTCGGTATGAATGCGACGCAAGAGATCCTTCTGCACGTCGATAGCATACACGCGGCCGGACTTCCCGAGCAGCTGTGCCAGCTGCACCACATAGTGACCGCTCCCTGCACCAAAGTCAGCGACGAGCATTCCCGGCTCAATACCAAGGCTCTCCAAATTTTTCTTCGGATGCGCGAAGCCGACTGTAGGCAAAACATGGTGCGTGTGCACGTTCATTACAAATCAGTATACCGCGAGTTATGCATTAAGGTGTGAGTTGATGTGGAGAAAAATATACAAAATGGATTACTTTTGTTCCTCCTCTGTCGCTTCGAACACCACAAACGAGGCGAGTGAGTCCCCTTCGCGCAACTTCATGATGCGTACGCCTTGTGTGGCACGCGAGAGCGTCGGGATCTCTTCGAGCCCGGTACGGATTGCCTGACTTTTCTGCGACATTGCGACGAGTTCCCCCGCTGTATTAACGATAACGGTCGCACCGACGAGCTGTTTGGTCTTCGCGGTGATCGACATCGTCTTGATGCCCGAGCCGCCGCGGCCTTGGCATTTGTATTCGGCAAGTTTGGTCTTCTTGCCGTAGCCGGTCGAAGAGAGCACGAGGAGCTCGGCGTCTTTGTTGCCGTGTGCGACCACGCCCGCGCCGACGACACTATCTCCCGCAGAGAGCTTGATACCGCGAACGCCGCCCGCTTGCCGTCCCATCTCACGCACATCCTTGGTATCGAAGCGTATGGATTGTCCTTTGCTCGTCGTGAGGATTCCATCGTCGCCCTTTTGGACAAATTGTGCCGAGATCAGTGAATCGCCTTTTTCGAGGGTGATAGCAATGAGCCCGGATCGGCGAACTTCTTTGAACTGCGCGGCCGAGGTCTTCTTCACCGTGCCATTCTTCGTCGCCATCATGAGTGCGAGGCCGTCGCTCGCCTTCACGTCTTTCGGCATCGCAAGTATTGAAGTAATACGCTCACCTGCTTCGAGCGAGAGGAAATTCTGGATCGATTTGCCCTTGGTCGCGCGCTTGCCTTCGGGGAGGTCGTACATCTTGAGCTGGTAGGCCTTGCCGCGGTCTGAGAAGAAGAGCAGATCGCTGTGCGCCGAGGCCGTGAGGAACTGCGTGACGAAGTCTTCTTCCTTCGTATCGAGATCGACGACACCAACGCCACCGCGCTTCTGACGGCGATATTCACCCGGGTTGGTGCGCTTGATGTAGCCGCCGGAGGTAAGAACAAGGACCGATTCTTCATCGGCAACGAGATCCTCGGCAGAGAGGATGGTCGCGCCGCGCTTCACGATCTTCGTGCGGCGGTCGTCGCCGTACTTTTCGATAACTTCGGCGATTTCTTTCTTGATGAGATTCATCATTTTGGCAGCGCTCTTGAGAAGCGCGGTCAATTCCTCTATAAGCGCCTGTACTTCTTTGAGTTCGTCTTCGATCTTCTTGCGCTCAAGCGCAGCCAAGCGCTGCAGACGCAACTCGAGGATTGCCACTGCTTGCCGTTCGGAAAATTTGAATGTCTTCATGAGTCCGAGCCGTGCCTCATCAACATCTTTGCTCTTCCTGATGAGCTTGATGATCTCATCGATATGGTCGAGTGCCTTCTTGAGTCCGAGCAAGATATGCTCGCGCTCCTGCGCTTTGTTGAGATCAAACTTCGTGCGGCGCGTGACGACCTCGCGGCGATGCGCGATGAAGTATTCGATGATGGCTTTCAAGGAGAGTGTCTGCGGCACACCGTCGACGAGTGCCACGACGTTGTAATGGAAGGTTTCTTCGAGCTGGGTGTGCTTGTACAAGTAGTTGAGGACCGTCTGCGGATGCGCATTGTTCTTAAGCTCAATCACAACGCGGATGTCTTTGGCACTCTCGTCGCGCACGTCGCGGATACCATCGAGTTTCTTCTCATGAACGAGATCAGCGATCTTCAAAAGCAAGTCAGATTTGTTTACTCGAAACGGGATCGACGTGATGATGATTTGGTAGTCGCCCTTTTTGTTCTCGGTTATCTCGGCGTCACCGCGCACGACGACACCGCCGCGGCCGGTCGCGTATGCGTGCGCGATGTCTTTCTGATTGAAGGCAACGCAGCCCGTTGGGAAGTCAGGACCCTTGACGAACTCGAGCAAATCTTCGGTCGTGCTCTCTGGAGTATCTATAAGATGTATCGCCGCACTGCAAACTTCGCGCAGGTTGTGCGGCGGAATATTGGACGCCATGCCGACGGCGATTCCGAGCGTGCCATTGAGTAGAAGATTTGGAATTGCTGCGGGCAGTACCGTTGGCTCTATTTTGGTGTTGTCGTAATTGGGAGCGAAGTCGACGGTCTCTTTCTCGATGTCACGCATCATTTCGCCGGCGAGACGCGCCATCTTCGCTTCGGTATAGCGATATGCGGCGGCGCCGTCGCCGTCGATCGAACCGAAGTTACCTTGACCGATGATGAGTGGGTAGCGCATTGTGAAGTCTTGCGCCATCTTGACCATCGCATCATAGACGGACGCGTCGCCGTGCGGATGGTACTTACCCAAGACATCACCAACGACGGTCGCTGACTTGCGCGTCTTCGCACTCGCCGTGAGCCCTGCATCTTGCATAGCAAAGAGAATGCGACGATGCACCGGCTTGAGCCCATCACGGACATCCGGCAGCGCGCGCGCTGTGATGACTGACATCGCGTAGTCGAGGTACGACTCCCGCATTTCGGTTGAAATGGAGCGGGCGACGACGCTCGATCCGACTGGTCGCGTGTCACCTTCGGGCATCTTCGGGGTATCTTTCTTAGCCATATTTATACTTTTATTATACCAAAACGAGCCGGATTTACCAGCTCAAAAAGGTAGCTGAGACATTACTGTCCTGTCTCCGTTTGCCCAAAATTTGAAGTGTCTGAAGGAGTCGCCACTTGCACGCTATCATTCGCAGCTGCGGTCTGGGCAACTTGTGCCTGCTGATTGGCGAGCGCACTGCTGTGAACACTAGCGAAGAACGCATACGCCCAGCCGAAGAATAATACAACAACAACAAAGCAGGCAGACAAAAGTGCCACCGCTCGTCGTTCATGATGCGGCCGTTGCTTGAGGTGATGTATTGTTCGTTGTACAACCATACGCTTATAGTACCGATTCTACTACGTAAGATGATTATCGACACTACGCACTAAGGACAATCACATCACCCTCTTTGTCGGCGACATCACGGGCTTTGAGTGTGAGCTTATCGACCGGCTTCACATCTTCGGAACCGGCTTCTTTAAGGAATTGTTTGAGGGATTTGTCATCATAAAGTACCGGAATGATTATTTTGGCTTCGAGCTTTACGGCGAGTTTCTCCGCTTCTGCGCTCGAGAGCGTGCCTTCAGCGCCGATGGGAACGATGAGAATGTCGGGAGCATCCATTTCGAGGACGTCTGATGGAAGATCAAGGTCGCCCAAGGCACCGAGATAGAGTATCGAAAGCCCGTCGAAGTGTATTGAGTAGATAGTGTTTATTTTCCCTTCACCACCATAGGTCGAACCGGCCGGAAACGCCGCGACACTGATGTCCTTCACCTCATACTCGCCAGGACCCGAGATGACGAAGGCTTGGCGCTCTCCGCGCGAGGCTTCATCCGCGCCATTCATGTCTGGATGGTCGAATGAGATGAACGCGACATCCGCACCGAAGTTGGTTGGTTTGAAATTCTTGGAGGCTTTCGACACGGGACCCAAGACTAGGGTCGTATCCCCCGCACTTGCCCGTATACATGCCCCTTCGTGGTAGGTCAGAATCATATGCCGGCAGTATAGCAGATGGACGGTACAATATTACTTGCATCCCCGATCAATTCTATATATAGTACGCGCACTCATTACTAGATACCGCAGACGGCTAACACTTCGTGGCTCCGATTCGGCACGGTTGCATGGCCTGAAGAACCCGACGCGCTATATCACTATGACTGATGAGAAAAAGCCATTATCTAATGGCGAGGAAGATCTTGAGATGGTCGAACCATTAGAGAAGCAAGGTCCGATGGCAGAGCTTTTGAAGACGGCAGCTAAGCCGCCGGCACTCGATGACGTCGTTGAAGGGCCGGTCGTGGCAACCGGACGCGCGCGTGTGTTCGTCGATCTGCATCCCTTTGGTACCGGTATCATCTACGGCCGCGAATACCTCTCGGCACGCGAGACACTCAAGAACGTCAACATTGGCGATCTTGTGACGGCAAAAGTCGTTGGTATCGAGAACGAAGAGGGCTACATCGAGCTCTCGCTGCGCGAAGCACGTCAAGCGCTGACATGGAGCGAGGCAGAAATAGCATTGCAAAAGAAGACGTCCTTCGAGCTTGAAGTTACCGATGCCAACAAGGGCGGCCTTATCATCAACTGGAAAGGTATTCAGGGATTCCTCCCTGCGTCACAACTCTCACCGGTGCACTATCCGCGCGTCGCTGACGGCGACAAAGACAAGATCTTCGTCGAACTCAAGCGCATGATCGGCACGAAGATCGAAGGGATGATCATCACTGCGAGTCCGAAGGAACAGAAGCTGATATTCAGCGAGAAGGGAGCGGGCACCATGACTGAGCGCACGTCGCTCGTCGAGAAGTATCACGTGGGTGATGTGCTCGATGGTATGGTCACGGGAGCGACCGAATTCGGCGTCTTCGTGAAGCTCGAGGAAGGACTCGAAGGACTTGTACACATTTCAGAAATGGATTGGGCACTCGTAGAGAATCCGAAGACGCGTTATAAGGCGGGAGATGCGGTCAAGGTCAAAGTCATTGAGATCAAAGATGAGAAGATTTCACTTTCCATCAAAGCGCTTCTCGATGATCCTTGGAGGGCAGCCAGCGCGAAGTATAAGAAGGATCAACGAGTGGACGCCGTCATCATTAAGTACAACAAGCACGGCGCATTGGCATCGATCGAGGAAGGGGTCGCCGGACTCGTGCATGTCTCGGAGTTCGGTAGTGAGGACGAACTGCGCGCGAAGCTCGAACTCGGCAAGGTGTATCCGTTCACGATCACCTTCTTCGAACCGAAAGAGCGGAGGATGACGCTCAAGCCGATACAATAACTACCCCAATTAACTTCCGCAGCCTTGGGCAACATTTCTCACAGAGCTCTGACTTATCTACAGAGGTCAGATCTCTGTAATTTCTGTGGATAACTACAGAGATCTGACCTCTGTAACTTATGGGGATGACTACGTTTGGCTGTCAAAAATATGCTTGGTCGCTTCCATCAACTCATCATTGTCGCTCATATCGAACATGAACGGTGAAAAATGATTCGGGTCGTGCAATGACTTCGCAACTTCGTGCATGGGAGCCTCGTTGCCCGGCAGCATCTCATGCACGTAGTCTTCCTGTTTATCTACATCGAACCATCGACAGTCGACCATCTCGCTGTTGTCGGGGATGTGTATCTTTGAATCAAGCTCCGTCGTATAAAAGTACACATGCTTGTCTCCTTCGATGATCTTGCCGACGTAATTCAAATCTTCTTTCTTCAATTCCAAACCGATTTCTTCTTTCACTTCGCGCACCGCGCAGTCTTCGAGCAATTCTCCTTCCTCGCATTTCCCACCAAAACCATTGCGCACGCCCGGCATGCGCTTCCCTGGCGCTTGACGACCCATCAGTATGAGAAATCTTCCACCTTTCGTATAAAAAGGAAACACAACCGAAAGCATTTTCATATAAAAAATTATACAACGTACCTAGAGTCTTGTCCTACAGAGATCTGATCTATGTAAATTCTGGGGATAACTTTTTATAGCGCGCCTCGGATGCTCGCGGCGACAGATTCGAGTTCATGCTGCGGCGATTCCTCGCGGCTTCCCGGTCGATACAAAAATTTGCGCGGCTCGTATTCAATGATTCCCGTGTCACCTTCGGTGCGAGGGACTATGTGTAGATGAAAATGCGGTACACTTTGTCCCGCAACTTTTTCTTCATTCCACGCAATGTTAAAACCTTGTGCATTAAAAACTTTTCTAAGTGCACTTTTTATCTTCTCTGCAAGATCTAATATTGCAGCCCGTTCTTCCAGTGTCATCTCAGTAATATTTGCGACATGACGTTTTGGTATGACGAGCGTATGTCCCGGCGTAATTGGAATATTGGTCGGAAATGCCCATGCGAGATCATTTTCTGAAATTTTTCTCTCCCCTATCGACGTGTTGTTGCAAAATGCACATTCCATAATTTAATTAAACTCATTCATCGCTGCCATTGTTCCGTCGGTGACGATTGCACTAATTGCTTGTGAGGCTTTTTTGAAAACCGATTTCAATTCCGGCAATTCGGATTGCTTGAACCGCGCGAGAATGAATTCCCCGACCTCTTCTTCCCCCTGCGGCTTCTTGATCTTGCCTGCAGCAGTCGTGGGCGAGATGCCGATGCGTACACGTGCGAACTTTTTGGTCTTCACCGCACGCATGATGGACTCGACACCTTTATGACCACCACTGCCGCGGTCGAACGAGACCTTCATCGTGCCGATAGCGAGGTCGAGATCGTCGTAGACGACGATCATGCGCTCCGCGGCTTTGACATTCTTCACATATTTGATGACCGCGCTGCCGGATTTGTTCATAAAGGTATCTGGCAAGACGAGTGCCACGAGTGTTTTGCCTATCACACCCTTAGCGACTGTCGCTTTAGTCTTCACATCGGGTCTCCAGATGCTGAAGTTATTGTCTTTGCCGAATTGTGTGACCGCCATGCGGCCCGTGTTGTGTCGCGTGCCGTCATATTCCTCACCGGGATTTCCTAATCCAACAATTACCCATGTCATTGGGAGAAACAATAGACTAAAAAACAAAAATCAACAACCGATTTTTTGTTTTTCGGTTTTTGTTTTGTCTTTTTCCGGATGCACCACTCAAAAGAGTTTGCGTCAACGGCATATGCACAGTAGAATACTCCGCATGACCGATCCTGTGATGCACAACGTATCATCATCGGATGTTTCTCGTGACGCTTCTCGCTCCTCGACGGAAGATTCGTCCAACAAAAAATCCATCTCACCAGTCAAGCTCTCCTCAGAGCATACATTTTTCTTCTCCATCGTCGTCGCACTTGTCCTTGCCTTCGCGATACGCTTCTTCGTCGCGGCACCGTACATTGTTTCGGGTTCATCGATGGAACCAAATTTCGAAAATTGGGATTACCTCATCGTTGATCGCCTCACCTACGACTTCGAGGCACCACAACGAGGTGATGTGATAGTACTCGACCTACCGACCGATAGAAGCCGCGCCTTGATCAAGCGTGTTATCGGACTTCCCGGTGACACCGTTGTCCTTTCGGGTACCAACCCATCCATTACCATCATTAACGCTGCATATCCGAACGGATTCACCGTGCCTGAACCCTATATCGATCCTCATAACTACGGCGGGATCACCGATACGCGCTACACACTGGGTACTGACCAATACTTCGTCATGGGTGACAATCGTAAAGTCTCATCCGACTCGCGTATCTGGGGGATCTTGCCGCGCGCTGACATCGTTGGACGCGTTTTATTGCGTCTGTATCCCTTGAATGAACTTGGCATCCTGCCTGCGGAGGCACGTTATTAGATTTATTAGAGCACTGCATTATTTTTATAATGGGGATATATGATACGTCTCAAAGACACTCGCTATCAAAACACCGCTGCCTTCCTCGATTCGGCTATCGACATTGCAGAATATTACGGGTTCTTACCTCTCGAATCGATTCCCCATCTGCCGCGAGGTGACAAAAAAATCAAAGTTCCTTCCACGCGCGACAGCGAGATCTCGTTCGCGCGGCGCGATGAGCGCACGCTGCCATCGGCGGCGCGCAAGTGTCTCGCCGCGATGCGTCCGGCACACGGGACACTCCTTGCATGGCGCATCATGGAAAATCATTCCAGTATCCCCGATGTATCCCTTGAACTCCACGTCGTCGGCGCATCGTCGACCACCGCAGAAGTGCTCCTCATCGTAGTCGCCGCCGCGATAGCCGAAGAGGCGGGAATACGAGAACGTGTGCTTGCTATCAACAATATCGGTGCACCAGACTCGTGTGGGCGCTTCGTTCGTGATGTCGGCCTGTACCTTCGCAAACATATCGAGTCCATTAGCCCGACCCTGCGTCCGCGCGCAGCGGAGGATCCGCTTGGTACGCTCGTACAGCTCATCGAGCGTGGACATCCAGCCGTCTCGCGCGCACCACAAGCAATGGAATATCTCACCGAAGAAGAGCGAAATCGATTCTGGGAATTGCTCGAATATCTCGAGGTCTTCGGCTTGCCGTATGAATTAAGCGGCCAGATACTCGGCAGTCGCGACTGCTGGGCGCATTCACTCTTCGACCTTTCGACGGTGGATAGCGAGACCGGTGCCTCAGTGCCGATAGCATTCGGCGGCCGTTACGATCCCTTGGTCTCGCGCTTCGCACAGACCCCAACTTCAGCGGCTATGGTATCTATCGGCATCGAAGCGCGTGGCAAGACAAAGCTCGCCAAGCGTCCCGTTGCGGCAGCTCCCTTGATGTACTTCGCATATCTCGGCATAGAGGCGCGGCGCCGTTCGCTCGGTGTGCTTGAGACCCTGCGCCGCGCATCGATCCCCGTGCATCAAGGTCTCTGGTACGAACGCATCGGCGACCAGATGGCAGCTGCACGCGATCTCGCCACACCGTACATTCTTATCATGGGTCACAAAGAAGCAATGGAAGGCACCATCATCGTCCGCGAAATAGCGACCAACTCCCAAGAGGACGTCCCCGTCCCCGAACTCGCGACTTACCTCAAACGCCACCGTATCGCGCCGTGGCAGACGACGGTTAGCGCGTAACCGTGATACGCGAAGCCTCTTGCCTCTTCTTCACCCGCGTGCTACATTCCTAGTACATGATTAACGCAGAAGTACAGAAGAGCGGGAGCGAAAATGCGCTCTCAACCATTCGCAAATTCAGCCGCCGCGTGCAGGGCACGGGGCTCGTGAAGATTGTACGTGCCAACCGCTACTACGTCCGCAGTGGCTCGAAGGTCGTCAAGAAGAAGCGCGCACTCAAGCTCATCAAACGTCGCGAAGAATACCGCCAGAACGTGAAGGAGGGCAAGATCATCGAAGCCCCGAAACGTGGTAGCTTCAATCGAGAACAGACAGCCCCCGCTCCGGCACGGTTTGGCGAATCGACTCCGATCGCTCGCTAACTCCTTTCGATGGAACAATCCATCATCGACATCAAGACAACGATCCGCGGCCCCGTGCCGCGGATTCCGTTTGCTGATATCGCGCGTACTATTCTCGGTGACACATACGAACTCTCACTTGTCATCTGTGGCGATACGTTGGCACGTCGCATGAACATTGAATACAGGAAAAAGTCGTACGCGCCCAATGTGCTCTCCTTCCCGCTCTCCAAAAATGAAGGTGAGATATTTCTCAATATCCGCAAATCCGAACGGGAGGCAAAGTTTTATAACATCCCAACAAAAGAACGCTTGGCATATCTGTACGTACACGGCTGCTTCCATCTCAAAGGTCTCGACCATGGTAAAAGAATGGAGAAAGAAGAGGCGCGTATCATGAAGAGTTTCAAATAAAAGATGTCCGACCGTCTTAGCTTGTTTCTGCGCGACAGGAGATATAAAATTTAGGAATGATGGCAGCGGTTTCAGGAAACTTCTTTGCTCTCCTATCAATCGGGATTGCGTTGGTCTATTTCTTTGTCGTTCATCACAAATCAAGATCTTGGATGACGGCGTTTGTCGCCACGCTGCCACTATTTTTTTTCGTTCCAGTCCTTGTTTATATATTTGAGATACTCATTGGATTGCTTATTTCAGGAGTGAACAACATGGCGATTACCTCCGTGATCACTAATACGATGCATTCTCTCCTGTATTGCGGATTTTATTTTGCTGCTTATAAGATTCAGTTATTTTGGTTTGACTTCAAAAAATCTCAATCTGTGGCGGCGGATGCCGATTCGATATCGAAGGTCTCGTCGATTACAGTGAGTCCACCCGTTGCGTCATCTGACATTACGTCTATCGCTTTGAAAATAAAACCGACGACTCTTTTCCTCCTTGCTCTCGTACTCTATTTCGGATCTCTTGCTCTACCTGCAGTCGTGTATCAACCGAGCCTTCTTGGAAATCCAAAGTATGAATCTGGATGCGACGGAGCCGAACAACAGAACTTAACATGCGAACTCGTGGGGTCTCACTTGGATTGCGGAGATCAAAATTTCATAAAAGCATCAAACGTCAAATGGACTCCGCTCACGGATGAGCAGTTAGCTACATACTGCGCTGGGTATGATGTACCTCAGGAGAGCGTTGACACCGGCTGGTCGATCCTCTTGTTGGGTTGGCTGGGTATCCTCATGCTTGTCTTTGCATGGTACGCAAACATTATTGCCTGCTTTGCGCTGCTCTTTTCGCGAGCACGATTGCCGCAAATGAATCGGATAGGCTTAGGACTCTCGCTAGCATCCTTCTTTGTGGGATTGGATTCGTTTGCTTTTCACCAAAAATTGCTCGATGAGAGTGTTTCGGATAGTTTATATGTAGACCATTTGGGAATCGGATTTTATGCGTGGGAGCTATCGCTCCTGATTCTAGCCGCTTATTTCTACGTTCGTCTACAGAAATCAAAACGGTTCGTTGCAACTGCCCCAACAAGTGCCGTACATGCTGCAAGCCGGTCCGCCGGCAAGTGGTTTCTTGGTATATTCTTGTTCCTTTTCATTCTTATACCGATTGTTGTTTGGGTTTTTGATGCGCATTATCAACAACAACAGCAACAAAATCTCGCACATAACAAAGATTTGAGCACAGTGGTTTCTTCACCACCAAGTGGTTTGCTTGTCCCGACAGAGAATTCCGTCCCAGATGGGTTCATTCAGTCCAAAACCTCTTACACAAAAGGTGGCTACGACATCACGTATACGAGCGCCTCTACTTCATATGTATCAATTCGTTTCATGGAATTTACGGCTGCCGAGAACGTAACCTATGCGGACGAGATAAAACAATTCCAAAAATTCAACAGCAACGCAAATATAGAGAATTTCACGTATGAGGGTAGCCCGGGTTTCTTGTACCATTCACATACCGTAAGCCCTCCCGATCTCGATAATTACCAGCTTTACTGGAATGATAGCGGCAAATCCCTTCAAATCACCATCGAGGCCATGCCCCCTGGACAATATCCTTCATCTGAATCCGTAATCGACATCATCGGTACACTGCAAAGGAGTTAGTCTTGGTTGATTGTTAATGAAATGCAGGGGGGCAAGTGGTATTTCCTGCTATCCACGACATTTTTCTAGCAGAAGGCAAGCGAGTGCCGTACAATGAAGCCACTGAACTCGCGAGTCTCTCGCGTGGGTCGTTATATGCAAAAAATCTACACCGGCATAGACATCGGCACCTACCACGTCAAAGTGGTCATTGCCGCTGCACCAGAGCGCCCTGACATCCCGATGCAGATCCTCGGCACCGGTACCGCATCGAGTAAGGGTATGCGGCACGGGTATATCATCGATCAAAGCGAAGCGACACGTAGCATTCGTGAAGCGGTGGGACGCGCATCCGCTGCTGCTAAAGTCGCGGTGAAGAGTGCGCGCGTTGCGGTCGGCGGCGTTTCGCTTGATGAAATACGCTCGACTGCTGATATATCGCTCACACCGAGTGGCGGCATCGTCACCGACGCGATACTCTCGAAGATTCGCAGTGAGAGCGAGAAGCGCGCCTCAGCCAAGCTCGGCAACCGCACGGTCATCCACGTCATCCCACTCGAGTATCGCCTCGATGGTGAGAAAGTGTTGGGTAGTCCTGCGGGACTACAAGGTACCAAACTCTCGGTCGACACACTCCTTATCACGATGCTCGCGCAGCATTATGACGACCTCATCAACGCCGTCGAAAAAGCCGATATCGAAGTAGAAGACGTGATGGCATCTCCCCTTGCAGCAAGCTTCGTCACACTCACCAAAAGTCAAAAGACGGCGGGCGTCCTCTTGGCCAATATCGGGGCAGAAACCCTCTCTATTATCGTCTTCGACAATGACATTCCCGTGTCGGTAAAAGTTTTCCCCGTCGGCTCTTCCGATATCACCAACTCAATAGCACTCTCCTTCCAGATACCACTCTCGGAGGCAGAAAGTCTGAAGCGTGGTGGTGTTACTGGCAGTGACATTCCGCCGAAAAAAATGGAAACGGTAGTGACTGCGCGTATCAAAGAAATGTTCGCACTCATCGATGCACACCTGCGCTCCATCGGACGTCAGCGTCTCTTGCCCGCGGGTATCGTCATCACGGGCGGCGGCAGCGGCATCGTCAATGCCAACCTCATTGCGCGCGCCGTTCTCAAACTCCCGTCGCAAACCGGAAGTGTCGGCTTCATGACGCGCACTTCATCGGTCGATGCGACGTGGGCCGTTGCGTATGGATTGTGTCGATGGGCATATGCCGAACACACATCTGACAATGGATTGTCGTTCATCGAAGTACTCAGGCACGCGGGAGACTCACTCAAGCGAATCGTTCGCTCGCTCCTACCATAAACCGAACGCATAAGTGGCTGGTTTGGTGAGGTATCACAAGAATATCTCTTGCATCCTGTGTCAAGTTTGATTTCACAAAAATCTGCTATCATGTTCGCCATGACAAAGCAGGTAAAACCCGACGTCGAATCGTTCGCTCGGATCCGAGTCGTTGGTGTCGGCGGCTCCGGCGGCAATACCATCAACCACATGGTCGACACACACGTACAAGGTGTCGAATTCATAGCGGTCAACACGGATGCACAGGATCTCCACAAATCCAAGGCGAGCAAAAAGATCCATATCGGCAAGACGTTGACACGCGGTCTCGGCACTGGCATGAACCCCGACATGGGCAAGCAAGCAGCAGAGGAAACGCGAGAAGAAATCCAAGACGCTATCAAGGGATCCGACATGGTCTTCGTTACCTGCGGCATGGGTGGCGGCACCGGCACCGGTGCGGCACCCGTCGTCGCCAAGATCGCGCGAGAGCTCGGCGCACTCACGGTCGGAGTCGTCACGCGGCCGTTCGTTTTCGAAGGTGCACAACGCGCACGACTTGCCGAGACTGGTCTTTCAGAATTGCGTAAGGCAGTCGACGCACTCATCATGATTCCCAATGACAAGCTCCTTGCGATCGTGAGCCGCGACACGGGCGTCAAGAACGCCTTCGCGATGTGTGATGACATCTTGAAGCAAGCGGTCGAGGGAATCTCTGATCTCATTACAACGACCGGTATCATCAACGTCGACTTCGCCGACGTCCGCACCATCATGCAAAACGCAGGATCCGCGCTGATGGGTATCGGACTCGCCATCGGCGAAAAGCGCGCCGAGAACGCCGCGCGCGCGGCAATCAATTCCCCGCTCCTCGATGTCTCCATCCATGGCGCGAAGGGTGTCCTCTTCTCGGTCGCTGGAGGTGATGATCTCGGCATGCTCGAGATCCAGGATGCAGCCAATGTCATCACCGAGGCGATCGATCCGGATGCGAAGGTTATTTTCGGTGCGGTCACCGACGAAAGTCTCAAGAAGGGTCAGATACGCGTCACCGTCGTCGCAACAGGATTCCCCGAAGGTGCACCACGATCGAATCCCGTATCCAATACCGCAAGTGTCTTTATAGGGGCACAGCGAATGGCAGCGAAGAAGGACCAAGATGTGCCTCCGGCGACTGTTCGAGCCGAACGAAGCGAGCGCGCCGAGATAAAGAAGATCGACGTGACGAGTGTCGCTGAGAAATCAGACAAGGACAAGGAGCGCGTCACCATTGCGGTTAAAGACACGCGGCGTGACATTCCACCGGAGTCTCCCACTGGTGAAAAGATTGACGACGATGATGGGTGGGGCGGACTGCCCTCTTTTCTCCGCCGCAAATAACAGCGTATACTATTTTCATGTTTGATCTCGCTATCGTAGGAGGTGGCCCGGCCGGTGCGGCCGCGGCAGTATATGCAGCGCGCAAACGTCTCAAGACCGTCTTCATAACGGCCGAGTGGGGTGGTCAGAGCACTGTCTCTTCCGAAATACAAAACTGGGTCGGTACTACGAAAATCTCCGGTGCAGATCTGGCGAAGAATCTCCGCGCGCATGTCGAGACGTATGCGGCAGATATTGTCACCGTCGTCTCGCCAATATTCGCGACTTCACTCGCCACTTTTGATGATCACATCGAGATAACAACTGATACGGGCGAGAAATACGAAGCCAAGACGCTTCTCGTTGCAAGTGGCTCGAAGCGCCGGAAGCTCGACGTACCGGGAGCCGATACCTTTGATCAGAAGGGTCTCACCTACTGTGCAACGTGCGATGGTCCACTCTTCGACGGACAAGACGTCGCGGTCATCGGCGGTGGGAATGCGGCACTCGAGACCGTGTTGCAGCTTCTCGCATATTGTAAGAGCGTGACCTTATTGAATCGCTCCGATACTCTGCGCGCCGACGAAGTGACTGTCGCTGCAGCCCAAAAGCATCAGAACTTCCGCATCATAGAGAACGCACAGGCGACGGAAGTCGTCGGTGAAAAATTTGTGACGGGTTTGCGATACAAAGATACGGTCAGTAGCGAAGAAACACTCTTGCCCGTCACCGGAGTATTCGTCGAGATCGGACTCTTGCCCAACACCGAATGGCTCGGCTCCGCGGTCGCGCTCACACCGTTCAACCAAATCATCGTGGATCCCAAGACACAGCGTACTTCACACCGCCTTATCTGGGCGGCAGGCGATTGTACCGATGGTCTGTATCATCAAAACAACATCGCGGCAGGTGATGCAGTCAAAGCGCTTGAAGATATCTATATGTCGATCCATCGGGGGTAGATATAAGGTGCGAGCAGGCACACACATGCGTGTGCCTGCTCGCACTAATTTCAGTCTCAAAAATTATCCGTAAGCGGCGAGCCAAGACCCGTCACATAATCGTAATGTGCGCGGGCGATGCAAAGGTAGCCGCAATCACCGTTGTTGCCGCTGGTAATGTCCCGGAAATATGTACCGTTACCGGAACTTGATTTGTCGCGATACAGGTCGCTTGCGGTGAACGATCCTCCGAGTGATCGTATCGCCGCCCACTGTGGCGCACCGGCCGAAGTGCCGCCGACCGTCCGCCACACTCCTGCGTGATAAATAGGAAATCCCGATGCAGGATCAGCATCATACGATACATCGGGGATAGCGCGCATTCCTCCTGCTTTAGGAATCGAATAATTCGATTGAAACGCAGGTTCTTTCTCGTATGACGAGACGCCGCCGCCGGAGCCGCTCCATGCACTTTCTTTGCTCAAAGTCCCGTTATTCTTGAGTGCTATCGATGTCCCACCGACGCCGATGACATTCGGTGAGCTCGCCGGCCAGCTCGCACCTGTACCATTGTCTCCCGAGGAGGCGAAGAACGTTGCGCCAGACTTGGAGACGAAGTGCGAATCGAGTGATATTTCTTCGGGAAATTCACCCCCACCCCAACTCATCGAGATAGCAACTGCGTCCGGAAGCGACGCCGCATAGTCGACTGCTTTGAGTAGATTCGCACCGCTCTGGGTCGTCGCTTCGACAAGCACGATCTTCGCTCCCGGTGCTATCGCATGCGCCCATTCGACATCGAGCGAGGTCTCGAGCGTCCAACCGCTATTGCTTCCCTCCTTCGCACTCATCAGATGTTTGGTAAAACAACTATTGACTGTCGTGCATGCAGGAAGCCCGAATGCAGTATCGAACGCAGCGAGATCGGACTCGATAGAAGTATCATTATACGCACCGACGATGATGATCGTCCCCTTGCCACCAGTTGCCGGTAATCCGTACATGGTTTTGATCTGCGTAGGTGTCATACCCTGTGGAGTTTTGCTCGTTGTGTAGATGTGGATGGGCGGTACGCCTTTGAAATTGGAGAAGTGGTAGGCCGCATCGGCGGTCTTGGGAATGCTCGTGAGCATTACCGCAACCACGATCATGATAAAAAGAGACGGGCTGAGATTACGACATATCGACCCCATATCCGCGCATCATAGATGACGTTCCGATACGCGGCAGAAGTTATCCCCAGAAATTACAGAGATCTGATCTCTGTAGTTATCCACATATATTACAGAGGTCAGATCTCTGTAATTTAGATCTCTGTAGTTTATTCCTGTACGTTGTGATTTTCACTCGGGTAGACTACTATATGGATACATGTCACGCGAACAGCAGATGCAATTATGGATGGCGGCGGGATTCTTAGGCCTCATCGTCGTTATTACTGTCGTCGCTGCTCTTGCCTCTGGTAGCGGTAAGACAAACGTGAGCGCCCCTTCATTCACCGCAACACAAACAAGTCCGATAACCGCAAGCGATCACGGGCGCGGTAATGCTACTGCAAAGGTCACCTTTATCGAATATGGCGACTTCGAATGCCCGGCCTGTGGGGCGTACGAGCCGTACATCGAGCAACTCTACAAGACCTATGGCACCCAAGTAGACTTCGTCTTCCGGAACTTCCCGCTCTATCAGATCCACCCCTTCGCCATGATCAGTGCACAAGCTGCAGAAGCAGCCAACCTACAAGGACAATACTGGCCGATGCACGATCTGCTGTACACCAAACAGAGTGAATGGAGCACCAACGCAGGGCTCTCGTCCACGGATGTCGTTTCAAAATACTTCAATGGGTATGCACAGTCACTCGGACTGAACGTGACACAGTTCGACGCCGACATCAATTCAGCCGCCGTGAAAGCACGTGTCCAGAGCGACATCGATTCCGGCAATGCAGCAAAGATCGACCACACACCGACCTTCTTCATCAACTTGATACAAATCCCCAATCCGACAAGTGAACAAGATTTCGAGCATGCTCTCAATGCTGCTCTCGCTTCATCGACCGCCTCGACAAGCACCACGCTCTAATACATCTATGCAAACGATCATCATGCTCCTTGCGCTCGGCACGGTGATACTCGATGTCGCACTCATCATCAAAGTCTTGGCACTCTTCCATGCTCCCAGTCGCGGAAAGATGTTCCGCATCGGACGACATTATGGGCTCTTGGCACTATTTATCCTCTCGACACTCTCGGTCTTGGGGACGCTCTGGTTGCAGTATGCTGACAACCTCAATCCGTGCCTCCTCTGCTGGTACCAGCGGGTCTTCATGTATCCAATACCCGTCATCAGCTTTATCGCGATTCTAAAAGGCAAGCATCTCTCGGATGTCGCCGACTATCTGCTGACCCTTTCCATCATCGGCGGCGCAATAGCACTCTACCAACATCTCCTCCAAATACTTCCCTCAGGCAGTCTCATCCCCTGCGACGCAAGTGGCGATTGCGCTGTCCGCACGGTCTTTGAATTCGGATTCGTTACACTCCCCTGGATGGCGTTTACCATCTTCGCAGCACTCGCGCTCATCGCCTACCTCGGACGAGGCGGTTCAACCAAATAGTCTGAGCAAAACATATCCGGCTGATGCGGTCACTGCTGCAACCACACCTCCCCAGAGAATGTCGATGATGGCCGCCATGAACTTGATTCGTGGCGGTTTTCTTTTAGTTATTACATACCATGACCGAGTTGGGTGGCTTTCAGAACTCACTAAGTATGCCAGTTTTTTGCCTTCGGACATAGCTTTCTTGGAAGGGATGTTGAGTAAATAGTTTCACTATTATCCTTTGAGTTGAGATAGATACTCATCAATCTCTTTGTAGGTGTGAAAGATTTTTACCTTAGAAGCGTTCTCTTTGACAAATTCTCTCATCTTGGGTCCATGTGCAAAAGTGCGCCGAATTATCTGGTAGATGAACTTTAAGTCATCCCAAAAGCTAAGCTCCTCGTGTCGCTCGCTGAAAAAGACGCGGTGTAAGTGGTTGTAGAGACGTCTAACAAGAGAAATGTCCAGAAAAATAATTTGATCAGCTCGTTCGCCGATCAGTGGTTGTACTCGAGAGTACCA
>DATKNP010000013.1:0-9174 GCA_035541295.1 Minisyncoccota bacterium
TATCATCTCTGGCTTCACGAATCCTGGATCCCCTGCCCCGAGGACGATGATGTCCGCATCGTGCAATTGCTCGAGTGAGCCGGATTGACGCGTGACGATCGATACCTGTGCGCCGAGACTCTTCAGAAGCTCAGCAGCAGGAACTCCGACTAACCGACCAGCACCGACGACGACGGCCTTTTTATCTTTCAGCTCTAGAGTATTTCGCTTCAAGATCTCTTCTATCGCACCGGCCACCGGTGCGCGGACGAGTCGTGCCGGTTCAGCGATTATTGGATTGATGCCATCGACATCAAGGTACGCCGGGATCGCTCTAAGGATAGCCTCGGTATCCAACGACTCCGGCAACGGCAGCTGCACGATGATGCCGTCAACGTCATTAGCGAGTTTCTCGATAGCGGCAAGCGCATCGGCTGTCGTCGGCTTGTTCAACAGGTCAATACGACGAAGCTCGACGCCCAAGCGTACTGCAGCGCGCGACTTTATCCGCACGAACGACTCGATGACCGAGTCATGAGAAGCGACGACAATACCGAGTATGAGTGTGCGCGAGGAACGAGCTTGCAACTCTGCATACACCTCCTCGGCAATCGCGCGCCCGTCTATAATCATGGGATTATTCTATACTCTCCGCCGTGCGCTTGAGACCTTCTTCGAATGAAATGAGTGGTTTCCAACCAAGCATGCGTTCCGCTTTCGAAACATCCGCAAAACTGTGTTTTATATCGCCGAGTCGTTCGGGTCCGTAGATCGGTACTATCGAAGTGCCGAGCAATGCGTTTATCTTCGCGATGAGATCGTTGATGCTCGTTTGTTCCCACCCGGAAACATTGAAAACCTCCCCTCCTACATTCGGTGCTATCGCTGCCGCGAGATTGGCCGCAACCGTGTCATCAATAAAGGTAAATCCACGAGAAGCGGTTCCGTCCCCGTTTACCGTGGGAGCTATGCCCGCTTTCATCTGTTTGATAAAAATCGGAATGACCGCCGAATACGGGGAGTTGGGATCTTGGCGCGGGCCAAAGATGTTGAAGTATCGCACAATCACGGTCTCTAAACCGTAGAGCTTGTAGAACATCATCGCATATTTTTCTGCAACGAATTTCTGTAGTGCGTAGGGCGAGAGTGGATTCGGCGGCATCGTTTCGACTTTAGGCAGCGTCGGTGTATCGCCATAGTATGAACTCGACCCGGCGACCACGACCCGCTTCACCTTCGCATCACGTGCCGCCAGGAGGACACAAAGCGATCCCGTCGCATTGGCATTGTGCGAGGTCATCGGGTCCTTAACACTCCTAGGCACTGAAGGTATTGCTGCTTGATGAAAGACGTAATCAGCCCCAGCGAATACTGTTGCGAGCGCTTCGGGGTTGAGAATCGAGTCTTGCGTGAACTCGATGCGATCCATCACCTGTGCGAGATTTTCTTTCTTGCCAGTGCTCAAATCGTCGATGACGCGCACCTTCGCTCCGCGTTCAACCAATGCATCTACCAGATGAGAGCCAATGAACCCGGCTCCACCGGTGACGACGACAATTTTGTTTGAAAAGTCTTCCATACGTAATTATGAGCCACGTGCCGTTAGTACAATGCGTACCGTTTGTAACATAATAAACAGATCGAGTAAAAATGAGCGCCGCTTGAGATAGTAGAGATCGTACGAAAGCTTCATTTTGGTCTCGGCGACATCCGCACCATGATGAGGATCACGGTCATGGCGTATCTGCGCCCAACCGGTGAGCCCCGGGCTCACCAAGTATCGCGCATTATAATACGGAATGCGCGCGCTGTATTGGGCTGCGAGCGCGGGCAGCTCGGGCCGTGGTCCCACGAGTGAGAGCTCGCCCGAGACAACATTCCAGAGTTGTGGCAGTTCATCGATGCGTAAGAGCCGCAACCATCGCCCGACACGGGTTACCTTCAATGTCGACTTGCCGGTCTGGTCATAGACACCATTATCATTGCCGGACATGGTGCGGAATTTTATGATGCGAATCGGCTTTTGGAATCGACCGACCCGCTCTTGCGTGATAAACACATTACCGCCATCGTCAAGCCGTATCGCAAGTGCGACAAATGGATATATGATCAGCGATGCAATACCTGCGGTGAGTGCAAGGATGATGTCGAACACACGTTTCATCGCATCGTACACGCGCGATGCCGAGACGTGACGCAATATCCATTCGTAACGAATGAGAGAAAGTGGCACGCGGTCGAACATTTCTTGGTAGAGATCGATCACATCAATGAGTGCGAACCGCTGTTTGCGGAATGCCGCATCATACATAATGGGCAAGACTGCGGCGGTTGCCGGATCAAAAAAGTCGACAACAAGGAATGAGACATCGTCCTTCTGTGCCACACGGCACGCTTGTTGGATGACCTCATGCGAAGGGGCAGTTGCTGTATCGACAACATAATCGAAAACGAACGGAAATCTGCCATCATGCTTTACTTCTTGCACCAACGCCATCCCGTCAGTGCCAGCGGCGATGAGGACTCCCTTCAGACGCCGTGTGGTGCGTAGTTGCGGAAAGAAGTAGATGCGCCAGGAAAGAATGAGGAGGGACGAGACGATCAGATAGAGAACGAGCAACGTCTTAGGAGCAATACCAAAAGCAGGGATGAGAAAAAAGAACAGTGCTGCTATGATGATATTGACAGACTGCGTGTAAAGCAGGATTCCCATGAGTTTCCGGCGGAACAATCGTGTATATCGTCCGTACAAACCCGCAATGAAGAACACCGCAGTCCATACAATGAAGAGGAGTGAGAACGGCACGAGGTGGAGGCGGAAGAATTCAGGTGTCGGAAATGTGAGGTAACGCACCAGAAGCGTGAGCCAGAGCGCGAGGGTAAAAACGATCAAGTCACCCACCAGAAGGGCTATGTATTCACGGCGCGGGACGAGCGTCATAGGCGATTGGGTGTATCATGGCATTGCCGACATCATGAAGCAAGAAGAACCAAAAACGATCCCCGAAAGCCGCAAAAAGGTCCTTTTTCTCATTACAAAAGCGAATTGGGGCGGCGCGCAGCGGTACGTCTACGACTTGGCGACACATCTGCCGAAGGATCGGTTCGAGGCGATCGTCGCATTTGGATCTTCGGGGAAGCTCTCCGCAGATCTTGCCATATCAGGTATACCACTAAATCAAATCTCCGCACTGGCACGAGATGTGAGTTTTGCTTCCGATATCAAGTCATTTTTTCAAATTTGGAAACTATTACGCGGGCAGCGTCCCGACGTACTGCATCTCAATAGTTCGAAAGCTGCTGCTCTCGGTGCGTTCGCCGGCCGACTTTCTCGAGTTCCACGAATTATCTTTACCGTGCACGGATGGCCTTTTAAAGAAGATCGTGGAGGCCTTGCAACCGCGATGATCCGCGTGGCAAGTTGGCTGACGGCACTACTGAGCGATGTCGTCATTGTCGTATCAAAAGAGGATGAACGGATCGGAAAGGCGATGTGGGGCTTACACAACAAGATATATTACGTACCGCTCGGTATTACGATTCCCGAATTTGTACCACGTGATCAGGCATCACTGATACTGACACCATGGATAGATGAGCGACAGCGGATCGTCACGATCGCAGAACTGACCCCGAACAAGGGTATTCGTTTCGGACTCGAAGCAATGATGCTTCTTAAAGAATACAAGACGGATATTTCTTACTTCATTATCGGTGATGGCGAAGAACGTGACCGACTCATCGCACAGACCGAGGCGATGCAGATATCCGACCGCGTACATTTCCTAGGATTCGTTCCCGATGCCGGTCGCTATTTGCAGGCGTTCGATATCTTTCTACTCCCCTCGATCAAGGAGGGTATGCCGTATGTGCTTTTAGAGGCCGGTATGGCAGGGCTTCCCATCGTCTCGACCAATGTGGTCGACCCGATGTTCTTTAAGTTATCCCCCAATATCATCCCCGTGGATCCAGCTCATCCTCAAGCGCTCGCCGATGCAATACTAAAAGTTCTCCATCCAAAAACAAGACCCGTTCCTCCTTTGACCTCTTCACTTTCAGACATGGTCGATACAACCATCGAACTCTACACGACCGCTCCCACGATCTCCGTCTCATCGCGCGCTTGAATCGTCGGTCGCGCGCGACGGCGCAGACCCATCAATATTCCGAGTGCTAGGTATTCCGTAATGAGATGCGAGCCGCCGTAACTCATAAAGGGCAAGGTCGTCCCCGTAATAGGTAAGAGTCCCATATTCATGCCCGCATGCACGGTAAATTGCGAAATAAAATAGATTGCGATTCCTGCCGCGACGAGCATGTCGAAGTTGTCATACCCATGCACCGCTATCATAAGTATGCGGACAATGACGATACTGAAGAGTCCGAAGAGCAAGAGAACGCCGACGAAACCCCACTCCTCCGCATACGATGCAAAAATGAAGTCGGTTTGGAACTCCGGCAAGAATTGCAATTTGCTTTGCGTGCCGTATCCAATTCCCTTCCCTACGAACTCTCCGGAACCTACCGCGACGGTCGATTGATAGGCGTTATAGCCGGTGCCTTGAATATTCGATAGCGGATGGAGGAACGTGAGAATGCGGTCCTTCTGATATTGATGGAGGCCAAAGTGCCACAAGCCACCGGCAACAACCGCTCCGATGATAAATAATGTTGCGAGGTGCTTCCATGAAATGCCGGCTACGAGTACCATGCCGAGCCAGATACTTGCGATGGTGATAGCAGAACCAAAGTCTGGTTGAAGAAAGACAAGGAACAGCATAACGAACGCATAGGCACCCGAGACGAGGATGTGGCGGATGTGTGCTATTTCGATGTGCCGTCGTGCAAAATACTTCGCAAGGAAAACAACAAGGATGAGTTTCGCAAGGTCGGCCGGTTGGAACGCAAAGAGACCGAGGTTGAAACGGTTTTGTCCACCTTTCACTACCGCCCCGAATACGAAGATAAGCGCGAGAAGTGCGACGACGATTGTATAGAGACCGACAACGATCGGTGTCCGGCGCAAGAAACTATACTCTGGTATACTCGCCACGAAGAAAACCATAACCGCAAGCCCAATCCAGATTATTTGCCTGCCGAAGAAGACATTCTCCGCAGAGAATGAATGCATCGTCACCAGACCAAGGAGTGAGATAGCAAATGCGGCAGCGAAGAGATACCAATCGATGTTCGACCAATTTTTCTTAGCTGTATGCAGACTTAGAAAAATGGAAGTGTCTTTTTTGTGCTGGTAGAAGTGACCCGACGGGGCTCTTGCTCCCCCCTCTCGTATCGAAACCATAGTCAGCGCTGCGCGGTAAGATCCGGCACCGGTGGCAACAGGGGGATGATGTCTTCGGTTCCGACGACTTCCGTAAACGGATTGGGCCAAGTGAATCCTATCGATGTGTTTGAACCGCCCGGGAAATCCGGAATTTCGGTCGCGGATGTCTGTATAGCGTTCCCCACCGTATCGAAGACGACAGCAACGAACTCAACATCTTTGAGATCATTCACCGATGTATTGCTCGCGATCGCTGAGAGCTGTGGCAAGATATCGGTATTGGAAACCTGTTTGCTCGCTATCGATATGACGGAGGTTGGATTGCTCATGCGCTCCCAGATAATTGTGGGGTCGGTCAGTGTGAAGTACGTATGTGCAACGATGCGATTGCCCGTGTTGATGCCGGTTGTTATGACCGGTGTAATACCTGTGGGCATGATGTAGGTCATACCTGTGCGCTCGGCAATGAGAATGTTTTGTGAGTCGTAGAGACTGAACTTGTAGTTAGCCGCTGCAACACCCGCATTCGGATTGGGATTTTGGATATAGGCAACGGCGTTGTATGAACCATCGCGAACTTGGAATGCACGCGCCCAGAGAATTGAGTCCGGCTGGAGGTCATTCGGATTGAGATGTAGGCACGGGCCACCCTCATCGACCGCCGTTTCACCTTGATTTTGCTTGCCGTCGTGACACGTAACCGGAATCGTCGCGATTTTATAGGCGATGGGTCCACCGATGACCACGAGTAAAAAAAGGAATATTCCCGAAAGGTACAGAGAGCGACGTCGTGATGCCCAGGACATAAGAGGGATTATACGGTAAAAAGAAAAAACCGTCTCGCGACGGTCTTTTCTTTTATCTATCTTGAGCACTCTGTGTTGGCGCCTACCTACTCTCCCCTTACGAGTACCATTGGCTCTGGAGGGCTTAACTGCCGTGTTCGGAATGAGAACGGGTGTACCCCCTCCGATAAAGCACCAACACAGAGAGCTCAAACTCTCTGCGCTCGTTTAAACTGAACGACACAAACTTGAATCTAACAAACCCTACTTCGCCGCGTAGAACGCGGCTTCAAAGGGCAACGCGCGACTCCCACAATTCCTGTCGAGAGTTCTGATCGGCGGATTAGTACGCCTCGGCTGAACACCTTACGATGCTTGCACCTGGCGCCTATCAACGTGGTAATCTCCCACGGGCCTCAAACGATTCCTTATCTTGGAGTTGGCTTCCTGCTTAGATGCTTTCAGCAGTTATCCGTTCCCGACATAGCTACGGGGCGGTGCCGTTGGTACGACAGCCCCCAGACCAGGGGTCAGTTCAATTCGGTCCTCTCGTACTAGAATCAAATCTCCTCAAGAATCAACGCCTGCAGCAGATTAAGACCAACCTGTCTCACGCATATCTAGCCCCGTGATTCGCTTTGCAAATTTTACGGGGTTCTCACACATTACTGTGTGTATTGGACTATAACTTCTTCCGAATATATGGGTTTCGTAAACCCTTATTTAGGGAAGGCTAACAATTAGTCTCTACGGGCCCGCGTGATTCGCGAAGCGAATTTTACGCGATTCCCTCGGTATAGCCCTATCAAATAGATAGGATTCCACCGATATCAGTTAGCTTCTCGATATGTATTGCTACATATCGCCGCCGTGAATATGTCGATCTTGCCGCGTGGGCACTTCTCGTGCCTTTACGCGGTTATTTTTGATTGTTAACAGTTTTTGTTTTTATGTGTCCTCGGGATTCAAACCGTTCAATCTCCAATGTATCAAGGTTAAACCTTGATATTTTTGCTTGGATGCTGAACGGTTTGAACCCAGCTCGCGTACCTTTTTAATTGGCGAACAGCCAAACCCTTGGAAGCTTCTCCACCTCCAGGATAAGATGAGCCGACATCGAGGTGCCGAACATTGCCGTCGCTATTGACGCTTAGGCAATACCAGCCTGTTATCCCCAGAGTAACTTTTGTCCGATAATCTTCTGCCGCATCTAATGCGAACAGTCGGTTCACTATGCTCCGCTTTCGCGCCTGCTTGTCATGTACGACTTGCAGTCAAGCCAGCTTTTGCCATTACACTATCGGCACGGTTTCCATTCGCGCCTAGCTGACCTTAATAGGCTCCTCCGTTACTTTTTAGGAGGAGAGCGCCCCACCCAAACTACCCACCAGATACTGTCTTTCGATGGTTTCTCCACCGAAGTTAGAAGATACAGAAACGAGAGATGGTGTTGCATTGGCGGATCCACAGAAGCCAAAACCTCTGCTTCAAATCCTCCCATCTACGCTACGTAACGCACCCGTATCCCCAATATCAAGCTGTAGTAAAGCTTCTGGGGTCTTTTCGTCTAGCTGCAGGAAGGCGGCATCTTCACCGCCCTTGTATTTTCACCGAGCAAGTCCCCGAGACAGTCACCAAGTCATTATACCATTCGTGCGCGTCTGAACTTACCAGACAAGGAATTTCGCTACCTTAGGACGATTATAGTTATCGCCGACATTCACCGGGGCTTACACAAGCCAGCCCATATATAAATACATGGACCGCCCGTGGTTGACCTTCCGGCATTGGTCAGGCATCACCCCCTATACTTCCTCTTACGAGTTTGCAGGGAGCTGTGTTTTTGGTAAACAGTTGCTTGATGATCTTTAGCTGCGGCCCTGCTTGCGCAGGGCAAGCCATATTCCGAAGTTACGGCTGCTATTTTGCCGAGTTCCTTGGGGACCTCTCACTCGTTCGCCTTGGGCTACTCGCCCTGAACACCTGTGTCGGTTTGCGGTACGGTTCAGCTATCGATGAGTTTAGAAGATTTTCTTGGAAGCGCGCTCCTTTGAATCTGCTTCAGCCGAGGCTTCCACATCTAGACTACGCTTGGATGATGCGCTGCGGATTTACCTACAGCACGTCCTCACGCCATACACCCCAATCCAATAAGGGGCTCAAAGTACAGCACTCCGTCTCTCCATCACTCGATACCCGAGTCAGGGAATATTAACCCTGTGTCCATCGCCTCCGGCATTCGCCATCGGCTTAGGCCCGACTAACCCTTCGTTGATCTCCATTGCGAAGGAATCCTTGTTCTTTCGGCGTGCATGAATCTCACATGCATTGCGGTTACTCGTGCCAACATTTTCACTTCCAAACGCTCCAGCATGGGTCACCCCTTTGCCTTCATAGCGGATTGGAACGCTCTCCTACCACTCGTGTACTTCATTGAGGAGGCAAGCGCGTACGCTTGCCTAATAGCTTCAATCCTGATCGGAAAAGAAATCTTCATGGTTCATGACAATCTCTGACAATCCGTGAAAATGGTAACGTGATGCGCCAGTTCGGGCCGCATATTCTTTCCACCATTTTCTACCTTCCCGGATTGCAGCTTCTGTGTCTGGCGCATCAAACCGATGACTAATGACGTCCGCACGCGAAGCGAACCCAATATTATCGTCTTGATGAGTATACCAGATTACATATTTCCGCATTTCGACCTCCTCTTTCCTCAATGAAGTACACGAATCCGCAGTTTCGGTACGATGCTTAGCCCCGATCATTTGTGGCGCAAGATCTCTAAGTGAGTGAGCTGTTACGCTTTCTTTGAATGGTGGCTGCTTCTAAGCCAACATCCTGACTGTCTGAGAAATTCCACCTCCTTACTTGCACTTAGCATGAATTTAGGGACCTTAATTGGCGGTCTGGGCTGTTTCCCTTTTGACGAGTGGAGCTTCGCCCCCACCGTCTAACTGCCGTACTAGGCCATCTGGTATTCGGAGTTTGATAGGACTCGCGACCTTGCGGTCTGTCGAGACCTTCCAGTGCTCTACCCCCAGAGGAAACATACGACGCAAGCCCGAAAGCTCTTTCGGAGAGAACCAGCTATTACCAGGTTCGATAAGCTTTTCACTCCAACCC
>DATKNP010000014.1:0-38058 GCA_035541295.1 Minisyncoccota bacterium
GTGAAAAATTATTGGCAGACGCCGAGCGACGCTGATGTGTCGCAGCTGTTCCTCGCATCGACCCAGAAGGCGCTCTCGTTGTTTGGCGTGAGCAGCGCGTCGACAACGCTTGCGACGCCGGATCGCGCCGGCACCGCGGCGATGCTTCAGCGCGCGTTTGCGTTGGCGACCACGACCGAATCGAAGAAGGCGCTTGCGACGGGGATTCTCCAGGTCGCGCTCTACAATATGCCGCCCAACGGACGCAATGAACTACTCTCGCAGACGGCGCAGGTCCAACTCCAGCAGACGGTCAACAATGTCAACCCCGCAAAAGATCTCTATAGCGATTTGGGGATTTCAAGCGGCGCTTCGGTCGCGGCAGTCGACGCTGCATATGCGCAGCGGCTGACAGAGCTCGCCGGGTCATCTTCTCCCGATGCCGCCGCCGAGCGTGAGCAGGCTTCGTATGCGCATGACGTACTCGCCAATTCGCAGACGAAGGCTCGTTACGACACTTCACACGTAGAACCGACTATTTTTAGAACGACCATGGGGAACACGCTCTACTTGTATATCGACAAAATGTCGCCGACGACGCTGCAAGAATTCCAGGATGCACTGACCAGCGCATCGACAACGCCCGCACTCGACAGCATGATCCTCGATCTGCGCGGCAACATCGGCGGATCGCTCGCCGATGCAGCAAGTTTCCTCGGCTCTTTCATGGGCTCCAATCAGTATGCGTTTGACCTGTACGCGCACAACACCTACAACGTGGTGCGCACGACAGCCCCGCTTGATCCGCTGCTTGCGCGATACCGTGAGGTCGCCGTTCTCACCGATGACATGACGCAATCGACCGCTGAGGTACTGGCTGCATCACTCAAACGATTCCATCTCGCCTCTGTTGTCGGAGCAACCACGCGCGGGTGGGGGACTGTCGAGAACACGTTTCCGCTGACAACGACGACCGATGCGAGCACCACCTATGATGCACTGCTGTTGGTGCGGGCGATTACCTTGCGCGATGACCAGCAGCCGATCCAAGGCCGCGGCGTTGATCCGGACGTGAACATCGCTGATGCGCAGTGGAAATCCGAGCTCGCGACATACTTCAAATCCACGAGCATCATCGCTGCGCTCAAAAAGGAGGCGCAGCAACTGCCGATACAATAATTTCCGGGGCTTTTTGAGGTATGTACTGCATGGTCGGCGACCCTTGCATGTGAGTAGTTCTTGATGCATAACTATAGTATTACTACAGAAGAATTGTGGCCGGGGATACGATTTTAAGCCATTTAATAACCAAAAATCATGCCGTATGAAGTATGCAACTGTCGCCATCTCGCTCGTCGTTCTCATTGGATGCTCAACTACCTCGACTGCCTCTGCACTCGTGAATTACCAAGACAATTGGTATGCAGGGCAGTGCGTGACGATCGATCGTGACCTCTCATACGGTGCGCGCGGCAGCGATGTATCCCAAGTACAATCCTTCCTCGTGGGTCAAAATTACCCTGGCAGCGGGACATGGATGGTGACCGGATTCTTCGGTGGTGCTACGCAAGCAGCCGTCCGTGATTTCCAACAGGCGCAAGGACTTTCGATGACCGGAACAGTTGATGCTCCCACTCGCGCAGCGATTTCGAGTGCTTCATGCGGCGGAAGCTCTTCATATACGGCGCCGGGAACGGTCTACTCCTCGACGGTTCCGTGGAATGCATACAATTCGAACTACTCATACAGCAATCTTGTAAATCTCAACCTCACCTCGCTTTCACAAAATACCGGTGCACCGGGATCCGAGATAACTATCTACGGCACTGGATTCGACCCGCTCAACAACACGATTACCTTCGGTTCGGTCGCACTCACGAATGTCCCGAGCAATGGTACCTCAATGACCTTCATCGTACCGTCATACACCTTCTCCGGAAGCGTCAATATAACCGTGACTAATTTGCGTGGTGTGAGCAATGCACTCTCGTTCACCGTGTACTCGTATGGCTCTACCTGTGGCAACAACTACTTCTATGCCTACGGTTCGTGCGGATGCAATAGCATATATCCGACGTATGCGTATGGCAGTTACTACAACAACTATGGAAATCTCTACAATAATTATCGTAATTGCGGCACGAATACTAATTCCAGCAATCTGACGGCACCGGTCGCGAACTATCTCAACCCAACCTCCGGTGGTACGGGCACCTCAGTCACACTGCTCGGCTCGGGCTTCACAGCGACCAGCAACGCGGTCCACTTCGGTACGGGCATCATCGCCAATCTCCCTTCGAACGATGGTCAATCGGTATCGTTCACGGTACCGACACAACTCGCTGGCTACGGTACACAAAACACCGGACTCGGTGTGTATGATGTCTCGGTCACCAATGGTATCGGATATACGACGAACACACTGCCGTTTACTGTAACGGCGCTCGGCACAAGCGGCGGAATTCTAAACAACGGCACCCCGACGATCTCATACCTCTCGCCGAGTGTAGGGCGCGTCGGCACATCGGTCACCATATACGGTTCCAACCTCTACAACATCACGGCGATCCTCTTTGGCAACGGCGCTATAGAGAACGTCTACGCGCAGAACGGTTCGAGCTTGACCTTCACGGTGCCTTCTTCTATCAGCCCATACTGCGCACCGGGGATGGCATGTGCACAATATCTTCAGTTGATCACCCCAGGTACCTATAACGTTTCAGTCATGACCACGAGCGGTACGAGCAATTCGACCGTGTTCACGGTGCAGCAATAGAGCCTCCAAATCTCTACAGAGATCTGATCTCTGTGATTTCTGTGGATAACTTCTGCACACCTATTGACTTCGTCTTGGTCATCCATTTCCCGTCTCTGCACTGTCGGGGCATAATTGAGCCATGTCGTTCATACGTTCTTATTACCGTCTTGTGATCATCATCGTTCTTGTATGCGCGATCGTTTGTATCAGCGTACCTAGCATGATGCGGTTCGCGATGCACACGTTCATATATACATCGCCTTTCGACGTACCGACAACCGAAGTTGCAATCGTACCGGGGGCTTCGGTACTCTCCGGCAAGCCCTCGCCCGTATTAGCAGAGCGTGCCGACATGGCGATAGAGCTCTATAAGACAGGGAAGGTCTCTAAGATCCTTGTTACCGGAGATAACGGCGAGCTCACCTATGATGAGGTGACACCGGTGCGCAAATATCTCACCAATGCAGGTATTCCTGCGGCGGACATCTTCCTCGACCACGCAGGTTTCGACACGTACAGTAGCATGTATCGTGCACGCACCGTCTTCGATGCGCAGTCGGTGACGATCGTCACACAAGATTTCCACTTACCGCGCGCTTTGTACATCGCGCGACATCTGGGACTCACTGCCTATGGTGTAGTCACGCAGGGGCAGGGGTCGATAATCGATTATGCCCGCGAAGTACCAGCCTCCGACAAAGCGCTGTGGGATCTCGCAACCGAGCGTGTCCCCAAATATCTCGGATCCGATTTTCCGCTTACAGGTTCTGGTATCGGTACGTGGTACTAAGGTGACTCGCTTTTTCTCACGAATCATAGTAAAAAGAGCGTAATGAAAGTCTCGATCCCACACAAACTCTCTTCGGTCGAAGCAATCACGCGCGTGCGCAAGGTCTTGAACGAATCACGCTCGAAGCTCGCCGCGCATCTCACCGAGACAGAGGAGAAGTGGGAAGGCAACACACTCCACTTCGCCTTCACTGCACAAAAGCAGCACATCTCGGGCACACTCGAGGTCAAGGATAATGTCTTCGAGCTCTACGCCAAGCTCCCACTCACACTCCGCCTCTTCGAAGGCCGCATCGAGAAGATGATCAAGGAGCAGGCAGGAGTCATGTTCGGATAGGAAATTCATCATCATTTCATCTTCCCAATGATATGATTGTAGTTGTCTACGAGTTCGAACGAACAAACGAACACATTCACGTTACTAACTGAAAACAATTCATCATATATGCTCGTCAATCCCTCACTTGCCACACAAATCGCTGGTCTTGTCATGACCCCCATTCTTGCGCTTTCGGGCGCCGTTTCTGGTACTGCCAGCGATGCCCCATTGCAATTTAATCCTGGCGGTCCGATGATGCCGGCAAATAACTGCATCACTATCAGCCATAACCTCTCCTTCGGTTCACGCGACGCGTGGACTGGAGGTGACGTGACGACACTTCAGACATTCCTCTATCAAGAAGGAGAGCTCTCAGTCGGAGCGACTGGTTACTTCGGTCCGCTCACCTTGGGAGCCGTCAGACAATTCCAATCCTCACAAGGCATCTTCACAACCGGCTACGTCGGCATGCTCACTCGCGCCGCAATAACGCAGTTGAGTTGTGGTACGACAACACCTCCGACATCCGGACTTTACATCAAGTCGCTCTCGCCAAGTTCTGGTACTGTCGGTACTACGGTGACTATCTACGGGAGTGGTTTTTCTTCCGACAATACGATCAATTTCGGCAGCGGTGCTTTGGTGCATGTCGCTTCAAACGATGGTGCAACGCTTTCATTCACGGTACCACAATCGTTAAACCCCCTCTGCTACTACTCCGGTTGCATGATTGCGTCACGGCAGACGACACCGGGCACCTATAGCATATCGGTCACGACCGGCGGCAACACGAGCAATACCGTTTCATTCACGGTGACATCATCGCAACAGACATCGAATATGACGATCTATAACATCACACCATCGTCCGGTCCTACTGGTACGACGGTGACAATCACTGGCTTCGGATTCGCTTCGTCCAACACGATACGTTTCGGCGGCGGTGCTATCTCTAACGTTCCGATTGCATCGAGTATCGCTATCGCATGCACGACGAACCCGAGCTGTCATGGTGGCATCAACCAAAGCCTTGTCTTTACCGTACCATCTGCACTTGGTGCATTCTGCTTGCCAGGCACTGCGTGCCCGATGTATGCGCTCCTTGTTTCCCCTGGCACCTACAATGTCTCCGTCGATAATGGTAACGGAGCAAGCAATGCAGTCCCATTCACCGTGACCGGCGGATCAATGAGCAACGGTCCTACGATCTCTGGCATCGACGCACCGGCAACGCTCTCGCTTGGCACGACTGGTGTGTGGACAGTCCATGCTTCCGTGATGAATGGTTCAACGAACAATCTCCATTACTCGGTGAATTGGGGCGATCAACCTGTCGTCATGAACGGTATTGCTGCTTCGTCGCCCACGACTGTTCAATCATCTGCGACGTTTACTCACGTCTACACACAAGCGGGAACGTATACCGCCACCTTCACGGTATCTGACGATAATGGGAATACTTCTACCGTGAGCTCGACCATCACCGTGACACCGCTGTACTGAAGTGCAAGATCATCCGCACCGTTTGTAGGGTATTTTTGCCCGAGCGATCGATAGTGTAGGATAGAGTTATGAAATACGGATATCTGTATACGGTTGTTTTTGCGTTGCTCATACTCCTGCCTATCTCTGCATCTGCCGCAACGACGTTCGAAGTGTCCGGCTGGATGCCGTATTGGCGCGCAGCGACCAGTAGCAATGACGTTTCGCCACATTTGAGTGAGCTCACCGAGATTAATCCGTTCGTCTATTCAGTAAGCTCCAGTGGCACTATCATTGATAACGGTCCGATGAACGTCGGCCCATGGCCTGCCGTCATTGCCGCGGCACATGCACAGAAAGTCCGCGTTGTCCCCACGGTCATGTGGAGTAACGGCGCAGTCATACAGAAGATTCTTTCCAACGCCAAGAGTCGTCAAGCACTCGAAACAACTATCGCGAACCTCGTGAAGGCAAACGGATACGACGGTATCGATATCGACTTCGAGAACAAGCCCGCCGCGATCAAGAATTATTTCTCACTCTTCCTCAAGGGTCTCTATATGCGCATGGGCAATAAGCTCGTGACGTGTGACATCGAGGCACGCACACCTATTGCTGCTCAGTATTATGGTATGGAGATTCCCGCCGGTGCTGGAGCGTATGCAAACGACTATACGCAGATCAATAAATACTGCGATCGTGTCCACCTCATGACATATGATCAACAAACCGTCGATTCTCAACTCGCCGCTGTTGCGGCATCCTCGTCGCAACTCTATGCGCCGGTTGCTGATCCCGCATGGGTTGAAGCAGTCGTTTCGCTTGCCGAGCAATCTATCAGTCCGCGTAAAATCATCGTCGGCATTCCCACATACGGATACGAGTATCAAGTGACCGCATATGCCAATAACCAATATCTGTACGATATTCTCTGGACCTTCGATCCAGGTTACGCGCTTCAGATAGAGAAGCAATATAGTGTGATACCGGTGCGCAACTCAGCCGGCGAGATGACACTCACCTATACGCCGCTTGCTTCATCCACTGCACCCACCGGGCCGCTCTCGGTAGGATCGATGGATGGTCTTACGGCTGCAGCTGCGGCAAGCTTGTATGCGAATACGTATAATGCGCACCTGACGTTCAATATGCTCGACTGGAGTGATGCACAGTCGGTCCAAAGCAAAATTGCGCTTGCCAAAGCGCTCGGTGTACGCGGCGTCGCCATTTTTGAATTCGACGGCGGCGAGGATCCTGCAGTCTGGAATGTGTTGCAAGGAGTCAAACAATAAAGCGATACGGGATTTATTTCTAGTACCCACTTGCATTATTAATACATCGTGTACAATGTGTGGATTATGGAGAAAGCAGATACTCAGACTTCGGATCCGCAGCCATTGTCGAATCCTCAGATGGTGTCTGATATCCAAATGTCGACAACCACACGTGATATGAGCAAGATCTATACGCCGGGAGCAATTATTGTCGCAGGAGTCTTGATCGCCGGAGGGCTCTTTCTCGGACTTTCACACAATGGTGGAGCAGTCGCGCAAGGCCAACCAACAGCGGCAGTGGCACCTGCAGTAAACATCAAAGATGTGAAGACCGATGGCGAGCCGTACATTGGCTCCACCAATGCACCCGTGGTGATGGCATTCTGGTCAGACTATCAGTGCCCATTCTGCAAAGCATTTGAAGTCGGCGGCGTCCCACAAATAACGACACCCGCCGCATTCCCCGATATCTTGAAAAATTACGTCGACACCGGCAAACTTAAAGTCGTCTTCAAAGATTTCCCGTTCCTTGGCAACGATTCGACCACTGCAGCAGAGTATGGTCGCTCGATCTGGGTGCTGTATCCTGATCAATATTTCACCTGGCGCACTGCTATGTATAAGGCGCAAGATCAGGAAGGCGATCAGGGATTTGGCAATGCTGCGACTATCGATGCTCTCATCAAATCGCAATTCCCCCAGATCAGCGATAGTGCGGTGAAAGCTGATATCGCGAAGAACAAGTCTGCATATGACGCCGCGATGCAGGCCGATGAAGCGGAGGGAACGAAGTTCGGCATTCAAGGCACACCCGGATTTATTGTTGGCACAAGCCTCATCGACGGTGCTCAGCCGCTCTCGGCATTTACCGCCGCTATCGATCCATTGCTGAAAAAATAGTCTACATTGAAAGAAAATTGACGCGTTTCTCCAAATAGTACATAATAGTGCGATGAGAAGGCCCGAAGGGGCATTTTCTTTTGAAATCCTTATGGAAATTCGAAACATAGCGATCATAGCCCACGTCGACCATGGCAAGACGACCTTGACGGATGCGCTCCTGAAGCAGACTGGTGTCGGAGAAGAAGGTGTTTCGATGGATAGCAATACGCTCGAGAAGGAGCGCGGCATCACTATTTATGCGAAGAACGCCGCGATTTTCTACCCGCCAGAAGGTGGGCAGGTGCCGACCACGAAAATCAATATTGTCGATACACCGGGCCATGCCGACTTCGGTAGCGAAGTCGAGCGCGTCTTGCGCTCTATCGACTCGGTGCTGCTCGTCGTCGATGCACAAGAAGGTCCGATGCCACAGACACGCTTCGTCTTGAAGAAGTCACTCGAACTCGGCCTCAAGCCCATCGTTGTCATCAACAAGATAGATAAGCCTGCAGCCGATCCATCGCGCACCGAAGACCAGGTGCTCGAACTTTTCCTCGAGCTCGGTGCTTCCGATGAGCAAGCGAATTTCCCGATAGTCTATGCGATTGGTCGTCAGGGAATTGCCAAATTGAAGCTGACCGACGAGTCGTCCGATCTCACACCACTGCTCGACACGATACTCAAACATGTTCCCCCCGCTTCGAGTGCAGAAGCCGTCGATAAACCCGCGCGCGCACAACCATTCAACCTCGGCTATGACAATTTCTTGGGGCGACTCGCCATCGTGCGTGTCTACGAAGGAGTATTGAAGTCAGGCACCACGATGTTCGTCAAGAAGCCCACGGGCGAGACGCGCACCGGCAAAATAATCAAAATGTTCACCTTCAAGGGTCTGCAAAAAGTCGAAGCGGCGGAAGTGTATGCCGGTGACATCGCGATGGTTGCAGGATTTTCAGACATTTTCATTGGAGAAACGATCACTTCCGACGAGAAAGCCGAAGCGCTTTCGGCTATTTCTATCGATGAACCGACCATTACTTTGAATTTCCTCGTCAACAACTCACCGTTTGCCGGTCGCGAAGGTAAGTTCGTCACCTCGCGTCAGATTCGCGATCGACTGGAGCGCGAGCTTGAGATCAATGTCGGTCTCAAAGTCGACTTCTCATCAGAAGATTCCGGATACAAAGTCTCCGGTCGTGGCGAGCTTCACATTGCAATACTACTTGAGAATATGCGTCGCGAAGGCTATGAGATGCAGGTTTCGCAGCCGCAGGTCATTTTCCGCGAAGAGAATGGTACCCGCCTTGAACCGTTCGAAGAGGTCATCATCGACACGCCGAACACGTACCAGGGTGTCATCATCGAACGCTTAGGCACGCGCAAATTCGTCATGAAGGATCTCAAAGTCCATGAAAATCAGGTGCGCCTTACCTTCGAAGGACCGACTCGCGGACTCCTTGGTTATCGCAATCAATTTGTTTTGGATACCAAAGGCGAGGGCATCATGTCGTCGCGTGTTGTTGGCTTCCAGCCATATGCAGGCGAAATAAAGCGCAAGCAAGTCGGCTCGATGATCTCAATGGCGAGTGGCAAGGCGCTCGGCTTTGCACTGTGGAATCTCCAGGAGCGCGGCGTCATTTACATCTCTCCGGCGACCGAGGTCTACGAGGGAATGGTCATCGGCAATACATCCAAGGGCGAGGAAATGGAGGTCAATCCGACCAAAGGCAAGCAGCTCACCAACATGCGCGCTTCTGGCTCGGATGAAGCGATCAACCTCATTCCGCCGTATACGCTCACGATCGAGCGCGGTTTGGAAGTCATGGCCGAAGACGAATATCTCGAGATCACACCGGAGTCTGTCCGATTGCGCAAAATGTATTTGACTGATTTGGAACGCGTACGGGCGAAGCGATAACATTCATTTGGTTTGGTATACTTTAGCTATGACTACCAAACCAATGCCCGAAAACGAAGAAGGATGGGAGAAATTGCTCACACCAGAGCAATACAAAGTCTTGCGTGAGAAGGGGACGGAAGCCCCTTTCACGGGAGAATACGTCCATGAGAAGGCGGATGGTACCTATGCGTGTGTGGCCTGCGGCAATCCACTCTTCTCCTCGGACGCGAAGTTTGATTCCGGCACCGGCTGGCCATCGTTCGACCAAGCACTTCCGGGAGCAGTCGAAACGCACGTCGATTCGAGCCACGGCATGACTCGCACCGAGATCACCTGCGCGCGCTGCGGTTCGCACCTAGGACACATCTTCGATGACGGTCCTACCAAAACAGGGAAGCGCTACTGCATCAATTCCGTCTGTCTCGACCTCGAAGAAAAATAACAACACACAAATCACAAGCTGTCCTACAGAGGTCAGATCTCTGTGATTTCTGGGGATAACTACAGAGATCTGACCTCTGTATTTTTTGTTTTTTGCCAGATATGATCCCGAGAATTGTAGTATACTAATGGTATGAGTGAGTTCGCGAAGATGGATGCGTTTTTCTTCATTACGACGCTCGTTGTCGTGGTTGTTGGCGCATTGCTTGCTTTTATTCTCTTTCGAATTTGGCGGATTTTGGGGCATGTCGAAGAGATCTCAAAGGATGTGTCCGAAGAGAGCGAACTCTTGCGCAATGATCTCGCCCATATGCGCAGCTCGATGCAAACCGGTTTCAGTGTCGTGGCTCTCGGCACCTTTCTCAACAAAGCGTTCAAACGATTCTCCGGCCGATCCGGGAAACGCGGCACGTCTCGCGAACGGGATCTTTGAGCGATTATCTATTAGTTAGTAATGAATGACGACACAAGCATATGATAAAGAGTAAAACAGGTGGCACTGCATTGAAGATCGCAGCAGCGGCACTCGGGGCAGCGGCGGCGGGATATTATTTTTATGGTAGTTCGGATGCGAAGTCACATCGCAAAATAGCGGCGAAATGGGCGATGGATATGAAAACCGATGTCATCAACCAGGCGAAGAAAGTGAAGAATATCGACCGCAAAACGCTCGAGGGCATTGTGATGAATGTCCAAAATACCTACGCAGGAATAAAGAACAAAGATCGCAAAGAAGTGGAACGTGCAGCACGCGAACTCAAGAGTAACTGGGAGCAGGTGATGAAAGAGCTCGGCAAAAACGCGACCAGTGCGAAAAAGACAGTGAAGACCGCAGCGAAGAAAAGCGCGAAGACCGTCAAGAAGGTGGCGAAGAAGATCTCGAAATAAATAACTGTAGATATGTATTTCGACGTGATAGAGTGAGGCGATGTGCGGTATATTCGCCTATACGGGTACTAAAGAGGCAAGCACCGTGCTTTTGGACGGCCTCTTATCGCTTGAATATCGGGGTTATGATTCGGCCGGCATATTCTTGCCTCAGAGCGGCATCATCAAATCCGCTGGCGCCGTTTCTAAACTCAAAGAAAAGATACAGCCAGAATTTGTCGGCACGAGTGGTATCGCACATCTGCGCTGGGCGACCCATGGTGAGCCGACCGAGAGCAACGCGCATCCGCATGGCGACTGCACCGGCGATGTGTGGATCGTGCACAATGGCATCATCGAGAATTTTCGTGAATTGAAGGAGAAGCTTTCGGCTGCGGGACATACCTTCAAGTCTGACACGGATACCGAAGTACTCGCACATCTCGTTGAAGAACATCTCAAGAATGGAGAATCCTTCACCGAGGCGGCGCGTTCGGCTTTGAATGAAGTACGCGGCACGTACGGCATCGCCCTGCAATATCGATCCGAGCCTCAAACAATTATTGCGGCACGAATGGGAGCGCCCGTAGCACTCGGCTTGGGTGATGATGAGAATTTTGTCGCATCGGATGCTACGCCAATTCTTCGACACACCAAACAAGTCCTTTATCTTGAAGATGGGGAGATGGCCGTCATTACCCCGACCTCGCATCTCATCTCGAAGCTCGATGCGAGTCTGGTCAATCGCATTCCCGAGACAATCGATTGGTCGCCTGAGGCAGCACAAAAATCCGGTCATGAGTTCTTTATGATGAAAGAAATGATGGAAGAACCTGATGTGATTCGCAACACGATTCGCGGTCGGCTCATCGTCGAACAAGGACTCGCGAAACTCGGCGGACTCGAGAGTGTTGCCGGACGTTTACGTGACATCAAACGCTTGCTCATCGTCGGCTGTGGCACTGCATCATACGCAGGATACGTCGGCGAATATATGATTGAGGAATATGCGGGTATTCCCGTTGAAGTCGAGATCGGTTCCGAGTTCCGCTATCGCAAACCACTTATCGACGAACATACTGCAGTCTTGGCGATTTCACAATCCGGCGAGACGGCCGATACACTCGAAGCAATTCGTGAGGGTAAACGAAAAGGTGCCTTGACCCTAGGTATCGTCAATACCGTGGGATCGACTATCGCTCGTGAGACTGATGCGGGTGTCTACAACCATGCAGGTCCGGAGATCGGGGTTGCATCGACCAAAGCGTTCATTTCGCAGCTCACGGCGCTCGCTTTGTTTACGCTTTACCTAGGGCGCGAACGGGGCATGTCGGTATCGATGGGCACACGCATTGTCGAAGAGCTGCAAGCGCTCCCCGAAAAGGTGCAGCAGATACTGGACAATGCCTCGAAGATCCAGGCTATTGCATCGAAGTACAAAGATGCACGAGACTTCCTCTACATCGGACGCAAATATAATTATCCGGTCGCGTTCGAAGGTGCACTGAAACTCAAAGAGATCTCATACGTGCATGCAGAAGGATGTGGTGCGGGCGAGATGAAGCATGGCCCCTTGGCGATGATCGACGAGAACTTCCCGACGATGGCGATCGTTCCCTCCGACAGTGTCTATGAAAAGACACTCTCTAATATTCAGGAAATAAAAGCACGCAAGGGTCCGGTCATTACCATTGCGACCGAAGGCAACGAAGACATCAAGCGACTCGCAGATGATGTGATCTACATCCCCAAGACACTCGAGATGTTGACGCCGATACTTGCAGTGGTGCCGCTGCAGCTCTTCGCCTATTACATCGCGACCAACAAAGGTCTCAATGTCGACCGCCCGCGCAACCTCGCGAAGTCGGTGACGGTGGAGTGATTAACGTGAGGCTTTCTCGACCTTGAGGATCCCGGCGATGATTGCCGCGAGCTTTGCGGGGTCGTGGCGGACGAGCGAGCTTTCACGACTCGGCGTCCCGATCTTATTGGTCGTGTGCATGCGATTGGAATGCAGATTTGCGCCGATGAGATCGGGACCTTGCGGAAGCTCAACCCATGAGGTAAGTGTGTCATGTGCGCGAGCGTACCGTTGCAGAAGTTCTGCATGAGGCTTCTTGTTATTGTAGATCACGATATCGACTTTCGAACCAAGATACGTTTCTATCTTCGTCGTGTAATCGGCAACCGAAAACCCTTTGGTATGCTCGACTTTCGTCATGAGGCTGCAAACGAATATCTTTTTGGCTCTGCTCTTCTTGATAGCCTCAGGAATACCGCGTACGAGGAGATTAGGAATCAGGCTCGCGTAGAGATTGCCGGGACCGATGATGATAGCGTCGGCGTCGCGTATCGCTTTGAGTGCTTTTGGATTTGCACGTCCTTGCGGTTCGAGCCAGAGACGCTTCAGAGAACCGTTGAGCTTGGTCATCTGGATTTTCTCTTCGCCGCGCACGATGTGCGATCCTACTTCGGCCATGAGATGTACTTCGTCGAGTGTTGCGGGGATGACGCGGCCATCGAGTCGCAATATTTCACTCGCTTTCTCAACTGCTTCGTCGAAAGACCCAGTAACTTTCTCAAGTGCCGAAAGAAGGAGATTACCGAAGCTCAAACCTTTGAGCCCACCCTTTTCGAAGCGATAACTCATGAGGTCGCGCATGAGTTTGTCGGAGCGTGAAAGTGCGACCAAGCATTGCCGGACATCGCCGGGCGGAAGGACACCGAGCTCGTCGCGCAAGACACCAGTCGAACCGCCGTTGTCCGACATGGCGACGATCGCGGTGAGGTTGAAGGGATATTTCTTGAGGCCAGACAATACGGTAAAGGTGCCCGTGCCGCCGCCCAAAACAACCACATTCTTCTTTGTTTTCTTTGCCATATAACTCGGGAATTCTATCAGAAATCAAGTATTTACGCCATTGTTTACATCTTCTGGCATGAGTGAGGCGAGAGGCGTACTATGTTTCCGTATGGTTACTCCTACAGATGATGAACGCCGGGCGCGGGCAAAGCGAATCGTTGCGTATCTCAGGCGCGTGTATCCGAGACCCAAAAGCGAGCTTACGTATACGACCCCGTTCCAGTTCCTCGTTGCGGTTATGATGTCGGCGCAGTGCACCGACAAGGTCGTGAATCGTGTGACGGACTCGCTTTTCAAAAAATATAAGACGGCAAAAGATTTCGCGAACGCGGACCCGAAGACTTTTGAGAAAGAAATTTCCTCGGTCACTTTTTTTCGCAACAAAGCGAAGGCGATACGAGCGGCCGCCAAAATCGTCCACGACGATTTTGGCGGCCGCGTCCCGGGCACCGTCGCCGAACTCATCACGCTTCCCGGGGTTGCGTACAAAACCGCGAACGTCGTTCTCGGTGAGCTCTACGATGTATGGGAAGGCATCCCGACCGATACGCACGTGAAGCGCTTCGCAAAGCGATTCGACCTCACCGATGCCGACGATCTAACGAAGATCTCACACGATCTTGAGCGTCTTGTGCCGAAGCGGGATTGGAAATATGTCAACAACGGTCTCGTTCTCTATGGACGCTACGTTTGCCCCGCGCGAGTACATGATTGCGCTCCCCATCCGCTTACTAGGCTATGGCCTCCTGCGGCAACGCGCTGGCCACGTGGCAAGTAATCTTGCTTTACGGGGCTGGCCGAAGACACAGTAGAGCAGTAGGATAATGCTATGAAACGGAAAGTTGCAGTCTTTGATGTCGATGGGACGATTTTCCGGTCAAGCTTGCTCATACAGCTCGTCGATGTGCTCATCGAGAAAGAGCTCTTCCCCAAGAGCGCGCGTGCGATATATGAACGAGACCGCGAGCGCTGGCTGAATCGCGAAGGGGATTACGAGGCCTACATCAACGCGGTTGTCGTCGCATTTCGCAAACATCTCAAAGGTGTCGCCTACGATGACTTCGCGGAGGCTGCTGCGGAGATGGTGGAACGTGAGTGGAAACGTGATTATCGATACACGCGTGAGCTCTTAAAAGAGCTCAAACGCAAGGGCTACTTCTTGCTTGCGGTCTCACATTCACCCAAGACCGTGCTCGACAAATTTTGCCCGCGCCTCGGCTTCGACAAAGTCTACGGCATTATTTACGAGACGGGCCCGCAAGACCGATTCACGGGTACCGTCATCGACGAGCATTTGATACTCAATAAGGCAAACATCTTGAAGCGCGCGGTCGAGAAAGAGAATCTTACACTCGTGGGCTCGGTCGGCGTGGGCGATACCGAAAGCGACATATCATTCCTTGAATTGGTCGCAAAGCCGATCTGCTTCAATCCCAACTCAAAACTCCATCGATATGCAAAACGAATGGGATGGAAAGTCGTCATTGAACGAAAAGATGTGGTCTACCAGCTTTAATGATTTATGAAGTTTCGCCCTACACTACAAGGTCCGACCTTGTATACAAGGCCGGACCTTGTACGATTCCGCGCTTCAGTATGGGACTATTACAGAGAGTATGGTCGACATGATCTCCCGTGGAGAAAAAACAAAGACCCTTACAAGATTCTCGTCTCCGAAGTCATGCTCCAGCAGACGCAGGTGCCGCGCGTCATTGAAAAATACAAAGAGTTCCTAAAAGCATTTCCAACCGTCGAAGTACTGGCAAGGTCGAACCTTGCAGATGTCCTCAACGTATGGAGTGGAATGGGATACAACCGTCGCGCGAAATATTTGCGCGACGCGGCAATCGAAATCGTCAATACATACAAAGGTAAGGTTCCTCGTGATGTTGTATCTTTGCGAGCGCTTCCTGGTATCGGTCCGTACACAGCATCGGCAGTACTCATCTTCGCATTCAACATACCTGATACACTTATAGAGACCAACGTCCGTAGTGTGTTCATTCACCACTTTTTCGGGCAACACCGAGTTATCCCCAGAAAACACAGAGGTCAGATCTCTGTAAATTCTGTGGATAACTACAGAGATCTGACCTCTGTAAGAACCTCTGTAAAAGGTTCGAAGCAGGTGGCGGATCGGGAATTACTACCGTATATCGAAGCGGCAGCTCAGGGGCAAGATCCGCGAGAATGGCACTGGGCACTGATGGATTATGGGAGTCATCTCAAAAAACTCCACCCCAATCCCTCGCGAGCAAGCGCGCATTACATGAAGCAATCGAAATTCGAAGGTTCGCTGCGGCAAGTCCGCGGGGCGATCCTGCGCGAACTTCACCGAGGCGAAGCCTCGATACAAGATCTGCCGTTTGAAAAAGGGAAGATTGAACGGGCGCTTGCGGGGCTTACGCGGGATGGGATGATTGAGAATCGGAAGGGGAAGTGGAATATCGGGTAGAGGTAAACATCAGATACTCACAATTACCGGTATAACGATCGGCCGCTTCATCGTGCGCTGCAGCAGAAATCGCGAGACGGCCTCGGCGAGGTCTTCGCGGGCGGCGTCGAGGTCGGCGCCACGCGGGTTATGAAGCGAACCTTCGACGCTTTTGCGAATGATGAGGCGTGTCTGATCCATCAAGTCTTTGTTGTCACGCAGATAGACGAATCCGCGCGAGATGATGTCGGGAGATTTGTGGAGCTTGCCGGTGCGGCGGTCGACGGTCGCGACGACCACACAGAAGCCTTCCTGTCCGAGCGCCTTGCGGTCGCGCATGAGGACGTCCGAGATCTCGGAGATCGTATGTCCTTCGACGACGCGCAGCTCGGCTGGCGCCTTGAACGGCTGCTTCACGATGCGCTCGCCGTCGACGATCTCGATGATGGAGCTGTTGTCAGGCACCATGATGTTCTCGCGCTTCGTACCCATCTCCTCGGCGAGGTCGGCATGTACGCGAAGCATGTAGTGGTAGCCGTGGACCGGCACGAAGAACTTCGGCCGGATCTGGGAGTGGATCCATGCGGCCTCTTCGCGATACCCGTGGCCGGAGGTATGCACGTCGCTCGTGAGGTAGGTGACGATCTTGGCGCCCTGGCGCGAGAGGTTGTCTTTAAGCTTCTGAACCGCGCGCTCGTTGCCGGGGATGACCGAGGATGAGAGCACGACGGTGTCGGTCGGCTCGAGGCGGATATACTTGTGCGTCTTGTTGCCGATGCGCGCGAGGCTTGCGAACTCGTCGCCCTGGGCGCCTGTCGCGAGGATGATGAGATTCTCCGGCTTGTACTCCTGCATGTTCTCGACGGCGACGACCGTATCGTCCTTGTACTTGAGGATGCCGATCTCGCGCGCGATCTCGAGGTTGGTGCGCATCGAACGCCCGTCGATCACGACTTTCTTGCCGTATTGTTCGGCAAACATCATGACACGGATGAGGCGCTCGAGGTGCGAGGCGAACATCGCGATGATGGTGCGGTTTTTCGAGTTCTTGACCATGTCTTCGAGCGTGCGATAGACGTTTGATTCAGGAATCGAGAAGCCCGGCTGGCCGACGTTGGTCGAATCCATGAGAAGCGCCAAGACCCTACGTTCCTTGAAGATTCCGAATTCGCGCTTCTCCTCGTCGGAGGGCTCGCCGTTCTCATGGCTGAGCTTGATGTCACCGGTAAAGACGACGTCGCCCCATGGCGTTTCGATAATGATCCCCATCGAATCGGGCACGGTATGTGTGACGCCGAAAAAGCGTATCGAGGTAGCACCGAGCTTGATGACGTCATCCTTCTCGACTTCGCGAATGTTGACTGCGGGAAGGTGCGGGAATTCCTCTTGACGCTTTTTGATCATCATGCCGGTGAGCTTGCGCGTATATATCGTCGGGTTGCCGATGCGGTCAATGATGTACGGAATACCACCGATGTGATCGAGGTGGCCATGAGAAATGATGAGTCCGCGAATCCTATCGCGACGCTCTTCGAGATAGCCGGTGTTGGGCAAAATGTAATCGATGCCCGGTGTATCGTCCTCAGAGAAGGCGAATCCGCAATCGAGTATGAATATATCGTTGCCGATCTCGATCGCGGTCATATTGCGGCCGATCTCCTCGACGCCGCCTAAGGGAATGATACGCACGACGTTGTCCGAGGGCGGCGGGATCTTGGCAGCGGTCGACGCGCGACCGAGATCGGCAGGGGTCGCGTGTGTTGGTCTGCCACCACGCGGTTTCATCGGGCGTGCAGGACGACTTGAGAGCGGACGGTTACGGCGGAATGGTCGTGCACCAGGGACTCCGGGGACTGTCGGTCGCTGACCATGTGTGCCGGCACGGTTGCCGTGCGGGCGTTGGATCGGGCGTCCTTGCTGCTGCGGGCGGCGATTGGATGGTCCGTCGGGATTCGGAGAGTGTGCGCCCCCCGGGTTGGGTGATGTGTCCATAGCTAAGGTGTGAATGATTCTCTCCGAGAATCTATTTCTGTTAATTACTATTGATAATACGGTTTGTAACGAATCTGATGTCCGCTCTCCACTAACGAGCTGTGCCCGCAAAGATATTCCATACACTTTGCGTTTGTGTATACCACTCATCCACGCTGGAGAAGCGATCGGCGGCGGTGGTCAAGGCACCGATGGAGATGCCTTTGATTGACGTGGGTACTATATACAAAAAGTCGGGTGCATACAAGAAGACTGCAGGTTGATCCTTCTCGATATCAGTCGCAAATTGCGTATAGAGCTTATTTCGAGCCGTCGTATCGGTCGTCGCACGAGCTTGTGAAAGAAGCACATCTGTTTTTTCGTTGGCATACATTGCAAGATTGAGTCCTGGGTTATTGCGTTGTGATGAATGCCAGAACGCATACAGATCAAGCTGTGGTCCCACAACTTCGCCGAAGAGCACAGCATCGTAATTGCGCGGGCGGATAACGGTCGAGTTGAGTTCCGAAAGCGGATAGACTTGCACGGTGACTTTGATACCAGCTGCACTCCAGAATGCAGCGACGGCGTTTGTGGTTGCAACGAGTTCTGGCTCGTCGGCAGTGGCAAGTGTGAAGGTGAGATTCTGCTTGCCTTTTTGCCACACGTTGTCGGTTGTGTTGAACGTCCAACCACCTTTCTCGAGTATCGAACGGGCCGCAGCAGCAAACGATGATTCATCTGGTGATGAAGTGGCACTCGTGCCCGGACTCGAAGAGAATGCTATCGGAGTTGCAGGAGCGAGCGTCGAGAGTGTGTTGGGTGGAATAGGTCCGTCGAGCGTAACACCATATCCATGCAAGACAGTGTTGACTATCTGTTGTTTATCGACTGCTGCGTTGAGTGCGGCACGTACACTTGCATCCGCGAGCACCGGGTTATGTCCTTGATTGAAGAAGATACCGAAGACGCGCGGGAGCGGATTCTCGAGGAGCGCGGCGTCATGGCGTGTGAGATTCGACAGATCCAAGGGTGAGATCCCTGCCATCGCATCTATCCGGCCTGCATCAAAAGCGGCTTCCATCGAGGAATCGTCGGGGTAGAAAAGAAACGTTATTTTGTTCAGATAGGGACGCCCACGGCTATAGTCAGTAAAGGGGACGAGCTCATAGCGCGTTGCTGAACCAGTCGAATCATTGCTCACACTTGAGACCCTGTAAGGGCCGCTCCCTATCGGATGCGTGTTTAAGGTGTCGAACGGGAATTCTTCGTCCGAGACGTTTTGCCAGAGATGCTTTGGTACTATGCCGAGTGTTGTATTGTCGATGAACGGAGCGTAGGCATGGGTCAACGTGAAGACAACGGTGAGCGTGTCGGGGCTCGACACCGTGACCCCGCTCCAATTCGCTTGCTGCGGACTCTTGAGATTAACATCTTGAACTGCATTGATGGTGAAGAGTACGTCGGCGGCGGTGACCGGTGTGCCGTCTTGGAACTTGGCATTCGGACGGATTTTGAACGTGTATGTGGTGCCGTCTGGTGAGATCGAATAGCTCGAAGCGAGGTCGGGGACGAAGGTGCCATCGGGAAGTTGACGCATGAGACCCGAATACACGAGTGCCGTCAGATCTTGATCGGGGCTCGACAGGGTGAGAATGGGATTGATGAAGCGAGCCGGTCCCACCTCACCTTCAGTAAGCGATCCACCGCTCGTGGGTATATCGACAGAGACGAGCCGGTCGACTGCGACTACCAAAAGTACCGCACTGCATGCCATTGTTACTGAAAGTACATAGAGGAGTAAGCGTTCTCCAGGCGAAAATCGCATCAGCAGGTCTTCGAATATAGAAAAACGTCCGAGCCTCCGTGCTCTTGTGAGTGCCGCATGTAGATTCGCAACGAGGTCGCCGCTGCGATTGGCTTGATTATCTGAATGGTCGGCGTCCGAATAGGAATCCATACCGCATCATATTTTGACTGGTTGGCCGACTATATACCTCGTGCGTCGCACGAGAGACAGAGCCGGTTTAGCTTATAAGAAGACTTACCAATGCTGATATCGCAAACAGTATACCAAGTACGATGGTCGTATAGAAGAGTGTCCGCTCCAATCCACGACGGGTGTGGAAACCCGAGCTGAAGTTGTCGACACCAAACGCTCCGCCAAGGCTGGCCCCCGTACGCTGCATTATGACAGATACAATGATAAGTGCCGAGAGGATTATCTGCACATAGGGGAGAATACTTATGAGAGTGACCATAGAGAGCCACAATAGCACGGAAAGGACCTTGGTGCAAGAGTCTTGACTCCTCTCCTACATCCACTATAGTGACCCCGTCGCCACTTTCGTGGCATTCCAGTTATTAGTCTTTAACAACTAGTTGATTTGTATGAAAAAGAAATCGAAAGTTTCTAAGAAGAAGAGCGTGCCGATTTCGCGCAATGCGGTCGTCAAAAATTCGTTCAAGGTGCAGCCGCTCGGCGATCGTATCGTCGTGAAGCCTGAGGAAGCGATGGATGAGAAGTCGCCCTTCGGCATCATCATTCCTGACACTGCACGCAAAGAGAAACCGGAGCGCGGCGTCGTCGTCGCGGTCGGCGAAGGCAAGCGCAACGAGCGCGGCGATGTCTTGCCGATGAGTGTTAAGGTCGGCGATACGGTCATGTTCTCCAAATACGGCTTCGACGAGGTGAAGATCGATGATGTCGAATATTATATTGTCTCTGAACCGAGTATTTTGGCGGTTATTAAATAATTAAAAAGATTAATCGAACCGAGATCAGACCTTGGACTCCCTTAAGATCTGACCTCGATCCAACAACCATATGGCAAAACAAGTAATCTTTGACGCAGAGGTACGAGCGGCCTTGAAGCGCGGCGTCGACATCGTCGCCGGTGCGGTCCGCGTCACCATCGGTCCGCGCGGCCGCAATGTCGCCCTCGACAAGTCGTGGGGTAGCCCGACCATCACCAACGACGGTGTCTCGATCGCCAAGGACATCACGCTCGCCGATAAATTTGAAAACATGGGTGCGAGTATCGTGAAGGAAGTTGCGACCAAGACCAACGACAAAGCAGGAGATGGTACGACGACCGCTGTCGTCCTCACGCAGGCAATCATTCACGAAGGTCTCAAGCGTACCGCACTCGGTGCCAACAGTATGATGGTGCGTCGCGGCATCGAAGCCGCTGCCAAAGATGCAGTCGAGGAATTGAAGAAAATGGCGAAGCCTGTCAAAGGCATCGAAGAGATACAGCAGGTCGCTACCATCTCTGCAGAGAGCGCGGAGCTCGGCGAGACCATCGCAGCAATCATCGAGAAGGTCGGCAAGGACGGCGTCGTCACGGTAGAGGAATCGCAGTCGCTCGGCATAGAGTCGGACTTTGTCGAGGGAATGGAATTCGAAAAAGGCTATGTGAGCGCGTACATGATCACCAACAGCGAGCGCATGGAAGCTGAAGCAAAGGACGCCCCGATCCTCATCACCGACAAGAAGATCTCGACGATCAAAGACATCCTCCCGATCATCGAGAAGGTAGCGCAGAGTGGCAAGAAGGAACTCGTCATCATCGCGGACGATGTCGACGGCGAAGCCCTCACGACGCTCGTCGTCAATAAATTACGCGGCATCTTCAACGTGCTTGCGATCAAGGCTCCCGGCTACGGCGATCGCAAGAAGGAGATGCTCGCTGACATCGCGGTACTCATTGGCGGCCAAGTTATCTCCGATGATCTCGGCGTGTCTCTCGAAAAGACAGAACTCTCAGCGCTCGGCCACGCGACGCGCATCGTTGCGACGAAGGACTCGACGATAATCGTCGGTGGTAAGGGCAAGAAGAGCGATGTCACCGATCGGGTGAAGCAGCTTAAGAAGCAATACGAGACAACTGATTCTAAATTCGACAAAGAGAATCTCCAGCAGCGCATCGCGAAGCTCTCAGGCGGAGTCGCGGTCATGCGTGTGGGGGCGGCGACCGAGACCGAGATGAAATATCTCAAGGACAAGATTGAGGACGCAGTCAACGCGACAAAAGCCGCTATCGCCGAAGGTATCATCCCGGGCGGAGGTGCTGCGCTTGCGAAGGTCAGCTCCAAGCTCCAGGAGAAGCTCACGAAACTGTCCCAGAAGTCGAGCACAATGACCGACATCGAATTCCAGACCGGCTACGCCATCGTCATGAAGGCTCTGAATGCGCCGTTCCTTCAGATCGTCGCCAACTGCGGACGTGAAGACGGACAGCTCTTGCTCGACAAGGTCAACAAGGCCGACAACAAGGGCTGGGATGCGGTCACTGAAACAGAAGTCGATATGTTCGAAGCGGGCATCATCGATCCGGTGAAGGTGACGCGCTCGGGGGTGGAGAACGCGGCATCCGCTGCCGCGGTCCTCCTCACGACCGAAGCCGCTGTCGCCGATATGCCAGAAGACAAAAAATCCGGCCCGAATATCCCGTCGAATATCGACATGGCGGGGATGGATTAAGTAAGGGTTTCGTAAACCCATATCAATTTTATTAGCTGGGGGACGTGGGTTCGAACGATTGTCCCCTCGGTGCCCCTTTATGAAGTCATGTGGTATAATCGCGGTATATGACACTTCTTTATATCGTACTTGCGATCGTCGCGATTATCATCGTCTGGTTTGTTGTCGCGTATAACGGTTTCGTCACGCTTACCAATCGCGTCAAGGAAGCGCTTTCGGACATCGATGTGCAGTCCAAACGCCGCTTCGACCTCATCCCGAATCTCGTCGAGACGGTCAAAGGCTATGCCGCGCATGAGTCCAGCACTTTGGAGAAGGTGACCGAAATGCGCACGGCAGTGATGAGTGCGACGACACCCACTGACAAGGCGAAGGCCGACGATATGCTGAGTGGTGCATTGAAGTCGCTCTTCGCGGTCTCCGAGAATTATCCAAATCTGAAGGCCAATGAAAACTTCTTGGAACTTCAGAAGCAACTCGAGGACACCGAGAACAAGATGCAGGCGGCCCGCCGCTTCTACAACTCGGTCGTCATGGATCTCAATACGAAGCTTCAGTCATTTCCGGGCAACATCATCGGCAGCATGTTCGGATTCAAGACGGGCGATTTCTTCGCATTGAGTGATGCGGGTGCTGGTGCCAAAGAGCCGGTCAAGGTCCAGTTCTAGATTGGTATGGCGAAGAAACCATCAAATAAGAAAAATACATTCGTTCCGAAAGACGAAGATGGTTTCGACCGCCTCGCACGGATCATGAAAGAAGGATTTGATGACGTTGAAACGAATCTGCGAAAAGAAATAAGCAATGTAGTCAAGGAAAGCGAAGGGAATCTTCGAACGGAGATTCAAGAAGTCGAAGAGCGACTGCAGTATCGTATTGCCAAAGTCGCGACCGATGTCTATCGCCACCTAGAGGACTCGATTGATCCGCAAATACAAAATCACGACCGCCGTATCAAGCGTCTTGAGGGTGCTTCCAAGATATAAGCAATGATATGAAAAGAATCGGTCGACTACCGCTTGTCGTGGGTTCGGTGTCAGTTTTATTTTTCGTCCTTGGTAATATAACCGCATATATTGGATCATGCACATATAATGACTTCCCGAATACTTGGGTCTGCCAAGAGAGTTGGGCAACCCCGATTGTTGCGCTCCTCGATCTGATAATTCTTTTCATCGCCTACCCACTTTTGATACTTGCCGTTCTTCTCGGAATATTTCGTCTAGTGTGGAAAAAATAAGATATGGCTTCTCTCTATACACAGCAAAGCAAAAACGTCTTCCGCACGTGGCTGCTTATGGGCGTCTTCTTGACGATCGTTATCATCGTAGGATTCCTTGCTGCGCAGTATTACGGTGATCCGACGATACTGTACTTCGCAGTCGGCTTTGCGCTTCTTACCAACGTCTGGGCATATTGGTTCTCCGCATCAATCGCCATTCGCTCCGTCGGCGCAATGCCTGCTGATCCGCTGCGATATAAGGAGCTGCATCGCATCGTCGAGAACCTCGCGATCACCGCAGGCCTTCCGAAGCCGCAGGTATATATTATCGAAGACCCCGCACCCAACGCCTTCGCGACCGGTCGTGACAAAGATCATGCGGTCATTGCGGTGACGACTGGTCTCCTGGGCATGATGGATGAGAACGAGCTCTCGGGTGTCGTCGCGCATGAGCTCTCGCATGTGGGCAATCGTGACATCCTCGTGATGACCGTCGCGGTCGTCTTGGTCGGTTTCATCTCGGTACTCGCCAACATTTTCTTGCGCATCAGCTTCTTCGGTGGGGGACGCGACAATCGCAATGGTGGACCACTCCTCCTCATCGCAGCAGTACTCGCAATGATACTCGCACCAATCGCAGCGACATTGATCGAGCTCGCTATCTCGCGCAAGCGCGAATTCCTCGCCGACGCCTCCGGCGCTTTGCTCACGCGCTATCCCGAAGGCCTCGAGTCGGCATTGCAGAAGCTCGGGCAGTATCAAGCGCCGATGCTACGCGCCTCGACCACAACCGCACATATGTTCATCACCAATCCCTTCGGTGCGCATCCGGCAGGCGCGTGGATTCAGAAATTATTCTCGACGCACCCGCCGATAGAGGAGCGGATCGAGGCGTTGGAGGGATTGAAAGTCTGACATCGAAATCTGTGGGCTTTGTGTATAATGCGCAAACGCAAACATTGGAGGGTTCGCATAGTGGTCTAGTGCGCACGCTTGGAAAGCGTGTGTGGGGAAACCCACCGAGAGTTCGAATCTCTCACCCTCCGCCTTCGCCCGCCATAGCGGGTTATGGCGGATTCGGATTATATCGTCGTATTGTGATATAATCGGATACCTACAGCTTGATTTCATTAATCGTAGACTTTCTATATCAAACTATGTCATCAAATACGTTCTGGACCGTCATCGCCATCATTATTATCGTCATCGGCGGCTATTTCGCGTTGACGCAACACTTCTTTAGTCCGAACACGACACCACCTCCTTCCACCACTGCAACCTCAACGACGACCGTAATAAGTTCCGTTAGCTATTCGTGTGATGCAGGTAAAACTATCGCGGCTGCCTATTCGCAGACGAATGTTGCACTCGCACTCTCTGATGGTCGTTCACTGACACTGCCACAGACAATGTCAGGCTCCGGCATTCGCTATGAGTTGACGACAGGGACGAGCTCCGACATCATCTTCTGGAGTGAAGGCGATAATGCGTTCATGACCGAAAATGCCTCAAGTACGTACGAAAATTGCATCGCCGGTACTATTACAGAGGGTGTCGATGGTAGCAAAACCTTTACCGATGGTCCCAAGACGTTCTCCTTTAGCTACCCGTCGGATCTCAATGTCTCGGGTGCTGGCGGGGGATACACAGCGGATTGGATGGTCAATGCGACGACCTCGGGCATGATCCTCGCACGGATCGTCGTACCGCAATCATACGAGCAGGGGACGAACTTCGGTGATGCGAAGTTTACCGTTGGCACGAGCGCTGATCCATCAGCAGTTGCAACGTGCCTCACCTACAATCCGACCGGTGGTCATGCTACTGCTGCAACTACAACGACACTCGGGGACACTCCCTACACGGTATTCCATTCGTCCGACGCCGGGGCGGGGAATTACTATGACACGACGAGTTATCGAACTCTACACAATAGTCAGTGCTATGCTATCGAATACACCATCCACTACGCGAACATAAAGAATTTCCCGAAAGGTGCGGTCAAAGCATTCGATGAAGCGGCGCTTGTGAGCAAGCTTGATCTCGTCGCGCGGAGCTTCGCATTTATCAGTCAATAGGGCAATGGCGGACTCATCGTGTGTGTCTCAAAGCCAATACGTCGTAACTTTCTTGGGTTAAACCAACCCTCGTGCAGCCCTACGCGATAACTACCATTACCTAGAAGTACACAGAACGTCTCAAGTTGTACCGTAACAGGATCCAATGGAGACGCCTAGACAGGAGCGAGTGGTTCGAGGACGTCGGGACCGATAACAGGCCAAACAGTCTACATGCTTCACTGTACACCTACACCCACATCGCCGTTCTTCGTCTTCACTCATGGCACTTCTCCTGTTGTATGGACTGACCAACAGGCAACGGTAAATGTCGCTCCACTCTTCCTTCAACGAACGGGGATAGTGTGTTTACGCGCGTCGGCAGGCAGGTCTTCTCGCTGGTGTTCGTGCGTATCCACAAGCAAACGCGGTGTCTCAAAGGCGTCGTGCTACACTTCTTACAAGTCGATTAGGACAAAAGGAATTTATGGCGAAACAAAAAATGCGGCTGGATCCGCTCGCGATGGCTCTCGGCGTCGCCGCAATCTTTGCGATCGTCTCGATTGATCTTTTCCTCGCGATGTCCATTTTGAACGTCAAAACACCGTTTTCGGCGGAATTCCTCTCAACAGCAATAGTTCTAATGGCAGTAGTGGCTCGGAAAAAACACACAACGTCGGCCCTCCGAGCGAGGCCGTGATACGGCAGTTGCAAGAAAGTCACGGATTTCAAGCCCTCGTCGCTTACGCCGACAACTCCTTCCAACCCGCAACAACCACGATCAAACAGGGGCAAACGATTCGGTTTACGAACGATTCAAGCCAAACTATCTGGGTTGCGCAGATCACCACTTTGAATACGCCCGGTAACCCCAACCGAGCCTCGTGCGATGTCCCATTCAATAGCTGCCATGCGCTCAAACCGGGCGATTTTGTTGAATTCACCTTCCCCATGAAGGGAACCTTTCACTATATGGACAACCTCGATACGGCGATTCGGGGCGTGGTTGTGGTGAATTGATCAGACGTGTACGAAAACAATACAAAAGGCACTGGCACGATGTGACGCTACGAGGTTATGATTATGAAGAACATATACAGAATCCTATTCATCATCGCGGCGGTCGTTCCGCAGGTGGCATTGGCGTCTAGTTTTGGGCCGCCGTCATGTACCATTTCTGCGAGCCCTGCAAGCATTACATCAGGTGGCTGCTCGACCCTCTCTTGGACGGCAACGGACTTTACGACCAGTTATAACACTGCGTTCTCGATCAGTCCGGGTGGCTACACGCACTCCAATCCGACGCATGATACTTCCGACTCGGGCAGTACTACTGTCTGCCCGAGCACTACTACCACGTATACGGGTACGGCTACCATCCCCAATGATATGCAGCACTTGGAGGACATGGTGATAGCCAATACAAACGCGTTCTGCGGTTCTACGTGTGCATCAACATGGAGCATGGCCGGAGCAGGGTTGCCGAGCACCTATAAAGAGTTTCTTGAATATTTATATTGGACATACCAAACGAGGCCTGGCGATTCAGCAGGGCTTAACTGGTGGCTCACGCATGACACGCTCTCCGACCATGACACCATCGAGTATGATTTTGGCACCGCTAGCTCGGGCTATTATCCCTTTTTGGGTTCGCCGTCAGTTGGCGGTATAAGGGCGTTTCTTACCTCCCTGTATCAAAACATCTTCGAGCGCGCGTATGACACCGGCGGTTATAACTATTGGTTTGGGCATTTGAGCAGTAATATAGGCGACCATAATTATGACGAACGGTTTCCATTCATTTTTGCAGAAGCATCGCATGGTTCCTTGGATGGTAGAGAGGTAGAATCAAGTACGTGTTCCGCTAGAGTCACGGTGAGCGCTCCCTCTTGTACGCCTAGAACCTATTGTAATGGGGGCGATGTGTGGTCCCAGGACTCATCATGCAATACGAGTTTCGACCACAGCTGCTCCTTTGGCTGCACGGGCGGTTCGTGCAATAGCCCCTCAACGTCCTGCTCGGTGACACTCTCGCCAAATCCCATCAACCTCGGCAACAGCAGCACGCTCTCGTACACCTCATCAAACGCATCATGGATGTACATCCAGAATGTCGGTTATATGACTCCCAACACCAGTGGCGCTTTCAGCGTCTCACCGAATATGACCACCGACTACACCTGTACCGCCGCCGATTCATCAGGAAACCTCTATCCTTCACCTGCAAGCCTCACTGTCAACCAAACACCTTTGTGTGCCCTCTTACCCGTTCCTTCAAACATCACGCTGGGCGATAGCTCGATGCTGGAATACTTTTCTTTGAATGCGACATCGCTCAGTATCAGTCCTGGGGTCGGTACTGTCCCCACTCCTGGTGGGTTTGTAACAGTCTCACCGTCTGTCTCGACGACCTACACGTGCTTAGCCACGGGACCGGGTGGTTCGGGAAGTGCTAATACGTTTCTTGGTGTTAGCTGTACACCAAGCACCAGCTACTCATGCACTGGTATCGGTGGAGATATCATCACAGAGACTTCCACCAGTTCAGCGTGTGTTGTCACCACGATGAATACGGCAACCTGCACCGCACCCGCCTTCTGCTCCGACGGTTCAGGCACGTGCCTCTACCCGACGCCAACCGGTACATTCTCGATCATCCCCTCAGTGGTGCCGCCGAATGGTACCGCAAAGGTTTCTTGGAATATCACGGGGGTAGCGGGCTGCAGCGTCACGGGCACCAATGGCGATTCCTGGTCGGGTCTTTCAGGAACAGATACAACCTCTCCGATTGATTCCTGGGTCACTTACACGCTCTCGTGTCCGGTGTTAGGACCGATGGGTGCACCGAACTTTACCAAGACGGTAAGGATTGGCCTCGTTCCGAAGTACGAAGAGAATTAGCGAGCTCTGCATAACCCTCGTGATGCCGGAAACTATCTCGTATAATCTAGATGTATGTACGAAACCTCGCACCATCGCCCTCACCACCCTCGCACTTGGTCTGTTTGCGTCCGGTGTCTCCGTTGCTTCGACAAGTTGGACTGTTCCCACCGCACAGCAGCCCCGAACGGTAACGTCGCGGCACCGATCAATGTAGGCGGCACCGCGCAGGAGAAAAGCGGCAACTTGATCGTCGGCGTTGTCACGCAGGTGCAGCATTGACGCGTAAGCCGCGCACGCACGACATGACTCGACTGTTACTTACATCCACGGCGACGTTCACGATTATTGTCCGCTGCGCCATAGAGCACGCTCGCGCCGTGTTATTCTTTCCCTAGTCCCCTCGTCCGCGCCGCTTGGAGCTCCCCCGTTGCGCCTCGATAGAGTAATGGCGGACTCATCGTGTTTTGTCATCCATCTACACACCATTATTCTTTGATGTGGCGGCTGTGCGGGGTACCATATCATACATATATGTACCAAGAGCCGTTTACCGGAGCAACGCTGTTCTCGATACTCGTAGCAGCACTCGCGCCGATCGTCATCGGCTATATCTGGTATCACCCGTCGATTTTCGGTGCGCGATGGATGCGGCACTCGCGCATCACGCCGGAGCTAGCTGATCAAGCGAAACGTCGAATGCTGCTACAGGTAAGTGCTGGATTCATTGCAAGTATATTCGCCGCGTGTGTGCTGTACTTTTTTGGTACTGCGCTGGGCGTTGCTGATGTACCCGGTGCTGTTGCGCTTGCCTTGTGGTGTTGGCTCGGATTCACCGCACCGGCACTCCTCGGGTCTGTCATTTGGGAGCAACGGTCATTGCATATATACCTTATCAATGCTTCGTACTGGCTTGTGGTACTCATCGTCATGGCGCTCATAGTACTTATCTGATGTATGGAACATATAACAATTCGCGGCACACTTACGTTTCTCGGATTGTTGGGCGTCTGTGCATTCATCGCTACCTTATTCTTTATTTTTTATATTCACACCGATGGTGTCGTGGCTGCATCAACGTCACTACCTTCGGATTTCCCGGGTTATCGATCATCAACGATACAGATAGATGGACAATCAATCCATGTCGCACTCGCTGATACGCCGGCTCTCCAAGAGCTCGGTCTCGGCAATCGCGATAGCTTGCCTGGTGGGGAGGGAATGCTCTTCGTATTCAATGCTGACAAGCCATATGCATTCTGGATGAAAGACATGCGTTTCTCTATCGATATACTCTGGCTCTCTCAGAATGGTACGATTGTCTTCATTGCTCCGAACGTGTCACCGGCGACATACCCGGAAGATTTCGTGCCCACATCGCCCGCACGGTATGTGCTTGAACTGCCGGCTGGATATGCACAAGCGCATGGGTTTAAGGTAGGGGATACGGCATCGCTTTAGACTGCCTGAGATATGTATGGTATAGTATTAGTCTGCGCTAAGCAGTCGCTCCGAGAGAAATCGAGGGGAGGAAAGTCCGGACACGCACTTTTCGAGCAATCGAGAAGTAACACGGTAGCGGGTAACGCCCGTCGTGCGTAAGCATAGGGATGCGAACAGAGACGCTCAAGCCGAGAGGCGAGAGCATCCGCAAGGATGAGCTCGTATGGAAACATGCGAGGTGCAACGGCAAAATTCCTACCTGCGTGCAAGGCCGTGCTTGTCAGCGCCACGTGTACTGATAAGAGAGCCGCTCGAGGTGCATGGCAACATGCATCCCAGATATATGACCGCTTCGTCTCGCCGTAGTTAGAACGGAGGCGGACTCACTCGCAAGAGAACGAGACCCACCTTCGCCAAGGCTTCGGCGAGGTAAGACAGAATCCGGCTTATGGCGCAGTACAGACGAGCAAAGCAAAAGAGCTTTGCTCGTTTCGTTTTTTCGTTGGAGAAAATCGCGATTTTTCCCGGGTCCCATGTTAAAGTACGTTCTACCATGATCGGACCATTTCGCTTCCTCTCGCGTCAGACGCGTGGCATGCACCAGGCGGCCTATATCCTTGCTACATTCGCCTTCGCTTCGCAAATTCTCGGGCTCTTGCGTGACCGAATACTGGCATACGCGTTCGGCGCCGGGCACACGCTGGATCTCTATTACGCGGCATTCCGAATACCCGATCTTCTCTTCGCAACGGTCGCATCACTGTTCTCTATTTATGCGCTGTTGCCGATACTTTCGCGACTCGAGAGTGAGAAAGAAGGTCTCATGATGTCGTTTTTGCGCAACACACTCGTGGTCTTTTTTGCCGCAATGTCCTTCGTATCGCTCGTTTTGTATGCACTCGCCCCCATCTTGGCACCGTTGATAGCGCCGGGATTCGCACAGACCACGGGCTCATCTGCGGAGCTTGTACTCTTAATGCGCATACTGCTCTTGCAGCCGATCCTTCTGGGGGCGAGCAATACGATCGCGTCGTTAACGCAATTACGACATCGCTTCGTGCTCTATTCAATCAGCCCGCTCTTATACAACCTAGGCATTATTTTTGGTGCACTCGTACTCTATCCAATCTTTGGCATCGCCGGTCTTGGATGGGGAGTCGTTTTCGGGGCCTTCATGCATATGAGTATCCAGCTACCGTACTTCCTTGTCGAGAAGTTTGAGGGGAAACTCTCACTCACACGCATGCGCACTGGTCTCACCGAAGTACTTTCACTTTCAATACCGCGCACGCTCGCACTTGCTTCTACCCAGATATCTCTGGTCGCACTCGTTGCCATGGCCTCATTCCTTGTCTCGGGATCTATCACCATATTTACGTTCGCCTACAACCTTCAATCGGTGCCACTCACCATTATCGGCGTCTCCTACGCCGTCGCTGCGTTCCCAACACTCTCACGCCTCCATGCACGCGGCGCTTCAGAAGAATTCTTGCAATATGTCGAATCAGCATTGCGACATATCATCTTCTGGTCAATTCCAGCGACCGTATTTATGATCGTAATGCGCGCACAAATCGTACGCATCATCCTTGGTTCGGGACAATTCAGCTGGGATGCGACACGTCTCACTGCTGCTGCGCTTGCACTGTTCGTTATTTCACTTGCCGCACAATCGATAACGCTCCTCATCGCGCGCGCCTATTATGCCATCGGCAATACGAAGAAGCCGCTCTATTATGGTCTTGCCGATATCGTCATTTCTGTGGGATCAGGCTTCCTCTTTCTTGCTGCCTTTCACCACAGTCCCTTCTTGCGCGCATTCGTCGAAGCACTCTTGCGTGTACAGGATGTTCCAGGTGCCGCGGTCCTTATGCTCGCGCTGGGGTATGCGCTCGGCTCCATCGCCGAAGGTGTCATCGGCTACTATTTCTTTATCCGTGACTTCGGGCTATCGAACTCACGCATCGCGCGGCTTTCGTTTGAAAGCTTCTCTGCTGCGGTCATCGGTGCTGGTGCTACGTATCTCATTCTTGCGGCGACCGGCAGTGCAGGCAAGATCAACACGACCATCGGACTCATCGCACAAGCTGTCCTTGCAGGCACGGCAGGACTCGCGGTTGCCGGTCTCGTACTCACACTCCTCAAGAATCCTGAATTCGCGGAAAGCGTAAGTGCACTCAAGCGTCGCTTCACTGATGCGCGAAAAGTCGTCGTCGCGCCGAGCGATGTTTCCTAAATAGTAAAGTGTATGAAAAATATCCGGAACTTCTCAATAATCGCCCATATCGACCACGGCAAGTCCACACTTGCCGATCGCATGCTTGAGCTCACGGGGACTATCGAACCGCGTCACATGCAGGAGCAGGTACTCGATCGCATGGACCTTGAGCGCGAACGCGGCATTACCATCAAGATGCAGCCAGTCAGGATGAGCTGGAAATACCGAGGTCGAACCTCGGTGAGCTCACCGAGGTTCGACCTCGGTGAAGAATTCATTCTTAATCTCATCGATACACCGGGGCACGTCGACTTCGCCTATGAAGTATCGCGCGCGCTTTCGGCGGTCGAAGGTGTGATACTTCTTGTCGATGCCACACAAGGCGTCGAGGCACAGACGCTCTCGGTCTTATCTATTGCACGCGAACTGGGGCTCGTCATCATTCCAGTCGTTTCCAAAATCGATGCGCCGCATGCACGCGTCGAAGACATCAAAAGCGAACTCGCCCTTCTTCTCGGATGCGATGAGTCCGATGTGCTGGGTGCTTCCGGCAAGACTGGCGAAGGTGTCACCGAACTTTTGAATACAGTCGTAGAAAAAGTGCCGGCACCGAAATCCGCAGGCAATGGCGTGCAAGCACTCGTCTTCGACTTCGGTTACTCCGATCATCGCGGCGTCATCGTTTACATGCGCGTTTTCGGCGGCAGTATCAAGAAAGGAGATTCGCTACGTTTCGTAGCAGCAGGCGCGGATTTCACTGCGCTCGAAGTCGGGATACTCTCGCCCGATGAGAAACCGACGAGCGAAATTACTGAAGGAGAGATCGGTTACATTGTGACGGGAATCAAGAAAGCTGGCATCGCGAGCGTCGGTGAGACGGTGACGAGTGCACGTAACCCTGCGCCAGCACTGCACGGTTATCAAGCACCGACACCCGTCATCTGGGCGTCTGTGTATCCAGAATCACAAGATGATCTCTCGGTCTTGCGCCTTTCACTCGACCGTCTGAGACTTTCTGACTCATCGCTTTCATACGAAGAAGAATCATCCGGCGTAATGGGCAAAGGATTCCGCTGTGGCTTCCTCGGGATGCTCCACCTTGAGATAATCATCGAACGCCTCAAGCGCGAGTTCAACATGGCGCTCGTCGTGACGCAGCCGACGACCGTGTATGAAATAACGAAGATGAATGGTGAAGTGGAAGAGATCTATGCACCGGCGCGATTCCCCGACGACGGCACGGTCAAGGGTGTGCGCGAGCAATGGGCGAGAATCGCTGTCATCACGCCGCCCAGCTACATCGGTGGCATCACGCAGCTTCTCTATGAGCACGAAGGTGTCGTCGGTGACACTGAGACCTTACCCGATGGGAAGACTCGTATCTCGGCCGATATGCCGTTGCGTGAGCTGATGCGGAGTTTTTTTGATCGACTCAAAAGCGTTTCCTCCGGCTACGCATCGTTCTCATACGAAATAATCGGACTGCGCGCGGCTGATGTCGTGCGGCTCGATGTGCTCGTGGCCGAAGAGATGGTCCCCGCATTTGCGCGCATCGTCTCGCACCGACGCATTCAACAAGAAGCCGAGTCGATGGTTGAAAAGCTTGAGAAGCTCTTACCGCGGCAGATGTTTGAACTCAAGATCCAGGCCAAGGCCGACGGCCGCATCATCGCCGCGCGCCGCTTGCCTGCGATGCGCAAGGATGTTACCGACTACCTCTATGGTGGCGACATCACGCGGCGCATGAAGCTCTGGGAAAAGCAGAAAAAAGGCAAGAAGCGCATGCTCGCCCGCGGCAAAGTGGATATTCCGAATGATGTGTTTTTGAAGGTGATACGGGAGAGTTAGTTCGAATCCAAATCTGCCAGCAGAAGTATTTTACAACAAATCTTGACTTTTTGTGGGGTCTGACCCCGATCCCCCCGATCCCCGCCAAATGTCCTTGCCTAAAACAAAAAAGTTTCCCACATCGGCCCAAACTCCCAGCAAAATATTACACAATAATTTTCGCACTTTTGACGTGCTTAGCACCAATTCTACTTTAGTTATATAGGACCACTCACCACATGCGTTACGTCCCCTAATTTGTTTAGAGTCTGGGTTACACCATCCTTCAAGGCATACCTGATAAATTTCTTTGCGGTTTATATCGCATTATTAGCTCTATATGCAGTCTACATAACCATCATAGATAGAAAGTTCTAGCTCCGCAGGTTTAAGCTGCGGATTAGAATTAATTATAGATTCCAAATCTCCCGGTTACGTTTTGAAAAGAAAAAAGCGCCGTACCTTCTGGTCGTGCGCTGGAGTTTTAGTAGTCTCTAGTTCCGCAACATCAGGCCGTTACCGTCTCGGACTTGCTAATCGCTCCTAATGGTTTTCTTGGCTTTGGGGTACATGCGAGGAAATATATTGCAGGTACATTCCCAAACGACATCGCTGCCGCATAGATGGAGATTGCGACTGTAATTGCTGGATAATGAATAAATAGGTATGCGCATGCCCATAATAAAGCGGTCAGGATCAAAGAGCCCATCCGATTACTGAAACCAACACGGCGATGAAAGTTAAGTGTCCTTGAACGCTCAAGAAACTCCTCAATTGCATCACTAGTCGCATCGATCGCCGAGATTCCTATAAATGTGAGAACACAGGAAATGCTAACTATCGAAGCCAGAAAGATCGTGAATAGATTTCCAGATCTGAAACAAAGTGCCACGTCCAATGTTCCCAACACAATACTGACCCATGCAAACATCTTTGCAACCCAGAAATTAGTCTTTCCGATCCAATCCCGTACAAAGTCCGAGGCTGGTTGGAAAATTGAATCTATGAGACGATCATCAATCTCTCGAAAGAATATTAGCGCTTTGGTTTTCCAATCATTTCCCATTTTCTCCTCCTCAAAGGCGTTCTACTCGAGTGATTTCACGCCCTCTCCTGTGAGATTCATACCATCTTAGTGGTTATAGTCAAATTGGCAGCTCATGTCACACTTTTGACCCATATTCGTTATACTCAATAGGCTATGAACAAAGCCGATCCAGAGAATGTGGAGGATATTGTCCGGCGCGCGGCTGAAAGTAAACCAAACACCCCCTCGGGCGTGTTTGGTTTTGGTGTAACTCAGGGCACGACCTGTCTCCGCTGCAGCAGTAAAATTAGAGACTCGAAAGCCACGTCGATAGCCCTGGCGCGAAGAAGAGCACCATGCCGAGCGTCACGAGAACCGCGACGACGCCCCAGACTAGATTGAGGATTTTCTTGGTTCGCTTGTGAAAAAGGAAACTCATATACAACTGGAGTATACTACAAGGCATACTCTATGGCCACCTTGCGTGAAAAGCGTGATCCGGTGCGGATCTTCATGCGGCGCCTCATGCTTACGGGGCTTTTTGTACTTGTCATCGTTGCGGCATCGGGCGTCTGGGGCATCTATCGCAAGGATCAAGAATCGGCCGTACTCAAAGACCAAGCTCTCGCACAGCTTGCCGCACTCTCGGCACAGCAAGACCAACTCAACGCATCAATAGCTGAACTAGAGACCAGTCGCGGCAAAGAGGCGGCTTTGCGCCAGCAATATAATGTTGGAAATCCGGGCGAGGGGATGGTCATCATCGTCGAGCCATCACAATCCACCACTTCCGCAGCGACGTCATCATCCTTTGAGCGATGGTTCCATAGCGCGTTTCCGTGGTGGTGAGGACTTAATTTTGGTACATTGCTGTAGTCGTGAGATGAAAGTGGGTATAGTTTAGTGTAAATCAAAGAATCCGTTTTGCGGGCGTAGTTCAGTGGTAGAATGAATGCTTCCCAAGCATTAGATAGGGGTTCGATTCCCCTCGCCCGCACAGAGTATCCGCAAAACGATGAAAGCTCACGAGCTCGCTTTCATTCCTCTCGCATTAGATCGGGGTTCGATTCCTCGTACCCGCACCGATTCGGCACATGTGGATAGCGCGATTGCGGCCATCTTGAGTTGCTACAATTACCGCATACACCTATGCCACCGGCACCCGAGGGTCAGACGCCAGTTACTTCCCCTGCACATACTGCAATGGAAAAGCGATCCACGATGTGGCTCGTTGTGGCACTTCTCGGATTATTGCTTGCAGGAACGGGGATCTTCAGTGCATACAACATTTTCTTCTATTGTGACCCCACCAAATGTGATACCTCGTTCCCGCATCCAGCGAACACCTTTCCAGTCAACACAGTGATTTCGACTACTACGAACAAGCTACAGGCAACCACAACCTCATCATTCACCATAGACCTTGATATTTCTAAAGGTATGCAGGGGGGTGTGTTATACGAATTCGACTCTCTTGGTGACTTGAATTCAATAGTCTCAAGCCCCGGACATCCTGACAGTCATTCCATTTTGACGTTAACCCCGACAGATGTGAGCGAAATCAAAAAAATTCTTGCATACTATGATCTTTCATCAATCAAAAGTGACCCTCCACCTGGTCCCGATCAGGGTGATACGAGTCTGCTCATATCGACAAATGGTTCCCAATACACCTATCACTTCCTATCATCCACCAATCCTGGCAATAAGCTCGCGCAAGATCTTCAAAGTTTCTTCGACTCAATCCGCTCCCGCACCTCAACTGACATTGCGCCCTGCAGTCCCACGGACAATTGCGATGAGCCCCCGGTGCCGAATACTCAACCGAAGACCTCTGGCTCGCAAGGTCAAACAACGATCCCCGTGTATATTACTGTACAAAATACCAGTTCATCCATAAATCCTCTCGACGTATCGATCAGCATCGATGGGAAGGTGGTAGTAAATAAGAATTTCGCTTATGAGCCAGAAGAGCAAAATGTAGTCACTATAAACCCACAGAATGATCCGAATAGTATAGATGTACCACTAAGCCTCGGTACTCACCACATAACGATTACTTCGCAAAAAGGAGATGCGAATCTTGATACCGATTTCCACGTAACCAGTTCTTCGGATGGTTTCCAAACCGCAAGCATCGAATATTTCTACGGCTCGTATCCGGATAGTAAGTACCCGCAGCCGAAGCATTTTAGCTTTAGTATCAGCACGAATTGATACTCCGAATGTCAGACATGAAATACATACCGCTCCACTTAATAGGAATCAGTTTGTTGTTCGTGCCTTTTACCTTAGTACAAGCGCAAACGGTGACGGGTACCAACTTCGAGCTGCATGGGCCCAACGGTGCATTGACCGCCCAGATGACCACCTCAAGCGACGGGACGCCAGCCCTCTTTTTCTTCGATCCGAAGCGTGTCGTGCGGATTTCGATCGGTCTCTATCCCGACGGCGCGCCAGGGGTCGTTCTCAATGACAGTACCGGCAGGGCAGCTGCGATCATGCGCTTGGTAGATACCGGCGGGAATCCGGTCGTTGTACTCAAAGAAAATGGAGCAGACAAGTTGATAATCGATAAGAACGGCGTACCGAGTGGAACTGGGTCGACTTCTCTCATGCTTACCCTGTTCATAGGTTTTGTCGGAGGATTGCTGGGCGGTGCTGGGGCCGTGTATCTGGTGCAGCGACAGAAGCCTCAAACGTTATCCACAAATCCTTCATCACCGGTGTGATATAGTGTTAGTCCTTATCCGTAGCTAATGCGCATGACTATGCCTACGCAACAGAAGACCGTAACCATTTATTCGACCCCGAGCTGCCACTTCTGCCACGCCGCCAAAGAGTTCTTCACCGAGCACCACATCGCCTTCACCGACTACAACGTCGCCTCCGACCTCCCGAAGCGCCAAGAAATGATAGAAAAGACCGGCCAAATGGGC
>DATKNP010000015.1:0-12318 GCA_035541295.1 Minisyncoccota bacterium
ACGCGAAATGCAATGAAATTGGGCTCGTGGTTGAGCGATTAGAGGATGACCAGACATTGCAGGAAACTGTTCTCTCTATACATCACGCGATGATGCATACGCTTGCAAGCACTCTTGCAACAAAGATTGTCGAAAATCACAAGGGGTCTGCTTACATTCAACAAGTTGCAGTGGTAGGAAAGAACAATCAGTAAGGGAGCCAGCCCCGCCGTTTTATAATGTTTCTCAAAACGGCGGGGCTGGGTGTGCGCGCACTGGGTGGGTGGGGCAAGCACATACAGATTCTGTGCCTTGCCATTCCTTTAAGAATTTTGTATGGCGAGGCTCCGCATTGTATTGCGCCTCGGTCGCCGCAAGGATACGGAGCAAAGAGCGACAAAAAGTGCTAACCTTTTATTGACGCTCTTTGTGGAGTTTCCGAAGCGGCGAAGCAAACCAAAAATTTCCTTTCCTTCATTTCCCGCCTTGCGGCGGAGGGGTGGGGGGAGGAGCCGCGCAAAAGAAATGCAAGGAAATTTTTGGGTTTGCCCGCGCGAGTCCGCGAGCGCGGTCGAGGCGCGATCGGAGCGCACGCATCAGGTTCGCGTTGGCACGCGCTCGGCGCGTGCGAAGTGGGTTCGCGCAAAGGTGATACACTCTCCGCAGTCAGTATTTTGTATATTCAGTATATGATCCGAGTGTGCGGGGTATGTCAGATCGATTGTCACTTTGTCCCGTCATACACATGCTAAGATTACATACGTGTACTTTTTCTATCAGTTTTCTTGAAATGGTACGTAAGAGATCGTATGAAAAAAATTACACTGGACGTTGCTCGAATATCGCGTAGCGCAACTCTTTTGTTGTGCGGTGTTCTCATTCTTCTTCCGTTTGCTGCCGATGCCTCAACAACAAACGGGACGATCGATGGCACGAACAGGTGGGCATGGTCGGCAAGCGCAGGCTGGATAGATTTTGGTACAACTGCAGGTAACATTCACGTCACCGACTCCGCGCTTTCGGGGTATGCGTACGGAGAAAATACCGGTTGGATATCTTTGAATTGTTCGAATACTAATTCTTGTGCCGACGATGACTACGCGGTCGCGAACGATGGCACAGGTACGCTCTCCGGCTATGCATGGGGAGCGGCTACCGGCTGGATAAATTTTGCGCCCACGGGCGGCGGTGTGACCATAAATTCCTCGGGCGTGTTTTCCGGTGATGCATATGCGGAGGATATAGGATGGATCGTTTTCACGACCGATCATCCTGTTACTACTGATTGGCGACACATTTCCTCCTCTCCTTCGCCTGCAACAGGGGGTAACGGCGCTCCTTTGAACGGACCCATGAGCATCGGATACGTCTCCGCAGTCGGTGTTACTCCTCCATCATCACCGCCGCCGAGTATTGTCGCGCCTGCAACAAGCCCTACCACTACCACTCCAGTCACATTGCCACCTCCGACCTATACGTTTTCAAAAAACCATCATCTCGGCGACAACGGAGCGGACATTACGTTGTTGCAAGAATTTCTAAATACCCATGGCATACCGATTACGGCAACAGGTGCGGGCAGTCTAGGACATGAGACGACCTACTTCGGCTCTCTTACAAAGCGGGCGGTTATCGCATTCCAAAAGTCCCACGGCATTACACCAGCGGCAGGGTACCTTGGTCCGCTGACACGTGCATACATTACCAATAATTATTAATCGGCATCTTTTTTGTATGAAAAAAATATATCAGAAGGCAGGGCACGTACTTCGCTTTTCCATAAGTGTTCTCCTGCCGGTGCTAGTCGTCGCTTCGGTCGTGTATGCTGCGGGTTCTCTTATGCCACCTTCGGGTACTCCGGCGGCAACCAGCTATACGCTGGACGATATCTATACTCGTCTTACTACCAACGCGGGTGCCACAGCTGGAAATCATAACCTTTCCACAACGACCTCTCCTTCTGCCCCTGCGCATGGCTTGACCGATATCTACAACGCCATTCCGACGATTAATGCGACAAAGATAGACTCTGGCACTACGTATCTTGGCATCACGGGAACGCTGATGGCCAACGAGTTCAACGGCACCTGTAACAGCACCGCCGGCGATTTCTTTCTGGCTCCTTGTACTTTTCGCGGTCCGATAGCGGGCGGATCGCAGGCAGATGGCGGCGTGGATGATTTTAGCGGCGTTTACATTGGCGCCACGCCTCCCTCCGACAGATACGCGACCCTGTGGACCGCCTGCAGCTCCGGCAATAATTATTGCGGGACGGGCGATGCAGGAGCAGATGAAGAAGACAGTGCAACGGGACTGGTCTGGAGCTATCCTTGCACGGGCTCCGGCTGCTCATCGTGGGATACGGTCACGGATAGTGGGACGCTCACCTCAGGCTGTACGTCCGGCGGGAATTGCGCGTATTTCGGTACAGACACTACCTACACATGGGACAGCGGCGGCGGAAACAACAATAGCCTTACGGCAGGACAACTTTGTTCTGGTCACTCGGGATGGTCGTTGCCGCACCAAAAGCAATTGCTCCAAGCGTACATAGATGGGGCATACGGCAACTTGGAGCCGCAGGGCGTGTATAGATACTACTGGTCTGCCACGATCGCATCCTTCGGGGTGAATAATTTCTCGGAATATGCCTGGACTATCAACTTGTCCGATGGCTATGCCTTCGACAACAAGGTGGGTAATAATACCCACAGTGTCCGCTGTGTGCGGCTACCGTAGGATCAGTGAAGTGCGAGGAGGGTATCAATGTAATCCGTCGCCGTTCCCGCAAAACTTCTGTCCCTGCCGAACGCTTGTCTGATGTCATTGATTTGTTCCGCGTAATACGCTTTCGAGTCACCATACAAGCTGACGCTCGTATCACCGACGTCTGCCGTTTCTTGGGCCACCAGTATGTTTGTCCGAGAGGTATTCGCCTCCGCTATTTCATCCCTAGATACCGCGATTGATCCGTCATTTCCCGAACTTTGACTGCGGTACGCCATGACGATCATCCTGCTACCGGGTCTTTTGTCGAGTATGGTAAGGAGGTGATCGAAGGTAGATCCGGAAACTCCCAAAAAAGTAAACTCCAGTGCGGTCTGATTATGCGACGTATAAAAATCAGGGACCACGATACTGAATTGGAGATCGGTTGCGTTGAGTGTAGCCACTGTCCGATTCACGAGATTTAAAAATCCAACAAGGGTTTCCTTTTGGTTAGCAGCATACGAATCGAGCAAATAGGGTTCCACGTCAAATTGTAGGCCTCGAAATTTTTCAGCATGCGTCTTGTTAAATTGCTCGACATACTCGATCACGCGATCGGCTTGGTACGTACTCTGCGCCTCGCCCCAATTCGGCGCACCAGCCACTGCGTCGATCGCGATATTGTTTTTGTGTGCCTCGGTTATGAAATCCTCAAGGGTGTCATCGAACGTCTTCTCGGCCTTTTTTCTTTGTGATACGTCAGGTATGTCCATTACGCTTATGTAGTCGTTAATCGATATATAGATGCTGTTGATGCCGTTTTCCCGCGCGCCGGCAATAATGGTCTTTCTGTACGCGGGGTCGATCTTGAAGACGGAAGTCCATAACCACGCACCGTTTTCTTGCCCGGTGCCTGCGAGTACAAGGTTGGATGTTGCCGTAGGTATAGGCGGTTTGACTGCGCTGGTGATGAACACATACGACCCCATCAAAAGAAACAGAAACCCTGCACCGATGCGCAGCTTGTTACCTCTGTAAAATGTCCCATGCTCCTTGCTTGGATTCATAGACATCACCACTGTACACCAGTCTTAAACAGAGCTCGAATGATCGCCGTACCAAGCCACGTAGGAGCGATAAAACAGTAGACGCAAACAAAAAGAGGCGTGCTGAAGGGCACTCGATAAGAGCCCGTACCAATCAATGAGCCGGCAGATATAAGAACGACCACAAGAGGCATGCTTATATACACGATAAGGACCATCATGCTCGTATCCATATAGAATACATGCAATGACAGATGGGGAAGCGTGTGGGTTACTTCGAAACGGGTGAGTGTATTTCCAAACGTGACTACTTCGTTTCTGACGAGGCGCAAGAAAAAGAAAACGCCCGCAAGAACCGACACGAGCGCTATCGGAAGAACCACGAGCCCCGGATCCCCGTACGCAGGGTTCATGAGCATAAATCTATAATCAAATATATTCCGCAAAAAACCATAGGTCCAACGTACCCGTTGTCGAAATAGATGAGTGACCGTACGTGGCGTGTTGGTGTACACAATTGCTCCTGGGGCGTTCGCAAATGCACGATGGTTGACGATAACCGCATCCATTATAGCGATCTGTCTGATAACACTTAACCTCTGGCTTATCTGGAGCACTATATTTTCGTAGCTCAGTACGAGAATGGTATAATCAGGAGCAATAAGGATATGATAATAGCGCTTGATACGAGGTATCGAACAGGTCAGCGGACGTACATCTACTTTATCTTCAAGTATTGTTGGTGGATCATCGGATTAGCCGCACTTTTTTGTTATCTCGCCTATTCGATAGCATTCGGGACTCTTAATGATCCCACCGCACACTTCCTCGCAAGCCATGCCGACTGGTACGTAAGCCCGGATATGCTCGCACAGTGGATATTGTTCGTCGGTGTCGGATTTTTCATCGTCGCCTACCTGCGAGTCTCGGTGCAGTACCGCCAGTACAGCTTCTTCGTTGATGACCATGCCTTTCATCTGCGTCGCGGACTCTTGCGCATGCAAGAAATTACGATCCCCTACAAACAGATCAGTAACGTCCACATCGAACAACCCTATCATTGGCGCTTGCTCGGACTCGCCCAGCTCGACATCACTATCAGCAGCTCGCGCGAGGCGCTCCGCCCGCGCAAGCGTCGCGATTTTCTCATTCCTGTTATTGATAAATCACTCGCACGTGCACTTTCACGCTTTCTCGTAGAGGAAGCCTCAGGATATGGTGATACCTACGATGAGGATGGGGATGAAGAAGATGACGAGTACGATGATGAAGACGATGGGGAGGATGTCGAGATCGATGAAGCGAACACGTGACCGTCCGTGAGCACGGGTTTAAAAATTCCACTTCCAATCACGAACTTCGGGCATGTCGACGCCGTTCTCCTTGATGTACTCTTTATGTTCAATAAGTTTGTCGGCCATTTGCTGTCGCAGATAGGCACCCGCACTTCCCGCCGCAGGAAGACGATCGATAACCGCCATTACAAGGTGGAAGCGATCCATGTCGTTCATCACTGCCATATCAAACGGCGTTGTTATAGTTCCCTCTTCTTTGTAACCACGTACGTGGATCTCGCGATTGGCGCGGCGATAGGTCAAGCTATGAATCAAGGATGCATAGCCGTGATAGGCGAAGATAATGTGGCGATCCTTAGTGAAGAGCGAGTCGTAGTCGACATCCGAAAGACCATGCGGATGTTCATGTGCAGGCTGCAGGCGCATAAGATCAACAACATTGATGACGCGGATCTTGAGGTGTGGCAAACTGGTGCGTAAGATCGATACCGCCGCCAGTATCTCGAGTGTGGGGATGTCGCCCGCGCATGCCATCACGATATCGGGATCTCCGTCATGATCAGTACTCGCCCATTGCCAGATACCGATACCCTCCGTGCAATGCTTCACCGCGGCATCCATCGTGAGCCACTGCACACTCTCGTGCTTACCGCAGACTATGACATTGATGTAATTGCTCGAGCGCAGACAGTGGTCGATGACCGAAAGAAGACAATTGGCATCTGGTGGCAGATAGACGCGTACCATGACAGCTTTCTTGTTGATGACATGGTCGATGAAGCCAGGGTCTTGATGGGTGAATCCATTGTGGTCCTGTCGCCAGACGTGCGAGGTAAGAAGAATGTTCAAAGATGCAATCTTCTCGCGCCACGGAATCTCGCGCGACAGTTTCATCCACTTGGCATGCTGGCTGAACATCGAATCGATGATACGGATAAAGGCCTCGTAGCTGTGCAAGAGACCATGTCGACCGGTCAAGAGATAGCCTTCGAGCCAACCTTCACATTGGTGCTCGCTCAACACCTCCATCACACGACCGGCTGGCGCGAGGAATTCATCATCGTTGTTTGTTTGCGCGTTCCACTGCCGCTTCGTCACTTCAAAGACTGCTTCGAGTCTGTTGGAAATCGTTTCGTCGGGACTGAAGATACGGAAATTCTTCTGTTCCTCGTTTGCCTTGATGATGTCACGCAGGAACGGGCCGATGACGTGGACATTGCCCGCGAGTGCGCGCGTTGGTGCAGGCACATCGACGGCGTAGTTTCGGAAATCCGGCATAATGAGCTCGCGCAAAAGTCTGCCGCCATTTGCATGTGGATTGCTGCCCATGCGTCGGTCACCTTCCGGGGCGAGTGCTGCGAGCTCTGGCATGAGCCGACCCTCGGCATCGAAGAGCTCCTGGGGTCGATAACTTTTCATCCAGTCCTCGAGCATCTGCAAATGCTCAGGCGCTGTCGACGCATCGACTAGAAGCGGAACCTGGTGCGAACGGAAGCTTCCTTCGTTCTTCAAGCCGTCGATGAGTTTTGGCCCGGTCCAACCTTTTGGTGATCGAAGTACGATCATCGGCCAGTGCGGTCGCGTCGTATCGTTATGCGTGCGCGCATTCTCTTGGATGCGTTTTATTTCCAGAACGACCGCGTCGAGCGTTGTCCACATTGCACGATGCATTTGATCGGGGTCATCACCTTCGACGAAGTAGGGTGCCCAACCATATCCGCGCAAGAGTTGTTCGAGTTCTTCATGCGAGATGCGCGCGAGTATGGTGGGGTTGGATATTTTGAATCCATTAAGATGGAGAATCGGCAAGACGGCACCGTCGGTCTCGGGATCGAGAAACTTATTGGAATGCCATGCAGTCGCTAAGGGTCCTGTCTCTGCTTCGCCATCACCGACGACACATGCGGCGATGAGATCAGGATTATCGAAGACTGCACCAAACGAGTGACTTAACGAATAACCCAATTCCCCACCTTCATGTATCGAACCAGGCGTTTGTGGCGACACATGGCTCGAGATTCCACCGGGGAAAGAGAACTGCGCGAAAAGCCGTTTGAGGCCGGCGCTGTCGCGGCTAACGTTCGGATACACTTCACTGTAGGTGCCTTCAAGATACACGTGGCCTACTACTGCCGGTCCTCCATGACCCGGACCCGAGACGTAGATCATGTTGAGATCGTGCTCCTTAATAGCGCGATTGAGATGTGTGTATATGAAATTTTGACCAGGAGTCGTGCCCCAGTGACCCAAAAGCAACTGCTTCACATGCTCGAGTTTCAGGGGCTCGCGCAGAAGCGGATTGTCGCGCAGGTATATCTGCCCAACGGAAAGATAGTTGGACGCGCGCCAATACGCATCGATCTTCGATATCATTTCAGGAGCGAGTGGTTTATCCATGATGTGCAAGAATGCGACATGCTTCGTCGATCATCGTCGATTCTTCATCCGATCGTATCACGAGAACGGACACACGATTCCCTTCGGGAGAGATGATATCCTCGCCCGCTTCGTTGCGTGCCGTGTCGAGTGTGATGCCGAGAAATTCCAGACCTTCGCACACACGTCGTCGAATCCGTGGCGCTTCTTCGCCCATGCCACCACTCCATACCAACAGGTCGATACCACCCATTGCTGCCGCAAACGCTCCGATGCGCTTTTTGATCTCATAGCAAAAGAGAGCAACGGCATCGGCACAACGCGGATCGCTCGCTTCATGTTCGAGAAGATAGTACATCTCACCACTTACCTCAGATAATCCGAGAAGTCCGGATCGGTGATTGACCATGTCGTTGAACTCAGCCGTCTCCATACCTTCGCTTTGCGCAAGGTAATGGACAATGCCTGGATCAAGATCGCCCGCGCGTGTACTCATCGGTATACCAGAGGCGGGAGTGAACGCCATCGTCGTATCGATTGGTTTGCCATCTTTGATCGCGACGAGACTCGCACCGCTTCCGAGGTGCGCCATCACGATGCGCCCACGAGCTACGGCCGTTCCCTGTCGACGCGCAACCTCCTTCAAGAGATACTCATATGAAAGACCGTGAAACCCATAGCGCCGCAGGCCTTGTTCGTAGTAACGACGCGGGATGGGCAAGAGTTGTGCGACACGCGGCACGTCAGCGAAGAACGTCGTGTCGAAGCACGCGATCGGCACGGCATGGGGAAGATGTGCTGCGAACTGTTCGATGAGTCCTAATTCCGCCGGCACATGATTGGGATCGAACGTGCTGCGCCTAGAGAGTTCCGCACGCATCGCGTCATCAATGGGTGCTGTCTGAAGATACTTCGGACCGCCAGATACGACACGATGCACAACGGCGGTAACAGCTTCTGATGAGATATAGGAACCGATTTGTTTCATAATCTCTTCGAGTGCACCATCGATGGCGACCGTGCCAGTGATGACCTTCTCTGGTTTTGCAACTATTGAGAAGAGCGCAAATTTGACATTCGATGAACCGACGTTGACCGCAAGGATGTGGGGTGTGTTTGTTTCCATTGATTCGTCTTTTATTTCGGACCCGACTTCGAATTGAGAACGAATGAGAAGCGCGAACCGATGCCTTCATGAGAGGTCACCGCGATGTCGGAACCATGACTTGACATGATGTCCTTGACGAGGAAAAGTCCGAGCCCGGATCCGTCAGGGCGCATGTGGCGTGCGCGTTCCCCACGATAGAATTTCGTGAAGAGGTGGGGAAGTTCTACTTCTGATATTCCGATACCAGTGTCGGCAATTGCTACTTCGAGCTGGTCGCCCTTAGGGACGATGGACAGTGTCACCGTGCCGCCAGCAGGTGTGTAATCAATTGCATTCGACATAAGATCGAAGAGTGCGAGCGAGATTCGTTCGGCATCGGCAGCAACATTGAATACGGGTGTGGGGTGTTCAAAAACGATATTGACAGAGCGAGCGTCCGCGACGGGTCTGAACTCTTCGATGAGTTTGCTGATTATTGCCACAATGTCGATCTGTTCGAACATGTAGCCAAATTTCCCTTCTTCGACGTTCGCGCTCGCGAGAATGTGGTTGACGATAAGCCGCATCCGCTTGAGCAAGCTATCGGCATCGGTCATGAGCTGATGGCGCATAGCTTCATTTGTCTGTGGATCAAGCAGTGAATCAATGGTCCAGAGGAGACCGGTAAGTGGCGTCCGCAGCTGATGCGCCGCTATCGTAACGAAGAGTGACTTCTCTTCCAGTAAGTGCTTGTTTGCTTCTCGTGTCTGCGAGGCAAGATCTGCACAGGTCGCACTCAATCGCACCAGCTCACCGAAATCATCCTTGCCGACCGGCGGAAGAAATCCAATGTGTTCAAAATTGCTGCTCTGTGCCTGCGAGAGCCATGCGACAATGAATCGTACCGGCCGAACGAAGTGATTATCGACGGCAGCATAGGTCGAGAATGCGGTAAGTACGGTGATACCAAGAAGGACAAATACATATACAGGTACAGAGACGATTTGTACGGCCAAGATTCCAAATACTGTTTGCAGGGTATCGGATGGGGCTAGAGAAAGATACAGGGTGAACATGAGAACGAACGTAAGTGGCACTACAGACATCAGTGCCACCTTGAGGCTGCGCCATTTGATCGAATACACCGGACGCGGATCGGAAACGACCTGCGGTGATTCAGTCTTTATGACGCGGGTGACATCTTTCATGGTAGGTACTCCAAGCTCAGTGTGCGCATAATCCATTCAATAATAGAAGGTATTGCTATAAGCACAAGTCACGACACTGCATGGTGATGGATCGTCCCACCACTGGTCATCAAGAAGGGACACGGTATAGTACTGGGCATGAAAAAAGACGTTGCTGCGGCACTCACTAAGCTCAAAAAGGAGCCCTATTTCAGGCCACTTATCAAGAAATACGGGTCACCAGAGATCGACCGTTACCACGGCAAGATCGATGTCTTCCACGCGCTTTTGCGCTCCATCGTCTACCAACAACTCTCAGGTCGTGCCGCCGCGACCATCCTTGCACGCGTCGTCGCACTCTTTCCCGATGGTACGCCGACACCGGAGGCACTGCTAAAAATCCGCAGGCCGCGACTGCGCAAGGCCGGGCTTTCGGGACAAAAAGTAGAATATGTCCGCGACCTCGCGAAGAAGTGCATCGACGGCACGGTCGATCAAAAGCTTTTCAACAAAATGACGAGTGACGAGATCATCGAACATGTGACCGCCGTCAAAGGCATCGGCACCTGGACGGCACACATGCTTCTCATATTCTCTCTCAATCGCCTCGACATCTTGCCCGTCGGCGATCTCGCCATCCGCAAAGGTTTCCAAGTGGTCTATAAACTGCAGGCTTTACCGAACGAAAAGGAAATGGAAAAACTGGCAAAGGACTGGCGCGCGCATGCATCAGTTGCCTCGTGGTATCTATGGCGGGTCGCGGATGAGGCCAAAAAATCAACACTTAAAAAAACGGTTAGTGTATAGTCTCTTTCTGCGCGATCAACAAGCGCGCCAAAGCCAGAACAAGCCCAGCCCTTTCCAACGAACCCGGGTTTACATCGTCGAGCGTGTCTGAAAATCCTGGAGCATTTTGCCTTGCAACCTCCTGACACACTTTTTTTAGTTTCTCAATACCATCTCTGTCCACTGCCCCCGTAAGAGCAGATTTGATATTTTTCAATCGTGCCATCACACCTCCAACTAAAAAGAGATTGTTTTCTAGTGCTGCTTCCGCTTGAGAATCAAACCTGTCAGCAAATTGTGGAAATGGCTCCTTTTCTTCTTTTCGTTCAAGCACAGTTCGCTGCCTTGGCTTATCCATCCCCGACCAACTACTTGGGCTCATTCCTTCACTCATAGATATCTTTTTCGAAGCAACTAATAATAAATCAGGGGCCTTTCTATTATAAGATCCGATCTGAGCCCTATTTCGTGTTAAACGCTGTCGACACTGGAGAGCCATCCGCCGCAATCACGAGCATGTCCTTGTGGAGGTCGAATATGTGGTCGCCGTCGTCGATGTAAATGACAGCTTCGTATTGTCCTCCGGGGATCGTCGCACGCAAGAGTGGCACCGATCCTGTGGTTGCTCCTACGTCGAAAATTGCGGCACCGAGGATGGAGCCTTTGCTGTCTTTGATAGCGATCCAGCTCTTACGGGTGACCGACATACTGCCTATTGCGACCGAGTCGCCAGCCGATTGATTACTCAGATGAATAGCCTCACCGGTCGATGGGGTTGTCATCGTTCCTGGTATGGTGGGGAAGATGCCGGACTGGCTCGATTGATTCATTTGATTCATTTGATTCATTGTCATGGCGGTCTCTGAAGAAGATGTTGCTATCATCTCAGTGCTCGAACTCTCATCGCTTGCGACAGTCGCAGGCATGGTGTCGTTGCGGTGTACTGCATAGGTCACCGCGACGAGAACGACGAGAACGACGCCGACGCCAGCGAGCCAGTTACGAACGATATTAGTATTAGGATCTGCATTCTTGTTTTCCATATTCCGAAGATTATATAATAAAAAGATGAGGCGTGTACCGAATGCTGCCTGCTAGTGTAGAACACCTGGATTTTCTGTCAAAAGGCCTTGTGCACAGGCCTACAGAAGCACGACTTTGTCGATATCTCCTCTTGGGATGGCGCCCTCGCGCAGAAAGATGAGGGATCCGGAAGAAACATCGACAACAGTCGAGGGAGCGCTTACCGGCAATTCCCCGGCATCGATAATAAGGTCGAGCAGAAGAGTCCCATCTCCAAGTTGTGCGAGAATCTCGTTGATAGTCCGGCCTGGCATCATGGAACTTTTGTTGGCACTTGTCGTGGTGAACGGCTTCCCAAAACTCCTCGAAAGTTCGAGACAAAAATCGTTCTTCGGAATGCGAATGCCGAATGTCCCGATGTAACGTGCGATACCAGAATCGATGCCGGCTCTTTTCTTGAGGATCAATGTAAGCGGCCCAGGTAAGAACCGCTCTGCAAGCACCTTCGCAATTGTATTCACTTCACCATATTCCGCTGCCATTGCGATATCAGCGACGATCGCGTGCACGGGCTTACGCTCACCGCTGCCCTTGATCTTATGTACCTTCGCAAGAGCAGTGTCTGAGAGCGCGTCGGCGCCCAAACCATACAAGGTGTCGGTCGGATACAGAATAACGCCTCCTGAGGCAAGTACGGCGGCTGCATGAGCTACGGCAGCAGGATCTGATACTGATATGCGCTCCATAGGGTGTTGGTGCGCGGTGAGGGGATCGAACCCACGGCCCTTGTCACGTCAAGACAATGCTCTACCACTGAGCTAACCGCGCGG